>NZ_CP134062.1:6300000-6600000 GCF_031583025.1 Mycobacterium sp. Z3061 | reverse complement strand
CATGTGGAGCCTGTACGCCGACCCCAAGCTGCTGGCTCAGGCATCCGAGATCGACCCGCAGGTGCAGGCGCGGGCGCAGATGCTGGTCGATTTCATGGCCACCAGGACGGCGTTCTTCGACGAGTTCTTCCTGCAGGCCGTCGACGCCGGCGTGCGGCAGGTGGTGATCCTCGCCGCCGGTCTGGACGCCCGCGCCTGGCGGTTGCCGTGGCCGGACGGGACCGTGGTCTACGAACTGGACCAGCCCAAGGTGCTGGAATTCAAGACCGCCACCTTGGAAAGGCACGGTGCCACCCCGACGGCGCAACTGGTCAACGTCCCGATCGACCTGCGCCAGGACTGGCCGAAAGCGTTGCAGGAAGCTGGGTTCGACCCCGGCCGGCCGTCGGCCTGGTCCGCGGAGGGCTTGGTGCGTTACCTGCCCGCCCAGGCGCAGGATCTGCTGTTCGAGCGGATCGATGCGCTCAGCGCGCCCGGCAGCTGGCTGGCCTCCAACGTTCCGGGCGAAGGTTTCGTCGACCCCGATCTGGTGGCGCGCCAACGTGACGAGATGCAGCGCATGCGCGCGGTGGCCGCTCAAGTCACGGCCGCCGACATGCCGGCGGTGGAAGACCTCTGGTACGCCGAGGAGCGCACCGCACTACCCGAGTGGTTGCGCGAACGGGGCTGGGAGTCCTCGGCGGTGGACTTCCCCGGATTGATGGCCCGTTACGGTCGCGATGTCGCCGACGGCGCCGAAGTTGCCATGCCTCCCACGCTGTTCGTCTCTGCGAACCGTTAGAACTCGCGGCAATTTCCAGACCGGCGCCGGTTGACACGGTTATCGTGCGCCCATGTCGTATGTGGCGGTGGTGCCGGAGCTCCTGACTTCGGCGGTGACGGGCCTCCAAAGTGTCGGCTCGGCGCTGACGGCGGCCAACACCGCCGCGTTGTTTTCGACCACCGCGGTTTTGCCCGCCGGTGCCGACGAGGTCTCGGCCGCGGTGGCGGCCGTGTTTGCCGGACAGGCCCAGCGCTACCAGTCGCTGAGTCTTGAGGCCAGCGCCTTCCACGAGCGGTTCGTGCAGTTGCTGGGCTCGGGTGCCGCCTCCTACGCCGCCGCCGAGGTGGCCAACGCCGGACCGCTGCAGCCGCTGCTCGACTTGATCAACCAGCCGAGCCAGGCGCTGTTCGGCCGGCCTCTGATCGGTGACGGCGCCGCCGGGACGGCAGCCAGCCCGAACGGCGGTCCCGGTGGGTTGTTGTACGGCAACGGCGGCAACGGCTATTCGCAGACCGCCACCGACGTAACGGGCGGAGCGGGTGGTCCGGCCGGATTGATCGGCAACGGTGGTAGGGGCGGGTCGGGCGGCAGCAACGCGGCCGGCGGCGCCGGCGGAAACGGAGGTTGGCTGTACGGCAACGGCGGCGCCGGCGGCCAGGGCGGAGCGGGTGCCGCCGGGACCGGGACCGCTGCGCCCGGCAGTGGCGGTGCCGGAGGGGCCGGGGGCGCGGCCGGGTTGCTCGGAGCGGGGGCGCCGGCGGTGCCGGCGGACTAGGTGGCAGCACCGGCGTCAATATCGCCGGCCCGCTTGCGGCCGGGAGTGGTGGCAACGGGGGGTCGGGCGGACACGGCGGCTGGCTCTATGGAAACGGCGGAGCCGGCGGCTTGGGCGGAAACGCCGGCAGCCCCTTCCTGGACGACGGCACCACCATCAACGTGGCGACGGCCACCGCAGGGGTGGGCGGGCAGGGGGGCGCGGGTGGGGCTGCGGGACTGTTCGGTGGCGGCGGAGCCGGAGGTGCCGGCGGCGCCGGGGGATTCCCCGGCCCAGACAACATCATTTCGCCGCCGGGCACTCCCGCGATCTCGATCGTCAACGGGCCCATGCCCATAACGGTCACCTACCAAGGCAACGCCGGGGCCGGCGGCAACGGTGGGGCCGGCGGTGGCGGCGGCTGGTTGTACGGCCACGGTGGGGCAGGTGGTGCAGGCGGCGGTGGCGGACCAGCCACGTACATCCGCACGACAGTCACCCTGCAGGGGTCCAACGGGGGGGTCGGCGGAGTGGGCGGCATAGGCGGTGCCGCTGGACTGCTCGGCCTCGGCGGCGCGGGTGGGGCCGGCGGGACCGGCGGATTTCCCGGCACTCTCGGCAGCGGGCCGGGAGGCGCCGGCGGCCGGGGCGGCCGGGGCGGAACGCTGATCGGTGGTCGCGGACCGGACGGGCCTGTCGGACCCGCCGGGTAACCGGCAGGCGCGGTAACGCGCGCGTCAAAATCCGCGATCTACCGAGAAACCGAGTCACAGGGGGGTGCCTTGTCGGATCTGATAGCAGCTCCGGAGATGCTCGCGGCAGCGGCGAGCGACATCGCTGATGTGGGTTCGGCCCTCAACGCCGCCAACCTGCAGGCCGCGGCCAACACCACGGGCGTCGCCGCGGCCGCGGCTGACCAGGTCTCGGCAGCCGTCGCGTCGCTGTTCAGCGGCCACGCACAGCAGTATCAGGCGTTCAGCAGCCAGTTCGCGGTATTCCACGAGCAGTTCGTACGCGGGCTGACCGGGGCCGCGGGAAGCTACGCGTCCGCCGAAGCGGCGTCACTGCAGACGCTGCAGGAGGGCATTCTCGGCGCTATCAATGCACCCGCCCGAGCCCTGTTCGGGCGGCCGCTGATCGGTGACGGCGTCGACGGCACGGCCGCCAGTCCGAACGGTGGCGCGGGCGGAATGTTGTACGGCAATGGCGGGAAAGGTTATTCGCAGTCCGCAGTCGGCGCCGCCGGCGGTAGCGGCGGCGCTGCGGGCCTGAGTTGGACACGTGGTACCTGCGCCAGCCGGGGGGACGGGTGCGGCCGGCGGCGCGGGTGGGCCAGGCGGCTGGTTGTACGGCAACGGTGGAATGGGCGGTGCCGGCGGCGCGGGCGCCACGGCCACAACTGCCGCGCAGGCCGGCAACGGCGGAGCGGGCGGTGCCGGTGGTGCCGCGGGCCTGTTCGGATCCGGAGGGGCGGGCGGTACCGGCGGCGTGGGAGGCAACAGCGGGGTCAGCCCCGTCGGAAGTCCCGCCGCCGGCATGGGCGGTAACGGCGGCAGCGGCGGCCGCGGCGGACTGGTGTTCGGCAATGCCGGCGCCGGTGGCAACGGTGGCAACGGGGGCAGTGGATTCCTCGACAGCATCAGCAGCATCAGTGTGTCCAACGGGCCTGCCGGCATCGGGGGCGACGGCGGTGCCGGAGGTGCGGCGGGATTGTTCGGTGCGGGTGGCGTCGGCGGCGCCGGCGGGGCGGGCGGCTTCCCCGGGTGGCCTGGCCTCGCCGTCGGTGGCTCGGTGCTGATCCCTCCCAACTCGATCTTCGACTTCAGCGCGTCGGGCGGAGTTGGTGGAACGGGCGGTAACGGCGGCAGCGGTGGCGCCGGTGGTTGGGTGTGGGGTGCTCCCGGTGCCGGCGGCCAGGGCGGCGCGGGAGGTGCAGCGATCTACACCAGTCCGTCCAACACCACGCTGTTCGCCGCGCAGGGGGGCAACGGGGGCAACGGCGGCAGCGGCGCGCCTGGCCGGTTGCCGGGCCCTGGCGGTGCCGGGGGAGCGGGTGGCATCGGTGGCGTCGGCAAGCTGCAGAACGGCGCCGACGGACTTCCCGGCTTGACGCCCTGATGACGGGGCCCAGAATGCAGTTCTAGTAACGCTTTTCACCCTTCCGGTGCCGTGCGGCCGTCTGCTTGAATCGGCCTGTCCGGCTCGAGCATTGTTGAAGAGGAGCGACCATGTCGTATCTGTATGCGGCTCCGGAGATAGTGAGCAACGCCGCGACGGATCTCGCGGCGACGGCGGCAATTCTCAACTCGGCAAACCTGGCTGCCGCGCTTCCCACCACGGCCGTTTTCGCCGCGGGTGCCGACGAAGTATCAGCCGCCGTGGCCGCGCTCTTCTCCGGGCACGCCCAGCAGTATCAGGTGCTGAGCAATCAGGCCGCAATCTTCCACCAGCAGTTCGTGCGGGCATTGAGCGGCGCTGCCGAACGCTACGCCTCGGCCGAGGCAGTCAACGTCACCATGCAGCGTCTGGAGCAGGACATTCTCGGCGTCGTCAATGCACCCACACAGGCCCTGCTCGGGCGGCCGTTGATCGGTAACGGCGCTGACGGCACGGCCACGAATCCCGACGGCGGCGCCGCCGGATTGTTGTATGGCAACGGCGGCAGAGGATTTTCGCAGAGCACGGCGAACGCGGCGGGTGGTGCCGGCGGTGCAGCGGGGCTGGTCGGCAATGGTGGCGCCGGCGGCGCAGGAGGGCCGAATGCGGCCGGCGGCGCAGGAGGCCACGGTGGCTGGTTGTACGGCAACGGCGGAGTCGGCGGAAACGGTGGAGCCGCATTGTCCGGTGCCCCGGGGGCGAATGGCTTCAACGGAGGCCTCGGTGGCGCCGGGGGTGCCGCCGGACTGTGGGGGACAGGAGGACGCGGAGGGGCCGGCGGTAGCGGTGGTGCCGCCGGCGGCATCGATCTTCCTAATCAGGGATTCGGCGCCAATGGCGGCAGCGGGGGTAATGGCGGCAACGGCGGGGCCGGCGGTTTGCTGTTCGGCAACGCGGGTGCCGGCGGACAGGGCGGCATCGGTGGTGATGGGAATGTGGCCGCTATCGGAGTGCGCGGTGGCGCCGGAGGCGCCGGCGGAGCTGGTGGCGCGGCAGGGTTTTTCGGTGCCGGCGGCGTTGGGGGTGACGGCGGCGCCGGGGGCCTGGTCGGAATAGCCGACGGCGGCGCGGGCGGTAGATCGGAAGAGCACACGTCTGGCGGCCGCGGTGGCTGGGTGTGGGGCGATGGTGGTGCCGGCGGCAACGGCGGCGCCGGAGCGGACGCGGCTGCCTTCCGTGCCGGCGCACCTGTCGGCTTTTCCGGTGGACTCGGCGGCGCCGGTGGAGCCGGCGGCGACTCCGGCCTCATCGGCAACGGGGGTGCGGGTGGCGCGGGCGGCACCGGCGGTCGCGCCGGTCTATTCAGTCCGGACTTCGTCGACGATCCCACTGCTCCCGGTGTCGGCACGGGCGGCGCCGGCGGGTCCGGCGGCAGCGGGGGGCGGGCCGGGTGGCTCTCCGGGGCTGCCGGACATGGCGGACACGGAGGGGACGGCGGTATCGGCCGCTACATCGACAGCGCAGGAAACGTATCGGTGGGGCTCTCCGGCGGTGCGGGCGGCGCAGGCGGAGCCGGTGGCGATGGTGGGCTGTTCGCGGCGGGTGCGGCCGGTGGCGCCGGCGGCAACGGCGGGAACGCCGGCGACTTGATCGGCGGCATTGGCGGCATTGGCGGTAATGGTGGCAGCGGCGGGTTGTTGGTTGGCGACGGTGGAGCCGGTGGGCAGGGCGGTGCGGGCGGCCGCGCGGTTGCCGATCCGAATGACAACAACGGAATCGGCGCCAACGGCGGCGCCGGCGGAAACGGCGGCGCCAGCGGATGGTTCTACGGCAACGGTGGTGCCGGCGGCGCCGGTGGCGCGGGCGGTACCTCGTTGACCGAAGACGGCTCCGGCGAAACCAACGTGTCGGGCGGGAATGGCGGAAACGGCGGGGCGGGCGGGCCATCCCGCCTGGTTGGCAGTGGCGGGGCCGGCGGCGCCGGAGCGCTCGGCGGTGCCGGAGCTCCTCCGCAGGGCTTAGCCGGGTCCGACGGGCGAGACGGTGGTGGCGGTACCGGAGGAATCCTGTTCGGCATTCCCGGAATACCGGGCTAGCTTTCGGCCCGGTTCTAAGCCGGCTTCTCCACGTCCCTCTTGATCGCGGCGATCGCGTCGACTGGAGTCAGGTTCTGCCCCTGGCTGTTCTGCCCGAGCTGGGGCCAGCCCGCGCCGTCGGGCCCGCGTAACTGGTCCCAGATGTCGCGCACCTTGTTGAGCAGTTCGGTCTGTTCGTCGTCGGAAAGAGCCATCAGCCATCCTTCGCTCGTGGTGATGCCGCACGCGGCGGCGAATTGTTGCGGGGTGAGTCCATCGGCGGAGTTCATGTCGCAACGGCCGAACGGCGGCGCGCCCTGCGGAAGATTCGGGCTGTATCCGTTGCCGTCGGTGTACTGGTGCGCGACCTGCCCGGGCAGATTGGGATTCGACCCGTAACCGGCCGCGACCACGCGCAGGCCGGGCGGGCGCACCCGCCACATATTGAAGAAGTCATAGGCGTTGGCATATCCGATGATTCGGGCCGCTGAGCCCGCGTAGTCGGACAGATTCCAATACAACGCATTGATCCAGCTCGACCCGTCACCGGGCGGGTTGCCCCCGGACTCGACGTCGAGCATCAGGGCAACCCGTGGGTGCAGGCCGCCTTCCGCGTCGATCATCGCGCGCACGGTGTCGGCGTTGGCCTGCCAATTGGGGCGCACGTAGGTGTAGACGATGCCGAATGTCAGCCGGCCACTGTCGATTGCGCCGCGCATCCAGGCGTAGTTGCGGGCGAAATTATGATCCCGGTAGGTGCCGTCGCTCACGCGAATCGATAGCACCGGGTACGGATATGAGTCGTTAACCGGCACTTGGTATTCCGAGACGTCGGCGAACAAGGTATCAGTCACCGTGCCGTTATCCCCCTCTGCAGCAACCTTTTACGGTTGCCCATGCTACAGACGCCGACCGTCAGACCCGGCCGGTATCGTCGCCGTTATGGCTGATCGCCCCGCCACGGTCCGCGACGTGCATCGGATCGCCGCGTCCATGCCGCACGTCAAGCGTCTGGAGGGGCCGAAGGGCAACCCGATCTACCAGGTGGGCGGGAAGTCGTTCGTGTTCTTCCGCACTCCCCAGCCCGATTGCACCGATCCCGCCAGCGGAGAGCGATGGGCCGATGTGATCATGCTGTGGGTGGAGTCGGAGAGCGACAAGCTCGCCCTGATCCAGGACCCTGAATCGCCCTTCTTCAGTTCTTCCCATTTCGACGGGCACCCCTCGGTGCTGGTGCGGTCGAGCCGGTTGGCCGAGATCAGCCTGACCGAGTTGACCGAGCTGATTCAGGACGCCTGGTTGTCCCGCGCCTCGAATAGGCGGGCCGCTTCCTGGCTCGCCGGGCAAGGCGCGCAAGCCTGAATCTGCGGCAATCCTTCCGCCATTTTCATGTTTAGGCACGAGTACAACGGGCAACGCTGCACGGACGGGAATTGTTTCGGGCAACAATGGAGGTCTCTATGTATCGCGGTCGCGGAATTCTCGGGGCAATTGTTCTGGTCTGGCTGCTCATCGGAGTCCTCGCAGCCTGGCAGCGAGACTACTTCAAGGGCGAGGAAACCAGTTGTGCCTCACTGGGAACCGTTGCGGTGACGGTCATAGCGGGGCCATTGAATTACATGGGCGTAAATCCGAAAGTCAAAGACTGCCATGCGCCCAAGTTGCCGCAGCCCAGTGCAATGCAGTCAATCAGTTATGTCCCTGCTAGGTAAAGGAAAATCGCCATGATTGTCGTCGGTGCTCTGTTGCTCATCCTCGGCTTTGTCTTCGGGGTGCATTTGTTGACGGTGCTTGGAGTGGTTCTGCTTGTTGTCGGTGCGGTCATGTGGGCCATGGGCTCCGTCGGCCGCCCCGTCGCCGGCAGGCGAAACTGGTACTGACCCAACGGCACACCGGGAAGGTCCCGTGACCGCAACCGCGGCCACGGGATTCTTTCGTTACACAGCCGGCGCATAGGAACGCCATAGCCTCGGCCCAGTCGGGTGCGGATACTGGAACTCGTGGCGGCTCCCCGAACAGAGCGCGTGGTCATGTGCCGCGCCGACGGTCAACCGGTCACCGTGTTGGTGGTGGATGACGAACCGGTCTTGGCCGAGATGGTGTCGATGGCCCTGCGGTATGAGGGATGGAACATCGTCACGGCCGGCGACGGTTCTTCGGCCATCTCCGCCGCCCGCGCCGACCGCCCAGACGTCGTCGTCCTCGACGTTATGTTGCCGGACATGAGCGGCCTGGACGTGTTGCACCGGTTGCGCCAGGAGAATCCCGGGCTGCCGGTCCTGCTGCTGACGGCCAAGGACGCGGTGGAAGACCGGATCGCCGGATTGACCGCCGGCGGAGACGATTACGTCACCAAGCCGTTCAGCATCGAAGAAGTGGTCCTGCGGTTGCGCGCATTGCTGCGACGCACCGGCGTCACCACCGTCGACAGCGGCGCCCAGCTGGTCGTCGGTGACCTGGTCCTCGACGAGGACAGCCATGAGGTGACCCGGGCAGGTGAACCGATTTCGTTGACTTCCACCGAGTTCGAACTGCTGCGGTTCATGATGCGCAACGCCAAGCGGGTGCTGAGCAAGGCGCAGATTCTGGACCGCGTATGGAGCTATGACTTCGGCGGCCGGTCGAACATCGTCGAGCTCTACATCTCATACCTGCGCAAGAAGATCGACAACGGTCGCGAACCCATGATCCACACGCTGCGCGGCGCAGGGTATGTCCTCAAGCCGGCGCGCTAGGAGCCCGCGGGTCTGGTCGCTGCGTCGGCGCCTCATCGTCGGGCAGGTCACGATTCTCGCCGTCGTGTGCCTCGGGATCACCGCCGCAACAGAACTCGCGCTGCGCCACCATTTGCTCGCGCAGTTGGACAGCCAGCTCAGCGGTACCTCGTACCGATCCTCGTTGCTGTATCCCGAATCGCCCCGGCACCACGAGCCGCGCGTCCCCAAGACCGGTCCGGGCCCCAGGTTCCTGGACGCTCCGGGTCAGCCCGCCGGCATGGTCGCCGCGGTCGTCAGTGACGGCGCGACGCTGGACGCGGGTTATCTGACCAGTAGCGGCACCCGGGCGGCTTTGACGCCGACCGCCCAGCACCAGCTGGAGCAGATCGCCGGCAGCCGCTCGCCGGTGACTTTGAATCTCGACGGTCTCGGCCGCTACCGGGTGGTGGCCGCGCCGAGCCGCAACCGGGCCGACGTGATCGTGACCGGCTTGTCGATGTCCAACATCGACGCCACCGGGTTTCGGATGCTGGTCATCTTCGGCATCGTCACGCTGATCGCGATGGCCGCCGCGACCGCCGCGGGTGTGGTGACGATCCGGCGGGCACTCGCGCCGTTGCAGCGAGTTTCCCAGACCGCGACCAAAGTGGCAGACCTGCCGCTGGACCGCGGTGAGGTGGAGCTGCCGGTGCGGGTGCCCGAAGCCGATGCGAATCCCTCTACCGAAGTGGGGCAACTCGGTTCGGCGCTCAACAGAATGCTGGATCACATCTCCGCCGCGCTGTCGACCCGGCAGGCCAGCGAGACGCGGGTGCGCCAGTTCGTCGCCGACGCCAGCCACGAACTGCGTACGCCGTTGGCGGCGATCCGCGGCTACACCGAACTCGCTCAACGCATGGGTGACGATCGGGAGGCCGTCGCGCACGCCATGAGCCGGGTCGCGTCCGAGACCGACCGGATCACGCGTCTGGTCGAAGACCTGCTGCTGCTGGCCCGGCTGGACTCCGGCCGGCCGCTGGAGCGTGAACCGGTCGACCTGTCCCGATTGGCGGTGGACGCCGTCAGCGACGCTCACATCGCCGGGCCCGAACATCAGTGGGAACTCGATCTGCCGCCCGAACCGGTGATGGCGACCGGCGACGAGGCGCGGCTGCGTCAGGTAATGGCTAATTTGCTGGCGAATGCCCGCATTCACACCGCGCCGGGCACCGTGGTCACCACCCGGCTGAGCACCGAGCCGACGCACACGCTGCTGCAGGTGATCGATAACGGCCCGGGGATTCCGGCGGCGCAGCAGTCGGAGGTGTTCGAGCGGTTCGCGCGCGGGGACAGCTCACGCTCGCGCAAGGGCGGCAGTACGGGACTCGGTTTGGCGATCGTGTCGGCCGTCGTCAAAGCACACGGTGGAACCATCACGGTGCACAGCCGACCCGGCCATACCGAGTTCGCGGTGCGGTTGCCGGTCAATGGTCGGCAACCGCCCGCGTCATCACATTAGGAGCAGGTGACGTCGATTTCGAAGGGCTTGTTCACCGGCGACATCGGGTTGGCCATGTCAACCCCGGTGGCCGTACCGGTGATCTTGTAGGCGTTGCCGTTCTTGGTCGCCTCGGCCTTGCCCTGTCCGGTGCCTGAGGTGTACGCGAGGGTGACGCCGTTGACGTTGCCGAGTCCGACGGACTTCACCTCGGGCGGGTTGGCGTCGGTGAGCACCGCGGCGATGCCGGTCGCCTGGCCGCCGATCGCGATGTTGACGTTGCCGGCCGCCGTCGTGCACACGGTCGTGCCGGTCACGTGCTGGTCCTGCCCGTCGATGATCACCTTCGTTCCGGAGGCCCCGCCGCCTCCGCTTGACGTCGCGCTCGAGGAACCGCTGCTGGTGTTCGACTTGTTGTCCGAACATCCGGAAAGACCCGCGACCAGAATGGCCGCCCCGGCCACAGCGACCGTCAGTCCACGCTTCACCTGTGCTCCTTTGCCGTTGTAGCGGTCCATCGTCATTGCGGACCGCCCCGGCAGTATGCGACTTCACTGGTTGGAATGGCTAGGGTCCAACGACAATTAATTTGCACGCGAGTTGTGACTCGGGACGGCCCGATTAATGGCAAGGTAGTGCCGGTGGATCACAGGCCTCCTACTGCGACAATTGAGTCGGCACATAGCCGGCATGCGCTACCGTTCGATGACACAAGGGATTTCGACGATGCCGATCGCGGCTTTATCGCCGCGCTGACGCCGTGCGTCATCAAGGCGGCCGACGGCCGCGTGGTGTGGGACAACGACGTGTACTCGTTCCTGAGCGGGTCCGCACCCACGTCGGTGCACCCCAGCCTCTGGCGGCAGTCGACGCTGGCCGCCAAGCAGGGCCTGTACGAGGTGGTGCCGGGCATCTATCAGGTCCGCGGGTTCGACATCTCCAACATCAGCTTCATCGAGGGCGACACCGGAGTCATCGTCATCGATCCGCTGGTCTCCACCGAGGTGGCCGCGGCCGCGCTGGAGCTGTACCGCGCGCACCGCGGCGGTGAGCGGCCGGTCGTCGCGGTGATCTACACCCACAGCCACGTCGACCACTTCGGCGGTGTGCTCGGGGTGACATCGCAGGCCGACGTGGACGCCGGCAAGGTGGCGGTGCTGGCGCCCGAGGGCTTCACCGCACACGCCGTCCAGGAGAACGTCTATGCCGGTCCGGCGATGACGCGCCGCGCGACCTATATGTACGGCACGCTGCTGGATCGGGGACCGTCCGGGCAGGTGGGCTGCGGTCTGGGGCAGACGCCGTCCACCGGCGAGGTCGGGCTGATCGTCCCGACCATCGATATCAAGAAGACGGGGGAGACGCACACCGTAGACGGTGTGCAGATCGAGTTCCAGATGGCGCCAGGCACCGAGGCCCCCGCTGAAATGCATTTCTATTTCCCGCAATTCCGCGCATTGTGCATGGCCGAGAACGCGACCCACAACCTGCACAACCTGTTGACGCTGCGCGGCGCACTGGTGCGTGACCCGCATGCCTGGTCGGGGTATCTCACGGAGGCGATCGACACCTTCGCCGACCGCGCCGACGTGGTTTTCGCGTCCCACCACTGGCCCACCTGGGGGCACGACCACATCGTCGAATTCCTCTCGCTGCAGCGCGACCTGTACGCGTACCTGCACGACCAGACGCTGCGGCTGCTCAACCAGGGCTTCACCGGTGTGGAGATCGCTGAAATGTTCCAGATGCCACCGGCATTGGACCAGGCCTGGCATGCCCGCGGTTACTACGGCTCGGTCAGCCACAACGTCAAGGCCGTCTACCAGCGATACATGGGCTGGTTCGACGGCAACCCGGGCCGGCTGTGGCCGCACCCGCCCGAGGCGCTGGGTCCGCGGTACGTCGAGGCTCTCGGCGGCATCGACCGGGTCGTCGAGCTGGCCCGCGCTGCCTTCGATTCCGGCGATTTCCGTTGGGCAGCAACACTGTTAGATCATGCGATGTTCACCGACGAACATCACGGTCCGGCCCGCGAGCTGTATGCGGACACCCTGGAGCAGTTGGGCTACGGTGCCGAGAACGCGACCTGGCGCAACTTCTTCATGAGCGGGGCCACCGAGTTGCGCGTCGGCAACTTCGGGACGGCCACCCAGGCGACCTCGCTGAGCCTGCTGTCGCAGTTGACGCCGGAACAGATCTTCGACGGACTCGCGATCCGGGTGAACGGTCCGCGCAGCTGGGACCTGGACATCGCGATCGACATCACTTTTGCCGACCTGGACGCCAACTACCGGCTCGCGTTGCGCAACGGGGTGCTGGTGCAGCGCCGGGTCCCCGCCGACCCCGGTACCGCGACGGTTACGGTCAAGCTGGACACCAAGTTCCGGCTTCTCGGGGTGGCGATGGGCGACTTCACGTCACCTGGTCTTGAGGTGTCCGGAGACCAGGGTGCATTGCAGTCGCTGCTGGCGGTGCTCGATCAACCCGACCCCAACTTCAACATCGTGGTCCCCTAGTTGGGCCGAGCAGACGCAAAAGCCCCTTGGAGCGGGCGCTCCCGGGGGCTTTTGCGTCTGCTCGCGCAGGTCAGGCGACGTCGATGATGACCTTGCCCAGCACTTTGCGGTCGGCGACAAAGCGCAGTGCCGCCGCGGTTTCCGCCAACGGGAACCGCGCGCCGATGTAGGGGCGGATCTTGCCGTCGGCGAACATCTGCGAGAGCTCGGCGATATCGCGGGCGCACTCGTCGGGATAGTCGGCGGCGAAGGTGCGAATCTCCATGCCGCGAACCGTGATGTCTTTGAGCATCACCAGGTTCAGCGGAATGGCCGGGATGGAGCCGGCCGCGTAGCCGAGCGTGACGAACATGCCGCCGCGGGCCAGGCCGCGCAGCGCGGGCTCCGCATACGATCCACCCACCGGGTCCAGCACCACGCGGGCGCTGTCGCCGGTTAGCTCGCGGATGCGCAGCTTCAGGTCCTCGTTGTCGTAATCGACGGTGGCCTCCGCGCCACGCTCCCGGCACAGGTCCAGCTTTTTCGGGCTCGACGCCGCCGCCAGTACCCGAGCGCCCATCGCAACGGCCAGATCGACCGCGGCCAGGCCCACTCCGCCCGCCGCCCCCAGCACCACCACCCAATCACCCGGCGCGACGCGGGCGACCGAGCGCAACGCGTGATAAGCCGTGCGGTAGGTCACGCCGAATGCGGCGGCGGAGGCGAAGTCGACGCCGTCGGGAACCGGCGCGGCAGTCGCCGCATCCAGCACCGCCAACTCCGCGAACGCCCCGAACGTCGCGCCGAACACCCGCTGGCCCAACTTCGTGGTCACTCCGGTGCCGACGGCCACCACCTCGCCGGCGATCTCGTTGCCGGGGATGAACGGCGGCGGGATCTTGATCTGGTACTTGCCCGCGATGAACAGCACGTCCGGGAAATTCACGGCAGCGGCATGCACCCGCACCAGCAACTGCCCGGGCGCCGGCTGCGGGTCGGCAACCTCGGCCAGCGCCAGCTCCTCCGGGGGGCCGTAAGCATTGCAGAGAATGGCGCGCATCAACGGACTCCCAGCCCGA
This sequence comes from Mycobacterium sp. Z3061, assembly GCF_031583025.1. Classification (NCBI taxonomy): domain Bacteria; kingdom Bacillati; phylum Actinomycetota; class Actinomycetes; order Mycobacteriales; family Mycobacteriaceae; genus Mycobacterium; species Mycobacterium pumcae. The sequence goes on along the minus strand of NZ_CP134062.1, from coordinate 6,586,543 downwards.
GCAGGCAGAAATTCACCAGGTGCTCGACGTCTTCCGGGCCCCGGCCGGTCGGCCGAACCCACGTACCGCCGCTCATGGCGACGGTGCCACCGTAAACCCCCTGGAATCGGCGTCGTCGAGCCGTTCCAAGAATTCTCCAAGACGGCTGCTGCATGCTTTCCCCTGTAGATAGATGACACACATGTTGATACGGCTGTCTCATTTCGAGAAGGGATTTAGAGATGCGCGTCAGGAAAGCCTTCGCGGCTGCGTTCTTGCCAATCGGTGTTGCGATCGCCGGAGTGGCACTGTCCGCCGGAATCGCCGACGCCCAACCGCAGCCCGGAGATGGATCCGATGGCCCGTTCACCTGGTGCCCGGGCGATGCGCCAGTGGCCACGGGCAACCGTCAGTACAACCCGGTGATTTGGGACGACAACGTCTGCCACCAGTGGTGGTACGTCGACTTCGGCAAGGGCAACGTCGCACAGAACGTCTGGGACGGCCCCAACCCGCCGGCAAGAGAACCCACCCGTGGGTACCAGCCTCCGCCGCCGCTTCCGCCGGGATTGTGCTGGCCAACGGGCGGCAGCTTCATCCCCCTGCCGATCCCTTGCCCGAGCTGAACGCCTTGCTCGACGAACCCGTCCGCTCCATCACCCGCCGTCAAGGCTCACCCGGTCGCTCATCGCTGATCAGGAAGTGCCGGGACGCGATCGATCAGCCCGGCGTACTTCTTGCGCGCCGCCTCGCGGCGAATGTCGAGCATCTCGCTGGGCCAGTCACCTTCTTCGGCCTGGTAGCCCTTGAGCAGCATCCGGGCCAGGTTGACCTTGTGCGCCTCCGTCGGCCCGTCGGCCAGGCCCAGGGCGATGCCGCCGAGCAGCACGTTGACCAGGGGCAGTTGATCACTGAGCCCGAGCGCTCCGTGCACCTGAATGGCGCGCAGCGCAATCGATTTCAGCACCTGGGACGCCAGTATCTTGCATACGCCGATCTCGGCGCGGGCCGCGCGTTCGTCGCCGTTGTCGATCAGCCAGGCGGCGTGCAGGACGGTGAGCCGGAAGGGGATCAGCTCGGTGTGCGAATCGGCGATGAACTCCTGCACCAGCTGCTTGTCGGCCAGTGAGCTGCCCTGCGTGAAGCGGCTTTTCGCCCGACGCGACATCATTTCGATGGCCCGCTGCGCCATGCCGATGGAGCGCATGGCGTGGTGCAGGCGCCCGCCGGCCAGGCGCGTCTGCAGGATCAGGAAGCCCTGGCCCGGTTCGCCGAGCAGCGCGTCCGCACCAACCCGGACGTCGTTGTAGCGGACCAGTGAATGGCCGGGTTCGTGCGGGTCGGCTCCGACGAGATGGTGGTTGGCTTCGATGGTGAGACCCGGTGTCCCGGCCGGGATCAGGAACGTGGACGCGCCGTGGTGCACGGGCACGTCCGGGTCGGAGATGGCGACCACGATGAAGAACGAGGCCACTGAGGCGTTGGAGGAGAAGAACTTCTGCCCGGTGATCACCCAGTCGTCCCCGTCGCGCACCGCGCGGGTGGTGAAGACCCGCGGGTCGGCGCCACCCTGCGGTTCGGTCATCGAGAAGCAGGAGAAAATCTCCCCGGACAGCAGGCCGGCCAGATACCGGTCCTTCTGCTCCCGGGTGCCGAAGCGGGCCAGGATTTCCGCGTTGCCGGTGTCGGGTGCCTGTGTCCCGAAGATGATCGGTGCCCACGGACTGCGGCCCAGAATTTCGTTGATCAGCGTCAGCTTGACCGCACCGAAGCCCTGACCGCCGAGCTCGGGACCCAGATGTGGCGCCCACAAACCTTGATCGCGCACCTGTTGCTTGAGCGGGTCGACGATGCGGCGGCGCTCGTCGTTCAGCGGCAGGAACTCGCAGCCGGGGAACAGCACCTCGAGCGGTTCCACTTCCTCGCGTACGAAATCGCGCACCCACTCGAGCTTTTTCTCGAATTCCGGCTCGGTGGAGAAGTCCCATGCCATCGATTACTCCTGACCACTAGGGAATGCCGCCGTCGGCCCGCACGATGGAGCCGGTGGTGAAACTGGACGCGTCCGACGCCAGAAACAGTGCGGCGCCGACGATTTCGGCAGGATTGCCGGCGCGCTTGAGCGACAGGTGCCCGAACATGTCGGTGTCGCGTTCCTCGAGGTTCCAGGCCTTGCTGACGTCGGTCAGAAACGGTCCGGCCATCAAAGTATTCACTCGGACGGTAGGGCCGAACGCGCGCGCGAAACCCTCCGTCATCGCGTTGAGTCCGGCCTTTGCCGAGGCGTAGGGAATGATGTCCGGGCTCGGGCGCAGCGAGCCCGCCGAGCTGACGTTGATGATCGAGCCACGGTCCGCGGCCACCATCCGCTCGCCCACCAAAGCCGAAAGCCGAAACGGCCCTTTGAGATTGAGGTTGAACACCGAGTCGTAGAGTTTCTCGCTGACCTCGGACAGCTTGCCGTACAACGGTGACATGCCGGCATTGTTGATCAGGGTGTCGACCTTGCCGAACGCGTCATAGGCCGCTTCCACCAGGCCGTCGAGCTGGTCCCAACGGCCCACGTGTACCTGGTAGGGCAGGGCGGTGCGGCCGGTCTCGGTCTCGATCTCCTTGGCGACGGTCACGCAGTTGTCCATGTTGCGGCTGGCGATCACCACGTCGGCGCCGCAGCGCGCCACCCCGAACGCCATCTCGCGCCCCAGTCCGCGGCTGCCCCCGGTGATCAGCACCACCTGGTCGGTCAGGTCGAAAAGCTGTTCGGCATAACCCATCTCAGGACCTCGTCAACTCGGCGGCGGTGGCGATCAGCTGCGGGATCATCGCCCCGAACGCGTCCTTGATCTTCGGGTCGACTTTGCCGGTGCGCACCCCCGCAGCGTAGGTCTTCTCCAGCACGATGCCCAGCTTCCAGTTCGCCAGCACCAGGTAGTAGTCGATGTTCTCGGTGGACAGTCCGCTGATCGACTCGTAGTGCGACAGCAATTCGCTGCGGCGCGGCATGCCGGTCATGTCGAGGTAGAACCCGCCGGCGCGGGGCTCCTCACCGTCATAGCCCAGCAGCGACCACGCCAGGTCCAGTAGCGGGTCGCCGACCGTGGTCATCTCCCAGTCCACGATCGCCGCCAGCCGGGCCGGCGCCCCGTTCGCGAACATCACGTTCGCGAATTGGTAATCGCCGTGCATGATCCCGGGTGTGTAATGCGTAGGACGGTTGCGGCGCAACCAGTCCGCGGCTTCGTCCAGGCCGGGCAGCTCGCGCACCTTGTAGGAGTCGAGGAAGGCCAGCCAGCGGTCGACCTGCCGCTCGTGGAATCCGTCGGGTCGGCCGAACCCTTCGAGGCCTTGGGCGCGCCAGTCGACCCGGCCCAATTTCGCCGCTCCTTCGACGAGCTGGAATGCGAGCTCGCGACGGGCCGCCAGGTCGGTGTCGAAGGGCGCTTTCCATCCGCCGTCCATCGGGCTCCACCCGTCGATCGCGCGCATCACGTAGAACGGCATACCCAGCACCGAACCGGTCTCGTCGGCGGCGATCAACTCCGCATGCGGCACATCGGTGCCGCGCAGCGCCCGCACCAGCCGGATCTCGCGCAGTAACCCGTCGATGCGCGCGGCGTCGGCGCGCGGGCCGGGCATCCGCAGCACCATCGGCCCCGGTCCTCGCCGCACGAGATAGAGGGTGTTCTGCGAACCGCCGCTGAGTTGTTCGAGGACCGGCTCCTCACCCTGTCCCGGCGCATTCGTCGAGTCCAGCCAACGGCCCAGGACGCGGGCATCCAGTTCGGTCCCGCTCGCGCTCACCATGCGGCACACCCCACTCTCGGAGCGGAGAATAGCATTCTCCAACGGGCCGGCAACGCGCCGCGCAGTCGCATGCAAGGCTTGGCGCATGCAACTGCTTCTGGTCCGGCATGCGCTGCCGCTGCGCAGCGAACACGGCGAGGGCGCCGATCCCGACCTGTCCGAGACCGGTTTACAGCAGGTCGCGCGGTTGCCGGAAGCGCTTGCCCGGTTTCCCATCTCGCGGGTGGTGAGCAGCCCGCAACGCCGCGCGATTCAGACGGCCGAGCCGCTGGCACAGGCCCGCGCGCTGACCATCGACATCGAGGATCGACTGGCCGAGTACGACCGAGACCTGACGTCCTACATTCCGATCGAGCAGATCCGTACCGAGTTCCCGGACGAGTGGGCCCGCATGGCCCAGGGGCACCTACCCAGCACCGTGGACGAGGACGCCTTCCGCGCCCGGGTCCGCGGCGCGGTCGACGACCTGGTGGCCGCCGCCGACCCCGACGAGACGATCGCCGCGTTCAGCCACGGCGGGGTGATCAATGTGATCTTGCACGAGATCCTGGGCACGGCCCGGCTGCTGTCGTTCCCCATCGACTACGCCTCGGTGACCCGGCTGTTGTTCTCCCGGACCGGGCAGGCCACGGTGGCGACGGTGAACGCCACCGAGCACGTGTGGGATCTGCTGCCCCGAAACCAAAGGTGGTGAGTCGACGACGCGGGCCGCGCCGCGGCGTGCGGAGGAGCGAACAATTCAAAGGTGGTGACCCGCGGCCGTCCGGGCTTTGGTAAACAAGTGCGGTGACATCGGTGGACCGACTCAACGGCCTCGAGCTGGCTGCGCTGGACGGGTATCTGCGTTCACTGGACGTTCCGCGCACCGGTGAGTTGCGCGGCGAGTTCATCTCCGGCGGCCGCTCCAACCTGACGTTCCGCGTCTATGACGACGCGACGAGCTGGCTGGTCCGGCGTCCGCCGCTGCACGGCCTGACGCCGTCCGCGCACGACATGGCCCGCGAGTTCAAGGTGGTGGCCGCGCTGCGGGACACGGCGGTGCCGGTGGCGCGCGCGATCGCCCTGTGTGAGGACGACACGGTGCTGGGCGCACCGTTCCAGATCGTCGAATTCGTCGAGGGTCAGGTGGTGCGCCGTCGCTCGCAACTCGAAGCGCTCGGCCGCCGCGCCATCGACGGCTGCGTCGATTCGCTGATCCGGGTTCTCGTCGACCTGCACAGCATCGACCCCGCCTCCGTCGGGCTGGCCGACTTCGGCAAACCCGACGGGTACCTGGAGCGACAGGTGCGCCGGTGGGGTTCGCAGTGGGACCTGGTGCGGTTACCCGAGGACCGCCGCGACGACGACGTCGCACGCTTGCATTCGGCGCTGCAGCAAGCGATTCCGCAGCAGAGCCGGACGTCGATCGTGCACGGCGACTACCGGATCGACAACACCATCCTGGACAACGACGACCCGACGATCGTTCGCGCGGTAGTCGACTGGGAGCTTTCGACTCTGGGTGACCCGATCAGCGACGCGGCGCTCATGTGCGTCTACCGCGACCCGGCGCTGGATCTGATCATCGACACCCCGGCCGCCTGGACGTCGCCGCTACTGCCCTCGGCCGACGAACTGGCCGACCGGTACTCGCTGGTGTCCGGGCAGCCGCTGGGGCAGTGGGAGTTCTACATGGCCCTCGCCTACTTCAAGCTCGCCATCATCGCCGCGGGTATCGACTTCCGCCGCCGCATGTCCGAGCAGGCCGAGGGCCAGGCTTCCGACGACGCGCCCGAGGTGGTGGCGCCGCTGATCTCGCGCGGACTCGCGGAGATCGCCAAGCTGTCCTAACGGACGGCGGCGGTCAAGTTCTTCTTGGCCGCGCGGCGCAACTGAATGATCCGGGCGGTACCCACCGCGACGGTGATCAGCCCGCCGACGACGGCGGCCAGCAGAATCGCCACACCCAGTGGCAGAGTCCAATGCCAGCCCAGGAAGGTGAACGCGGTGGGCGCCGTGTTCTGGGCGATGAAGACCAACAGCAGGATCAGGACCAGGAACCCGACGATCAGCGACGACCACAGGGCACCGGCCCTGGTGAACGCGGACGCCTTGTCTTTCGGCAGCGGACGGGACTGCGGCGGCGGCGTCTTGCGGGACGGCGCATGGTCTGGCAGAGGGGCATCCGGCGGAACCGAGCCAGGAGAGGTACTGGTCATACGTTCATCTTTCTCTATCCGGCGCGGAATGAAACCAAATCACAGGAAAACTCCTCACGCGCCGTGGCGGTGCGGGCACGTAGTCTCGGCAGGGTGAAAATGCTGCGGCGCGCAACGACCGCCGTGGCTTTGTGGTTGTTGGTGTACCCGGTGGCCGCCTGCGGCAATCCCGATCCCTTCGGGTCCGGCGCCGGCGGACCGAAATCCATCGTGGTGGGTTCGGGTGACTTCCCGGAATCGCAGATCGTCGCCGAAATCTACGCGCAGGCACTGCATGCCAACGGCTTCGACGTCGGGCGACGGATGGGTATCGGCAGCCGCGAGACCTACATCCCGGCTCTCAAAGACCACTCCATCGACCTGGTGCCGGAGTACATCGGCAACCTACTGCTCTACTTCGAGCCGGACTCGAAGGCCACGGTCCTCGATGCGGTCGAATTGCAGCTCTACCAACGCCTGCCGGGTGATCTCTCGATTCTGACGCCGTCGCCGGCTTCCGACACCGACACCGTGACCGTCACCGCGGCGACCGCCGCCAAATGGAATCTCAAGACCATCGCCGACCTGGCAGCCCATTCCGCCGAGGTGAGATTCGCCGCCCCGTCGGCCTTCGCGACCCGCCCGTCGGGGTTGATCGGCCTGAAACAGAAGTACGGACTCGACATCAGTTCCGGCAACTTCATGACCATCAACGACGGAGGCGGCCCGGTGACGGTGCGGGCTCTGGTCGACGGGACAGCCACAGCGGCAAACATTTTCAGCACCTCACCGGCCGTGGTGCAGGACCACCTGGTTGCGCTGGAGGATCCCGAACATAATTTCCTGGCTGGAAACATTGTGCCACTGGTGAACTCGCAGAAGAAGTCGGACCGTCTAAAGGATGTGCTGGATGCGGTCTCGGCCAGGCTGACCACCGGCGGCATCGCCGAACTCAACGCGGCGGTCGCCGGCAACGGTGGTGCCGACCCCGACGAGGCGGCTCGTAAATGGGTGCATGACAACGGTTTCGATCGACCGATCGAGCGCTGACGTGATCACCTTCGACAGCGTCAGCAAGGTGTTCGCCGGGGGCGCAACGGCGGTCGACCGGCTGAGTCTGCAAGTGCCCGAGGGCAAGTTGACCGTGTTCGTCGGATCCTCCGGGTGCGGCAAGACCACCGCCTTGCGCATGATCAACCGGATGGTGGACCCCACCTCGGGAACCGTCACCGTCGACGGCCGGGACGTGTCGACGGTTGATCCGGTGCGACTGCGTCGCGGCATCGGCTACGTCATCCAGAGCGCGGGTCTGATGCCCCATCAACGGGTTATCGACAACGTCGCGACGGTGCCGGTGCTGCGGGGTCAGTCCAGACGCATCGCTCGCGCCGCCGCCTATGAGGTTCTGGAACGCGTCGGGCTGAATCCGAAACTCGCCTCGCGCTATCCCGCGCAACTGTCCGGTGGCGAGCAGCAGCGCGTGGGCGTGGCGCGGGCGCTGGCCGCCGACCCGCCAATTCTGTTGATGGACGAGGCTTTCTCCGCCGTCGACCCGGTGGTCCGGCACACATTGCAGAACGAAATATTGCGTCTGCAAAGCGAATTGCGCAAAACAATCGTCTTCGTCACGCACGACATCGATGAGGCGCTGCGGCTCGCCGACCGTGTCGCCGTGTTCGGATCGGGCGGTGTCCTGCAGCAGTACGACGAGCCGGCGCAGCTGCTCGCGCGCCCGGCCAATGATTTCGTGGCCAAGTTCATCGGCCTGGGCCGTGGCTACCGCTGGCTTCAGCTGATCGACGCGGCCGGCCTGCCGGTGCACGACATCGCCACGATCCCGGCTGACGACCTGGCGGGTGCCGCATCGCCGGACGGCTGGGCGTTGGTCGTCGACGCTGACGGCGCACCGCGGGGCTGGATCGACGCCGACGGACTGGGCCGGCACCGCGGCGGTCAGCCCCTGGCCGAGGCCATGACAGCGGTGGGCTCGGTCTTCCACATCGACGGCAACCTCAGTCAGGCGCTGGACGCGGCGCTGTCCTCGCCGTCGTCGGTGGGTGTCGCCGTGGACCGGGCCGAAAAGGTGATCGGTGGCGTACTGGCCACCGACGTGCTGGCGGCTGCGCAGGTCCGGCGGCGAGCCTGATGCACTACCTGTTGACGCATCTGGGCACCGCGTGGGCACTGACCGTCATTCATCTGCGCCTGTCGCTGATACCGGTGGCGATCGGGCTGGCCATCGCGGTGCCACTCGGACTGCTGGTTCAGCGGGCTCCACTGCTGCGCCGGTTGACGACGGTGTCGGCCAGCGTGATCTTCACCATCCCGTCGCTGGCGCTGTTCGTCGTGCTGCCGCTGATCATCGGGACCCGAATCCTCGACGAGGCCAACGTGATCGTCGCGCTCAGCGCCTACACCACCGCCCTGATGGTGCGCGCGGTCCTCGAAGCTCTGGACGCGGTTCCGGCGCAACTGCGCGACGCGGCGATCGCCATCGGCTACGGCCCGCTGGCCCGGATGCTGAAAGTTGAACTGCCACTGTCGATCCCGGTGTTGGTGGCCGGGCTGCGGGTGGTGGTGGTCACCAACATCGCGATGGTCTCGGTCGGTTCGGTGATCGGGATCGGCGGCCTCGGCAGCTGGTTCACCGCGGGATTCCAGATGAACAAGAGCGAGCAGATCGTCGCCGGGATCATCGCGATGTTCACGCTGGCCGTCGTCATCGACACGCTGATCAGCGTGGCCGGCCGCCTGATCACGCCCTGGGAGCGCAGCCGCCGCATCAAATCCCCGATCGTGGGGGGCGCCCGGTGAACTTCATCGCGCAGGCGTTGTCCTTCCTGACCACCGCGGGCAACTGGACCGGTCCGGCCGGCCTGGCGGCGCGCACCTGCGAACACCTGGAATACACCGCGCTCGCCGTGCTGGCATCGGCCGCCATCGCCGTCCCGGTCGGTCTGGTCATCGGGCACACCGGCCGCGGCCAACTGTTGGTGGTGGGCGCGGTCAACGGACTGCGCGCGCTGCCGACGCTGGGGGTGCTGCTGTTAGGGGTGCTGCTGTACGGGCTGGGCCTGGGGCCGCCGATCGTGGCGCTGATGCTGCTCGGCGTACCGTCATTGCTGGCCGGCACCTATGCGGGAATCGCCAATGTCGACCCGCTGGTCGTGGACGCGGCGCGCGCCGTCGGCATGGCCGAGCGTCAGGTGCTGCTGCGGGTCGAGGTGCCCAACGCGCTGCCGCTGATCCTGGGCGGGCTGCGGAGCGCGACGCTGCAAGTGGTCGCGACCGCGACGGTGGCCGCGTACGCGAGTCTGGGCGGGCTGGGCCGGTACCTGATCGACGGGATCAAAGAGCGCCAATTTCACATCGCGTTGGTCGGGGCGGTGATGGTGGCGGTGCTGGCGCTGGCCCTCGACGGACTGATGGCGGCGGCGGTATGGGCTTCGGCCCCGGGCAGCGGGCGGCTGAGCAGGCGCAATCGTAGTTCTGATGCGGTAGTTGGGGACAAACCCGCCGCGGTTGACCATCAAGTCCTACGGTAGAGACGTGACCGCAGCCGCTTCTAATCCGACTCCAAGTGCCTGGCCGCAGATGCTGACCTGGCGCGCGCAGGACATTTCGCGCATGGAATCTGTGCGAATCCAGTTGTCCGGCAAGAGAATCAAGGCCAACGGCCGCATCGTGGCCGCGGCCACCGCAACCAATCCCGCCTTCGGCGCCTTCTACGAACTGCAGACAGACGAGAAGGGCGCCACCAAGCGGTTCGGGCTGACCGTCACGTTGGCCGAGCGGGAACGTCAACTTGCGATCGCCCGTGACGAAGAGAACATGTGGCTGATCACCGACCACCAGGGTGAGCGACGCGCGGGCTACAACGGCGCCCTGGACGTCGACCTGGTTTTCAGCCCGTTCTTCAACGCACTGCCGATCCGGCGGCTGGGCATCCACGAGCGGGCCGATTCGGTCGTGCTGCCGATGGTCTATGTGAACGTGCCGGAGATGACGGTCGACGCCGCCACCGTGAGCTACACCAGCGAGGGCCGGTTGGACGCGATCAAGCTGCGGTCGCCGGTGGCAGACACGACCGTGGTCGTGGATGCCGACGGGTTCATCGTCGACTATCCAGGGTTGGCAGAGCGGATCTGATCACACCGCCGGCCCGGCCGGCCGCGGCCAGCTGCTGACGCCATCCGTCCGCGCCGACGACGACGGTGACGATGTCGGAGCGGGGGAAACTCTCGTACCGGGTGCGTGCCGCGTGGCCCTCGTCGACCAGCTCGGCGACCGAGCCATTGTGCGCCAGCGACTCGCGGGCGCGGCCCAGCAGTTCGATGATGCGGTCGGTGGCCGGCGTCAGCTGGCTGGTGTTGGCCTCGCACATCGCGCGCACCAGGTCCGGTGCCGTACCCGCGACCCGGGTGGCGTCCCGGAACGAGCCGGCGGCCAGGGCGAAGGCCAGCGGAACCTCGGCGGCGGTAATGGCCAGGGCCTCGGCCAGCAGGTGCGGCAGGTGCGATATCGCGGCCGCGGCGGCGTCGTGCTCGTCGGACTTGGCGGGCACCACCACTGCGCCGCAGTCCAGTGCCAGCTCCGTCACCATCGACCACACCTGGGGGTCGACGTGGTCGTCCACGCTGACCACCCAGGGTGCCCGGTTGAACAAGCCGCCGTGGCCTGCCGTCCAGCCCGAATGCGCGGTGCCCGTCATCGGATGTCCGCCGACGAAGCGCGGCAACAGGCCCGCCGCGATGACCTCGTCGAGCACCGCCTGCTTGACGCTGGTGACGTCGGTCAGTGGGCAGTCGGGGGCCGACTCGCCGATGTGCGCCAGCATGTTGGGCAGGGCCGGCATGGGCACGGCCAGCACGATCAAGGCGTCGCGCGCTGCGGCCCGGGCCAGGGTCTCGCTGAGGTCGGTGGAAGCGTCGAACCCGTCGGACCGGGCGCCGCGAACGCCCTCGACCGAACGGTTGTAGCCGAATACTTCACGGCCCGCCCCGGTGGCGGCCCGCATGATCGAACCACCGATCAGACCCAGCCCCAGAACGCACACCGGTGTCTTCCCCACAGTGACAAGGTTGGCACAGTTCGGTCCGTAGCGGCCTGCTTGGGATGGCTTCATCTGGCCACCGGCCAGGTCAGGGACTAGCGTAGGCGGCCATGGGAGCACAACGGGCTTCAGCAGCAGGCCCGTCTACGGACACCCCCGATGGCTTCGGCGTCGCGGTCGTGCGCGAAGAGGGCAAGTGGCGCTGCGCGCCGCTGGGCCCCAAAGCGCTGACCAGTTTGTCCGCCGCCGAGACCGAACTCCGGGAGCTGCGAAGTTCCGGCGCCGTATTCGGGTTGCTGGACGTCGACGATGAATTCTTTGTCATCGTGCGTCCGGCGCCGTCCGGGACCCGGTTGCTGCTCTCCGACGCCACCGCCGCGCTGGATTACGACATCGCCGCCGAGGTGCTGGACAGCCTGGACGCCGAAATCGATCCCGAGGACCTCGAGGACGCCGAACCGTTCGAAGAAGGCGACCTGGCGTTGCTGTCGGACATCGGGCTGCCCGAGGCGGTGCTGGGCGTCATCCTCGACGAGAGTGACCTGTATGCCGACGAGCAACTCGGCCGGATCGCGCGAGAGATGGGCTTCGCCGAGCAGTTGTCGGCGGTGATCGACCGTCTCGGTCGGTGATCGCCGTAGGCGCGTTACGTGACAGCCTCTGACGAGGAGCTGATCCGCGCCGCGCTCGCGGTCGCCGGGACCGCCGGACCTCGTGATGTGCCTATCGGCGCCGTCGTCGTCGGACCCGACGGGGCCTTGCTGGCTCAGGCGGTCAATGCCCGTGAAGCCGACGGCGATCCCACCGCCCACGCCGAGATTTTGGCGCTGCGGGCGGCCGCGCGCGAGCTGGGCGACGGGTGGCGGCTGGAAGGCGCGACGCTGGCGGTCACCGTCGAACCCTGCACCATGTGCGCCGGCGCGCTGGTGCTGGCGCGGGTGGCGCGGCTGGTGTTCGGGGCGTGGGAGCCCAAGACCGGGGCGGTCGGCTCGCTGTGGGATGTGGTGCGGGATCGCCGGCTGAATCATCGACCCGAAGTTCGCGGTGGTGTACTGGCCGCGGAGTGCGCCGCGCCGCTCGAAGAGTTCTTCGCCCGGCAGCGATTGGGGTGAGCGGCGGGTGGTTCGGTAAGCTGCTCGGCGGTGGCGTGTCCGAGCGGCCTAAGGAGCACGCCTCGAAAGCGTGTGACGGCTAAAACCGTCCGAGGGTTCAAATCCCTCCGCCACCGCCGTTGTGATGAGTCGCGTCATTGGTGACAGATGAGTCGCGTCATTGGTTACAGATTCCCCGGCCATCGGCCGGGGTTTTTGTTTTGGTTGCGCCAGTAGTTGTGGTCGGGGTCGATGGTGTGGCTGCTGAGGATGTGGTAGCCGGTTTTGCTGATAACGGTGACGGTGGGGTCGGTTATGAGGATCAGTACTGGGGTGTGGGCGTGGGCGCGGCCGATGCCGAGGTGATGCAGGCGGCTGGCGTGGCGCAGGGTGAGTTTGCCGAATTGGTCGATGGTGTCGTGGCGGATGCGGAAGTGGGCGGCGGGTGCGCCGGTGGGGTGGGCTTTGGGGCGGGCGAGGTAGGCCCGGTGGGGAGTGATGCGGCCGGGGTGGGCGCGGTGGGGCCGCTGGGTGTTGTAGATGACGCGGAAGTCATCGAGGAGGGCTTGAAGGTCAGTCAGGGTGGCCGGTCGGGGTCGGGCGGCGAGCCAGCGTTTGAGGGTTTGGTGGAAGCGTTCGATTTTGCCTTGGGTTTGGGGGTGGCCGGGATGTCCGTTTTTTTGGGTGATGCCCAGGGTGGCCAGGAGGCGTTCGAAGTCGTTGTGTCCGTGGGTGAATCGTGAGGTGTAGACCGCTCCGTTGTCGGTGAGGGTGGATGCGGGCAGCCCGAATTCGGCGGCGGTGGTGGTGAAGGTGGCGACGACGTCGGGGCCGCCGACACGGCGGTAGGCGGTGCAGCACAGCAGGTAGCGGGAGTGGTCGTCGAGCCAGTTGAGGATTTCGGTGTCGCTGCCATCGGCCAGGGGACAGTGGGTGAAATCCGATTGCCAGCATTCGTTGGGTTGTTCGGCGGCGAAGCGGTGATAGGAGCTGCGGGGCCGCTTGCGTGGCTGGGGGGTGATCAGGCCGTGGTGGGACAGGATGCGGCGGATGGTGGAGGTCGATGGCACCGCCAGATCCGCTTGGTGGAGGTGCCATTGCAGGCTGATCGGTCCTGCGTCGAGGCCCTCGGCGGTGAGTCGTTGACGTAGTTGCACCACGGCGATGATGACCTCGTCGGCCACAGCGTGGGGGTTGCTGGCGGGCCGGCGTGAGCGCGGTTCGAGCGCGTCCAGACCACCCTCGTGGTAGCGCTTGAGCAGCCGGTAGATGTGTTGTCGAGACAGCTTGTAGGCACGGGCGGCCTCGGTCACGGACAGGTGGCCACTGATGACTTCGAGGACGACCACACGGGCTTTGGACATGAATCACGACTGTCACCTATGACGCGACTCATCGACTATCACCCCAGGTGTAACCCGTGACGCGACTCATCTGTCACCTATGTCGTGAACTCACACACCTCCGCCACCGCCGTTGTGATGTCTCAAGACATTGGAATAGTCCGAACCCTCGTTTAGGGTTCGGGCTTTTTCTTTGGGCGGCCGGTGGGGGTGCCGCGGGGTTGGTAGTCCCTGGTGGGGCCGAGGGTTAGCTGGCGGAGGAGTATCGGGTCGGGCTGGTGCGCGGCCGCGCGAGCACGGCTGGAAAGTGGCCTCCCCTTCGAGTCGATAGCGGGCGAGCAGCTTCGAGATCCACCCTGAGACACCCCGTACTCGCGGGCCACCTCCGATTGGCTACGACCCTCAACAACGACGGCAGTGATGACCAGGAGGGCTTTCGACGAGTCGCGTCATCGGTTATGGGTTACAGATCGGCCAGGGATTCTCTGTTGGTCAGGCCAGTCCTTGTGGTCGGGTCGATGGGCTGGCTGCTCAGCACATGGTGATGTGTTTTCCTTGAGCGGGGCTCTGAGCGCGGTGGGGGTGACGGGCGGAAGTCCGCATTCGGCGGTGATGCTGGCTGCTTCGTGCGCGACTCATCAATCGTCTGCCCAGGTGTCACCAATGACGCCCACTCATCTGTCACCTGTGTCGTGAACATACACATCTCTACAGCCGAGTGAGATGTCGCGGCTCGGTGTTTGATCCGGGACTCGGCTGGTGTGGGCGGTCGTAGCTGCGCCAGCCCGCTGCCTGCTGACATGCCATGACTCAGTTGTGCCCCCTACCGGCGACCGGCCGGCGCGTCACCCTCGAGGGGTGAGGTTCCTGGACCCGACGCAGGGTCTATGCGTGCGCACCCCATATAACAGGGCGCACGTGAGGGCTTGAGACGCAAATGTAGTGTCCGCGACATTTCCGACTTATCTAATTTGACTTACTCTCGCGCGCGACAAAAGCTGCTCAATAAATACGATAATTCGCCACCTTCTCTGGCGCAAAAATCCGCCACAAAGGCTCACCCAAGACATTCGCGGCTCATCTGAGACAGACAACAAGATACCGCAAAATATGGCTATCTAGCAGCACAGATGAAAATATAGTGATCTGTATCGCAACGAAAAAATACTGAGTATGGTGCGCTCTGAGTGCCATTTTACCCGGCCTTGTTTCTTCATATTCTGACCGCGACTAAGGGGTTGTCTGATGTCTTTCGTCTTCGCGTCTACGGATTCCCTCAGTGCGGCTGCTGAAAATCTGGCCACGGTCGGTGCGGGCCTGAGGCAAGCCAACCTGGCGGCTTGGGGGGCGACGGCGGAGGTGTTGCCGGCGGCGGGTGATGAGGTGTCGGCGGCGATCGCGGAGCTATTCGGTTCGCTCGGTCGGGAGTATCAGATGGCGGGCGCGCGGGTGGCCTTGTTCCATGACGACTTCATCCGGATGCTGACTGCGAGTGCGGGTACCTACGGGTTGGCTGAGGCGGCCAACGCGGGGCCGTTGCAGGCCGTGGAGCAGCAGGTCTTGGGGGTTATCAATGCACCAACTCAGGCGCTGCTCGGTCGTCCACTGATCGGTAATGGTGTTGACGGAGCGCCGGGAACAGGGCAGGCCGGCGGGGCCGGCGGTCTCCTGTGGGGCAACGGCGGCAATGGTGGGTCCGGGTCGACAGGACTCAACGGCGGCGCTGGCGGTGCCGCCGGCCTCGTCGGTAGCGGCGGTGTCGGTGGCGCGGGTGGCGCCGGTGCGGTCGGCATGGCGGGCGGAGTTGGGGGCGCCGGTGGCAGTGGCGGTTGGTTGTGGGGTGCAGGCGGCGCCGGCGGTGTCGGTGGCGCGGGGGGTACCGGTGGTGGCTCGGGCGGCGTCGCCGGTAACGGCGGCGCCGGTGGCGTCGGTGGTGTGGCGCGCTCGTTGTTCTTTGGGGCGGGCGGTGCCGGCGGCGCCGGCGGAGTCGGCGGCCACGGTGGGGCCGGCATGGATAGCGCAGCACCTGGCGCTGTGGGCGGTACTGGTGGCGTGGCCGGCAGTGGCGGCGCCGGTGGTGCCGGTGGTGGCAGCGGATCATTCTTGTTCGGCGCGGGTGGCACGGGTGGGGCCGGTGGGGCTGGCGGCGCAGGTGGCGGCGGCGGTGCTGGCGGCGGTGGCGTTGGGCTTGGTATTGCCGGGGGCACTGGCGGGGACGGCGGCGCGGGAGGCGCTGCGGGGGCGGGGGGCGCAGGTGGCTCGGGTGGCCTGCTGCTGGGTAACGCCGGTGGACAGGGAGTCGGCGGGGCCGGTGGTGATGGTGGCGTGGGTGGCACCGGTGGCGTCGGTGGCGCGGGTGTGGACAACAGTGCGTTGGCCGGGGTGGCTGGTGGTGTCGGCGGAACCGGTGGTGCCGGCGGTGTCGGCGGCAGCGCTGGTGCCGGTGGCGCCGGGTCGGTGACCGGAGCGGCGGGTAAGTCGGGCTCGGGCGGCACGGGTGGCGCTGGCGGTGGCGGCGGTGCGGGCGGCTTCGGGGAGAATGCGTCCACGGCCGGAGGCACCGGCGATGCGGGTGCCGCCGGTGGCCACGGCGGTGCTGGTGGGGCCGGTGGCGCAGCGGGTGCTGGTGCTGGCGGGGTGCAGGGCGCGGGTGGTGCCGGTGGCGGCGGTGGTGTGGGTGGTCATGGCGGTGCCGGTGCCGCGGGGGTGGACAACAGCGCGCTGGCCGGTGTGGCCGGCGGGACCGGCGGGACCGGTGGTGCCGGCGGCCAGGGTGGCGATGCCGGGGCTGGTGGCGCCGGGTCGGTGACCGGTGCAGCGGGTAAGTCGGGTTCGGGTGGTACGGGTGGCACTGGTGGTGGCGGCGGTGCGGGTGGCTTCGGGGCGAATGCGGTCACGGCGGGAGGCACCGGTGAGGTGGGTGCCGCGGGTGGTCAGGGCGGTGTTGGTGGGGCCGGTGGCGCCGCGGGTGCCGGTGCTGGCGGGTCTCAAGGCGCGGGTGGTGCCGGTGGCGGCGGTGGTGTGGGTGGCACCGGTGGTGTCGGTGGTGTGGGTGTGGATAACACTGCGGTGCAAGGGGCCGCTGGTGGTGTCGGCGGCACTGGTGGTGCCGGCGGCGTCGGCGGCGACGCGGGTGCTGGCGGCGCCGGGTCGACCGTGGGTGCGGCGGGTAAGTCGGGCTCCGGTGGCACCGGTGGCGCCGGTGGTGGCGGCGGTGCGGGCGGCTTCGGGGCGAATGCGGCCACGGCCGGAGGCACCGGCGATGCGGGTGCCTCCGGTGGCCACGGCGGTGCTGGTGGTGCGGGTGGCGCAGCGGGTGCAGGGGCTGGCGGGGTCCAGGGCGCGGGCGGGGCCGGTGGCGGCGGTGGTGTGGGCGGTCACGGTGGTGCCGGTGGGGCCGGTGTCGATAACAGTGCGGTGCAGGGCGCCGCGGGTGGTGTCGGCGGCACCGGTGGTGCTGGTGGTGTGGGGGGGAACGCCGGGGTCGGTGGTGCTGGCTCGACGGTGGGGGCCGCGGGTAAGTCGGGCTCCGGTGGCACTGGTGGCACTGGTGGTGTCGGTGGTGCGGGTGGCTTCGGTATTGGTGGGGCCCCTGAGGGCGGGGCTGGGTTTGCTGGTGCGGCTGGCGGGGCGGGTGGCACCGGTGGTGTCGGTGGTGCTGCGGGTGCCGGTGCTGGTGGGGTTCAGGGCGCTGGTGGTCTCGGTGGTGATGGCGGTGTGGGCGGTAAGGGCGGCACCGGTGGGGCCGGTGTCGATAACAGTGCGGTGCAGGGCGCTGCGGGTGGGGTCGGCGGCACCGGTGGTGGCGGTGGTGTGGGCGGGAACGCCGGGGTCGGTGGTGCCGGCTCGACGGTGGGTGCCGCGGGTAAGTCGGGCTCCGGTGGCACAGGTGGCACTGGTGGTGTGGGTGGTGCGGGTGGTCTCGGCATTGGTGGGACCCCTGAGGGTGGGGATGGATTTGCTGGTGGCGCTGGCGGGGCGGGTGGCACCGGTGGTGTCGGTGGCGCTGCCGGTGCCGGTGCTGGCGGGGTCCAGGGTGCGGGTGGTCTCGGTGGTGATGGCGGTGTCGGCGGTAAGGGCGGCACCGGCGGCGCCGGCGTCGATAACAGTGCGGTGCAAGCCGCTGCGGGTGGGGTCGGCGGCACCGGCGGCACTGGTGGGGTCGGCGGCAACGCCGGGGTCGGCGGCGCCGGCTCGACCGTGGGTGCGGCCGGCAAGTCCGGTGATGGCGGTGTCGGTGGCACTGGTGGTGTCGGCGGTGGCGGTGGCTTCGGTATTGGTGGGGCCCCTGAGGGCGGGTCCGGGTTTGCTGGTGCCGCGGGCGGGGCGGGTGGCACCGGTGGTGTGGGTGGCGCCGCGGGTGGCGGGACCGGTGGGGTGCAGGGCGCCGGCGGGGCTGGTGGTGATGGTGGTGTGGGTGGCACCGGCGGTGTCGGGGGCGCCGGGCGGGATAACAGTGGGTTGGCCGGGGTCGCTGGTGGGGTCGGCGGCACCGGTGGTGCCGGCGGTGTCGGTGGTGACGCCGGTGCTGGTGGCGCCGGGTCGGTGAGCGGTGCGGCGGGCAAGTCCGGTGACGGCGGCACCGGCGGTCATGGTGGTTTCGGTGGTGCGGGTGGTTTCGGGGCGGCCGGGTCCGGGGCCGGAGTCATCGGTGATGCGGGTGCCGCGGGCGGGGCCGGTGGCACCGGTGGTGTCGGTGGCGCTGCGGGTGCCGGGACCGGCGGGGTCCAGGGCGCTGGTGGTGTCGGTGGCACCGGTGGTGTGGGTGGTCACGGTGGCGCCGGTAGCGCCGGGGCGGATAACAGTGGGTTGGCCGGGGTGGCCGGTGGTGTCGGCGGGGCCGGTGGTGTGGGTGGCCAGGGTGGTGACGCCGGTGCCGGTGGCGCCGGGTCGGTGACCGGTGCGGCCGGTCAGTCGGGCTCCGGTGGCGATGGTGGCGCTGGTGGTGTGGGTGGTGGCGGTGGTTTCGGTGCGGTCGGGGCCACCCCGGGGGCCACTGGTGAGGTCGGTGCCGCCGGTGGCCAGGGCGGTGCTGGTGGTGCCGGTGGCGCTGCCGGTGCCGGGACCGGCGGGGTCCAGGGTGCTGGTGGTGCCGGGGGCGGCGGTGGTGTGGGTGGTCACGGCGGTGCGGGTGCGGCCGGGCTCGATAACAGCGCCTATCAGGGTCTTTACGGCGGTCAGGGTGGTGACGGTGGTGCCGGCGGTGTCGGTGGCGCCGCGGGTGCTGGTGGCGCCGGCTCGACCGTGGGTGCGGCCGGCAAGTCCGGTGACGGTGGTGTCGGTGGCACTGGTGGTGTCGGCGGTACGGGTGGCTTCGGCGCGGCCGGGGCGGCTGGCGGCGGGATCGGTGGTGAGGGCGCTGCGGGTGGCCAGGGCGGCTTTGGTGGTGCCGGTGGCGCTGCCGGTGCCGGGACCGGTGGGGTCCAGGGCGCTGGTGGCCTCGGTGGTGATGGCGGTGTCGGCGGTAAGGGCGGCACCGGCGGCGCCGGTGTCGATAACAGTGCGGTGCAAGCCGCTGCGGGTGGGGTCGGCGGCACCGGCGGCGCGGGTGGTGTCGGCGGTAACGCCGGGGTCGGCGGCGCCGGCTCGACCGTGGGTGCGGCCGGCAAGTCCGGTGATGGCGGTGTCGGTGGCACTGGTGGTGTCGGCGGTGGCGGTGGCTTCGGTATTGGTGGGGCCCCTGAGGGCGGGTCCGGGTTTGCTGGTGCCGCGGGCGGGGCGGGTGGCACCGGTGGTGTGGGTGGCGCTGCGGGTGCCGGGACCGGTGGGGTGCAGGGCGCCGGCGGTGTCGGTGGTGATGGTGGTGTGGGTGGCACCGGTGGCTTCGGGGGCGCCGGGCGGGATAACAGTGGGTTGGCCGGGGTGGCCGGTGGGGTCGGCGGCACCGGTGGTGCCGGTGGTGTCGGTGGCGACGCCGGTGCTGGTGGCGCCGGGTCGGTGACCGGTGCGGCGGGCAAGTCCGGTGACGGCGGCACCGGCGGTCATGGTGGTTTCGGTGGTGCGGGTGGTTTCGGGGCGGCCGGGTCCGGGGCCGGAGTCATCGGTGATGCGGGTGCCGCGGGCGGGGCCGGTGGCACCGGTGGTGTCGGTGGCGCTGCGGGTGCCGGGACCGGCGGGGTCCAGGGCGCTGGTGGTGTCGGTGGCACCGGTGGTGTGGGTGGTCACGGTGGCGCCGGTAGCGCCGGGGCGGATAACAGTGGGTTGGCCGGGGTGGCCGGTGGTGTCGGCGGGGCCGGTGGTGTGGGTGGCCAGGGTGGTGACGCCGGTGCCGGTGGCGCCGGGTCGGTGACCGGTGCGGCCGGTCAGTCGGGCTCCGGTGGCGATGGTGGCGCTGGTGGTGTGGGTGGTGGCGGTGGTTTCGGTGCGGTCGGGGCCACCCCGGGGGCCACTGGTGAGGTCGGTGCCGCCGGTGGCCAGGGCGGTGCTGGTGGTGCCGGTGGCGCTGCCGGTGCCGGGACCGGCGGGGTCCAGGGTGCTGGTGGTGCCGGGGGCGGCGGTGGTGTGGGTGGTCACGGCGGTGCGGGTGCGGCCGGGCTCGATAACAGCGCCTATCAGGGTCTTTACGGCGGTCAGGGTGGTGACGGTGGTGCCGGCGGTGTCGGTGGCGCCGCGGGTGCTGGTGGCGCCGGCTCGACCGTGGGTGCGGCCGGCAAGTCCGGTGATGGCGGTGTCGGTGGCACTGGTGGTGTCGGCGGTACGGGTGGCTTCGGCGCGGCCGGGGCGGCTGGCGGCGGGATCGGTGGTGAGGGCGCTGCGGGTGGCCAGGGCGGCTTTGGTGGTGCCGGTGGCGCTGCCGGTGCCGGGACCGGCGGGGTCCAGGGCGCTGGTGGCCTCGGTGGTGATGGCGGTGTCGGCGGTAAGGGCGGCACCGGCGGCGCCGGCGTCGATAACAGTGCGGTGCAAGCCGCTGCGGGTGGGGTCGGCGGCACCGGCGGCACTGGTGGGGTCGGCGGCAACGCCGGGGTCGGCGGCGCCGGCTCGGTGACCGGTGCGGCGGGCAAGTCGGGTTCCGGTGGCGCTGGTGGTGGGGGTGGTGTCGGCGGTGCCGGTGGCTTCGGTATTGGTGGGGCCCCTGAGGGCGGGTCCGGGTTTGCTGGTGCCGCGGGCGGGGCGGGTGGCACCGGTGGTGTGGGTGGCGCTGCGGGTGCCGGGACCGGTGGGGTGCAGGGCGCCGGCGGTGTCGGTGGTGATGGTGGTGTGGGTGGCACCGGTGGCTTCGGGGGCGCCGGGCGGGATAACAGTGGGTTGGCCGGGGTGGCCGGTGGGGTCGGTGGCACCGGTGGTGCCGGTGGTGTCGGTGGCGACGCCGGTGCTGGTGGCGCCGGCTCGGTGACCGGTGCGGCGGGCAAGTCGGGTTCCGGTGGCGCTGGTGGTGGGGGTGGTGTCGGCGGTGCCGGTGGCTTCGGTATTGGTGGGGCCCCTGAGGGCGGGTCCGGGTTTGCTGGTGCCGCGGGCGGGGCGGGTGGCACCGGTGGTGTGGGTGGCGCTGCGGGTGCCGGGACCGGTGGGGTGCAGGGCGCCGGCGGGGCTGGTGGTGATGGTGGTGTCGGTGGCACCGGCGGTGTCGGGGGCGCCGGGCGGGATAACAGTGGGTTGGCCGGGGTGGCCGGTGGGGTCGGCGGCACCGGTGGTGCCGGCGGTGTCGGTGGTGACGCCGGTGCTGGTGGCGCCGGGTCGGTGAGCGGTGCGGCGGGCAAGTCCGGTGACGGCGGCACCGGCGGTCATGGTGGTTTCGGTGGTGCGGGTGGTTTCGGGGCGGCCGGGTCCGGGGCCGGAGTCATCGGTGATGCGGGTGCCGCGGGCGGGGCCGGTGGCACCGGTGGTGTCGGTGGCGCTGCGGGTGCCGGGACCGGCGGGGTCCAGGGCGCTGGTGGTGTCGGTGGCACCGGTGGTGTGGGTGGTCACGGTGGCGCCGGTAGCGCCGGGGCGGATAACAGTGGGTTGGCCGGGGTGGCCGGTGGTGTCGGCGGGGCCGGTGGTGTGGGTGGCCAGGGTGGTGACGCCGGTGCCGGTGGCGCCGGGTCGGTGACCGGTGCGGCCGGTCAGTCGGGCTCCGGTGGCGATGGTGGCGCTGGTGGTGTGGGTGGTGGCGGTGGTTTCGGTGCGGTCGGGGCCACCCCGGGGGCCACTGGTGAGGTCGGTGCCGCCGGTGGCCAGGGCGGTGCTGGTGGTGCCGGTGGCGCTGCCGGTGCCGGGACCGGCGGGGTCCAGGGTGCTGGTGGTGCCGGGGGCGGCGGTGGTGTGGGTGGTCACGGCGGTGCGGGTGCGGCCGGGCTCGATAACAGCGCCTATCAGGGTCTTTACGGCGGTCAGGGTGGTGACGGTGGTGCCGGCGGTGTCGGTGGCGCCGCGGGTGCTGGTGGCGCCGGCTCGACCGTGGGTGCGGCCGGCAAGTCCGGTGACGGTGGTGTCGGTGGCACTGGTGGTGTCGGCGGTACGGGTGGCTTCGGCGCGGCCGGGGCGGCTGGCGGCGGGATCGGTGGTGAGGGCGCTGCGGGTGGCCAGGGCGGCTTTGGTGGTGCCGGTGGCGCTGCCGGTGCCGGGACCGGTGGGGTCCAGGGCGCTGGTGGCCTCGGTGGTGATGGCGGTGTCGGCGGTAAGGGCGGCACCGGCGGCGCCGGTGTCGATAACAGTGCGGTGCAAGCCGCTGCGGGTGGGGTCGGCGGCACCGGCGGCACTGGTGGGGTCGGCGGCAACGCCGGGGTCGGCGGCGCCGGCTCGGTGACCGGTGCGGCGGGCAAGTCGGGTTCCGGTGGCGCTGGTGGTGGGGGTGGTGTCGGCGGTGCCGGTGGCTTCGGTATCGGTGGGGCCCCTGAGGGCGGGTCCGGGTTTGCTGGTGCCGCGGGCGGGGCGGGTGGCACCGGTGGTGTGGGTGGCGCTGCGGGTGCCGGGACCGGTGGGGTGCAGGGCGCCGGCGGGGCTGGTGGTGACGGTGGTGTCGGTGGCACCGGCGGGTTCGGGGGCGCCGGGCGGGATAACAGTGGGTTGGCCGGGGTGGCCGGTGGGGTCGGCGGCACCGGTGGTGCCGGCGGTGTCGGTGGCGACGCCGGTGCTGGTGGCGCCGGGTCGGTGAGCGGTGCGGCGGGCAAGTCCGGTGACGGCGGCACCGGCGGTCATGGTGGTTTCGGTGGTGCGGGTGGTTTCGGGGCGGCCGGGTCCGGGGCCGGAGTCATCGGTGATGCGGGTGCCGCGGGCGGGGCCGGTGGCACCGGTGGTGTCGGTGGCGCTGCGGGTGCCGGGACCGGCGGGGTCCAGGGCGCTGGTGGTGTCGGTGGCACCGGTGGTGTGGGTGGTCACGGTGGCGCCGGTAGCGCCGGGGCGGATAACAGTGGGTTGGCCGGGGTGGCCGGTGGTGTCGGCGGGGCCGGTGGTGTGGGTGGCCAGGGTGGTGACGCCGGTGCCGGTGGCGCCGGGTCGGTGACCGGTGCGGCCGGTCAGTCGGGCTCCGGTGGCGATGGTGGCGCTGGTGGTGTGGGTGGTGGCGGTGGTTTCGGTGCGGTCGGGGCCACCCCGGGGGCCACTGGTGAGGTCGGTGCCGCCGGTGGCCAGGGCGGTGCTGGTGGTGCCGGTGGCGCTGCCGGTGCCGGGACCGGCGGGGTCCAGGGTGCTGGTGGTGCCGGGGGCGGCGGTGGTGTGGGTGGTCACGGCGGTGCGGGTGCGGCCGGGCTCGATAACAGCGCCTATCAGGGTCTTTACGGCGGTCAGGGTGGTGACGGTGGTGCCGGCGGTGTCGGTGGCGCCGCGGGTGCTGGTGGCGCCGGCTCGACCGTGGGTGCGGCCGGCAAGTCCGGTGACGGTGGTGTCGGTGGCACCGGTGGTGTCGGCGGTACGGGTGGCTTCGGTATTGGTGGGGCCCCTGAGGGCGGGTCCGGGTTTGCTGGTGCCGCGGGCGGGGCGGGTGGCACCGGTGGTGTGGGTGGCGCTGCGGGTGCCGGGACCGGTGGGGTGCAGGGCGCCGGCGGGGCTGGTGGTGATGGTGGTGTCGGTGGCACCGGCGGTGTCGGGGGCGCCGGGCGGGATAACAGTGGGTTGGCCGGGGTCGCCGGTGGGGTCGGCGGCACCGGTGGTGCCGGCGGTGTCGGTGGCGACGCCGGTGCTGGTGGCGCCGGGTCGGTGAGCGGTGCGGCGGGCAAGTCCGGTGACGGCGGCACCGGCGGTCATGGTGGTGTCGGTGGTGCGGGTGGTTTCGGGGCGGTCGGGTCCAGGCCGGAGGCCACCGGTGAGGTGGGTGCCGCGGGTGGCCAGGGCGGTGCTGGTGGTGCCGGTGGCGCTGCCGGTGCCGGGACCGGCGGGGTCCAGGGTGCTGGTGGTGCCGGGGGCGGCGGTGGTGTGGGTGGTCACGGCGGTGCGGGTGCGGCCGGGCTCGATAACAGCGCCTATCAGGGTCTTTACGGCGGTCAGGGTGGTGACGGTGGTGCCGGCGGTGTCGGTGGCGCCGCGGGTGCTGGTGGCGCCGGCTCGACCGTGGGTGCGGCCGGCAAGTCCGGTGATGGCGGTGTCGGTGGCACTGGTGGTGTCGGCGGTGGCGGTGGCTTCGGTATTGGTGGGGCCCCTGAGGGCGGGTCCGGGTTTGCTGGTGCCGCGGGCGGGGCGGGTGGCACCGGTGGTGTGGGTGGCGCCGCGGGTGCCGGGACCGGTGGGGTGCAGGGCGCCGGCGGGGCTGGTGGTGATGGTGGTGTCGGTGGCACCGGTGGCTTCGGGGGCGCCGGGCGGGATAACAGTGGGTTGGCCGGGGTGGCCGGTGGGGTCGGCGGCACCGGTGGTGCCGGCGGTGTCGGTGGTGACGCCGGTGCTGGTGGCGCCGGCTCGGTGAGCGGTGCGGCGGGCAAGTCCGGTGACGGCGGCACCGGCGGTCATGGTGGTTTCGGTGGTGCGGGTGGTTTCGGGGCGGCCGGGTCCGGGGCCGGAGTCATCGGTGATGCGGGTGCCGCGGGCGGGGCCGGTGGCACCGGTGGTGTCGGTGGCGCTGCGGGTGCCGGGACCGGCGGGGTCCAGGGCGCTGGTGGTGTCGGTGGCACCGGTGGTGTGGGTGGTCACGGTGGCGCCGGTAGCGCCGGGGCGGATAACAGTGGGTTGGCCGGGGTGGCCGGTGGTGTCGGCGGGGCCGGTGGTGTGGGTGGCCAGGGTGGTGACGCCGGTGCCGGTGGCGCCGGGTCGGTGACCGGTGCGGCCGGTCAGTCGGGCTCCGGTGGCGATGGTGGCGCTGGTGGTGTGGGTGGTGGCGGTGGTTTCGGTGCGGTCGGGGCCACCCCGGGGGCCACTGGTGAGGTCGGTGCCGCCGGTGGCCAGGGCGGTGCTGGTGGTGCCGGTGGCGCTGCCGGTGCCGGGACCGGCGGGGTCCAGGGTGCTGGTGGTGCCGGGGGCGGCGGTGGTGTGGGTGGTCACGGCGGTGCGGGTGCGGCCGGGCTCGATAACAGCGCCTATCAGGGTCTTTACGGCGGTCAGGGTGGTGACGGTGGTGCCGGCGGTGTCGGTGGCGCCGCGGGTGCTGGTGGCGCCGGCTCGACCGTGGGTGCGGCCGGCAAGTCCGGTGACGGTGGTGTCGGTGGCACTGGTGGTGTCGGCGGTACGGGTGGCTTCGGCGCGGCCGGGGCGGCTGGCGGCGGGATCGGTGGTGAGGGCGCTGCGGGTGGCCAGGGCGGCTTTGGTGGTGCCGGTGGCGCTGCCGGTGCCGGGACCGGTGGGGTCCAGGGCGCTGGTGGCCTCGGTGGTGATGGCGGTGTCGGCGGTAAGGGCGGCACCGGCGGCGCCGGTGTCGATAACAGTGCGGTGCAAGCCGCTGCGGGTGGGGTCGGCGGCACCGGCGGCGCGGGTGGTGTCGGCGGTAACGCCGGGGTCGGCGGCGCCGGCTCGACCGTGGGTGCGGCCGGCAAGTCCGGTGATGGCGGTGTCGGTGGCACTGGTGGTGTCGGCGGTGGCGGTGGCTTCGGTATTGGTGGGGCCCCTGAGGGCGGGTCCGGGTTTGCTGGTGCCGCGGGCGGGGCGGGTGGCACCGGTGGTGTGGGTGGCGCTGCGGGTGCCGGGACCGGTGGGGTGCAGGGCGCCGGCGGTGTCGGTGGTGATGGTGGTGTGGGTGGCACCGGTGGCTTCGGGGGCGCCGGGCGGGATAACAGTGGGTTGGCCGGGGTGGCCGGTGGGGTCGGCGGCACCGGTGGTGCCGGTGGTGTCGGTGGCGACGCCGGTGCTGGTGGCGCCGGGTCGGTGACCGGTGCGGCGGGCAAGTCGGGTTCCGGTGGCGCTGGTGGTGGGGGTGGTGTCGGCGGTGCCGGTGGCTTCGGTATTGGTGGGGCCCCTGAGGGCGGGTCCGGGTTTGCTGGTGCCGCGGGCGGGGCGGGTGGCACCGGTGGTGTGGGTGGCGCCGCGGGTGCCGGGACCGGTGGGGTGCAGGGCGCCGGCGGGGCTGGTGGTGATGGTGGTGTGGGTGGCACCGGCGGTGTCGGGGGCGCCGGGCGGGATAACAGTGGGTTGGCCGGGGTGGCTGGTGGGGTCGGCGGCACCGGTGGTGCCGGCGGTGTCGGTGGTGACGCCGGTGCTGGTGGCGCCGGCTCGGTGAGCGGTGCGGCGGGCAAGTCCGGTGACGGCGGCACCGGCGGTCATGGTGGTTTCGGTGGTGCGGGTGGTTTCGGGGCGGCCGGGTCCGGGGCCGGAGTCATCGGTGATGCGGGTGCCGCGGGCGGGGCCGGTGGCACCGGTGGTGTCGGTGGCGCTGCGGGTGCCGGGACCGGCGGGGTCCAGGGCGCTGGTGGTGTCGGTGGCACCGGTGGTGTGGGTGGTCACGGTGGCGCCGGTAGCGCCGGGGCGGATAACAGTGGGTTGGCCGGGGTGGCCGGTGGTGTCGGCGGGGCCGGTGGTGTGGGTGGCCAGGGTGGTGACGCCGGTGCCGGTGGCGCCGGGTCGGTGACCGGTGCGGCCGGTCAGTCGGGCTCCGGTGGCGATGGTGGCGCTGGTGGTGTGGGTGGTGGCGGTGGTTTCGGTGCGGTCGGGGCCACCCCGGGGGCCACTGGTGAGGTCGGTGCCGCCGGTGGCCAGGGCGGTGCTGGTGGTGCCGGTGGCGCTGCCGGTGCCGGGACCGGCGGGGTCCAGGGTGCTGGTGGTGCCGGGGGCGGCGGTGGTGTGGGTGGTCACGGCGGTGCGGGTGCGGCCGGGCTCGATAACAGCGCCTATCAGGGTCTTTACGGCGGTCAGGGTGGTGACGGTGGTGCCGGCGGTGTCGGTGGCGCCGCGGGTGCTGGTGGCGCCGGCTCGACCGTGGGTGCGGCCGGCAAGTCCGGTGATGGCGGTGTCGGTGGCACTGGTGGTGTCGGCGGTACGGGTGGCTTCGGCGCGGCCGGGGCGGCTGGCGGCGGGATCGGTGGTGAGGGCGCTGCGGGTGGCCAGGGCGGCTTTGGTGGTGCCGGTGGCGCTGCCGGTGCCGGGACCGGTGGGATCCAGGGCGCTGGTGGCCTCGGTGGTGATGGCGGTGTCGGCGGTAAGGGCGGCACCGGCGGCGCCGGCGTCGATAACAGTGCGGTGCAAGCCGCTGCGGGTGGGGTCGGCGGCACCGGCGGCACTGGTGGGGTCGGCGGCAACGCCGGGGTCGGCGGCGCCGGCTCGGTGACCGGTGCGGCGGGCAAGTCGGGTTCCGGTGGCGCTGGTGGTGGGGGTGGTGTCGGCGGTGCCGGTGGCTTCGGTATTGGTGGGGCCCCTGAGGGCGGGTCCGGGTTTGCTGGTGCCGCGGGCGGGGCGGGTGGCACCGGTGGTGTGGGTGGCGCCGCGGGTGCCGGGACCGGTGGGGTGCAGGGCGCCGGCGGGGCTGGTGGTGATGGTGGTGTCGGTGGCACCGGCGGCTTCGGGGGCGCCGGGCGGGATAACAGTGGGTTGGCCGGGGTCGCTGGTGGGGTCGGCGGCACCGGTGGTGCCGGCGGTGTCGGTGGTGACGCCGGTGCTGGTGGCGCCGGGTCGGTGAGCGGTGCGGCGGGCAAGTCCGGTGACGGCGGCACCGGCGGTCATGGTGGTTTCGGTGGTGCGGGTGGTTTCGGGGCGGCCGGGTCCGGGGCCGGAGTCATCGGTGATGCGGGTGCCGCGGGCGGGGCCGGTGGCACCGGTGGTGTCGGTGGCGCTGCGGGTGCCGGGACCGGCGGGGTCCAGGGCGCTGGTGGTGTCGGTGGCACCGGTGGTGTGGGTGGTCACGGTGGCGCCGGTAGCGCCGGGGCGGATAACAGTGGGTTGGCCGGGGTGGCCGGTGGTGTCGGCGGGGCCGGTGGTGTGGGTGGCCAGGGTGGTGACGCCGGTGCCGGTGGCGCCGGGTCGGTGACCGGTGCGGCCGGTCAGTCGGGCTCCGGTGGCGATGGTGGCGCTGGTGGTGTGGGTGGTGGCGGTGGTTTCGGTGCGGTCGGGGCCACCCCGGGGGCCACTGGTGAGGTCGGTGCCGCCGGTGGCCAGGGCGGTGCTGGTGGTGCCGGTGGCGCTGCCGGTGCCGGGACCGGCGGGGTCCAGGGTGCTGGTGGTGCCGGGGGCGGCGGTGGTGTGGGTGGTCACGGCGGTGCGGGTGCGGCCGGGCTCGATAACAGCGCCTATCAGGGTCTTTACGGCGGTCAGGGTGGTGACGGTGGTGCCGGCGGTGTCGGTGGCGCCGCGGGTGCTGGTGGCGCCGGCTCGACCGTGGGTGCGGCCGGCAAGTCCGGTGACGGTGGTGTCGGTGGCACCGGTGGTGTCGGCGGTACGGGTGGCTTCGGTATTGGTGGGGCCCCTGAGGGCGGGTCCGGGTTTGCTGGTGCCGCGGGTGGGGCGGGTGGCACCGGTGGTGTGGGTGGCGCCGCGGGTGGCGGGACCGGTGGGGTGCAGGGCGCCGGCGGTGTCGGTGGTGATGGTGGTGTGGGTGGCACCGGTGGTGTCGGGGGCGCCGGGCGGGATAACAGTGGGTTGGCCGGGGTGGCCGGTGGGGTCGGTGGCACCGGTGGTGCCGGTGGTGTCGGTGGTGACGCCGGGGCTGGTGGCGCCGGGTCGGTGACCGGTGCGGCGGGCAAGTCCGGTGATGGTGGCACCGGCGGTCATGGTGGTTTCGGTGGTGCGGGTGGTTTCGGGGCGGCCGGGTCCGGGGCCGGAGGCACCGGTGAGGTGGGTGCCGCGGGTGGTCAGGGCGGTGCTGGTGGTGCCGGTGGCGCTGCCGGTGCCGGGACCGGCGGGGTCCAGGGCGCCGGCGGTATCGGTGGCACAGGTGGTACGGGCGGTACGGGAGGCGCGGGCGCTGCCGGCATCGATAACAGCGCCTACCAGGGTCTTTACGGCGGTCAGGGTGGTGACGGTGGTGCTGGCGGTGTCGGTGGCGCCGCGGGTGCTGGTGGCGCCGGGTCGACGGTGGGTGCGGCCGGCAAGTCCGGTGACGGCGGTGTCGGTGGCACCGGTGGTGTCGGCGGGACCGGTGGCTTCGGGGCCGCGGGTGTGGCCGGCGGCGGCACCGGTGGTGAGGGCGCCGCGGGTGGCCAGGGCGGCTTTGGTGGTGCCGGCGGCGCTGCCGGTGCCGGGACCGGCGGGATCCAGGGCGCTGGCGGCCTCGGTGGTGATGGCGGTGTGGGCGGTAAGGGCGGCACCGGTGGGGCCGGCGTCGATAGCGCGGTGCAAGGCGCTGCTGGTGGGGTCGGCGGCACCGGCGGCACTGGTGGGGTCGGCGGTAACGCCGGGGTCGGTGGCGCCGGCTCGACCGTGGGGGCCGCGGGTAAGTCGGGCTCCGGTGGCACTGGTGGCACCGGTGGTGTCGGCGGTGGCGGTGGCTTCGGTATTGGTGGGGCCCCTGAGGGCGGGTCCGGGTTTGCTGGTGCCGCGGGCGGGGCGGGTGGCACCGGTGGTGTGGGTGGCGCTGCGGGTGCCGGGACCGGTGGGGTGCAGGGCGCCGGCGGGGCTGGTGGTGATGGTGGTGTCGGTGGCACCGGCGGGTTCGGGGGCGCCGGGCGGGATAACAGTGGGTTGGCCGGGGTGGCCGGTGGGGTCGGCGGCACCGGTGGTGCCGGCGGTGTCGGCGGTGATGCCGGAGCTGGTGGCGCCGGGTCGGTGACCGGCGCGGCTGGTAAGTCCGGCTCGGGTGGCACCGGCGGCACCGGTGGTTTCGGCGGTGCGGGTGGCTTCGGGGCGGCCGGGTCCGGGGCCGGAGTCATCGGCGATGCGGGTGCCGCTGGCGGGGCTGGTGGCACTGGCGGTGTGGGTGGCGCTGCCGGTGCCGGTGCTGGCGGGGTACAGGGCGCCGGAGGTACTGGTGGCACGGGCGGTGTAGGTGGTCAGGGCGGTGCGGGCGCTGCCGGGATCGACAACAGTGCCAATCAGGGTCTCTATGGCGGTCAGGGTGGCGACGGTGGCGCCGGTGGCCAGGGCGGTGCAGCGGGCGCTGGTGGCGCCGGTTCGGTGACCGGTGCGGCCGGCAAGTCCGGTGACGGCGGCACTGGTGGCACTGGTGGTGTCGGCGGTGCGGGTGGTTTCGGGGCGGCCGGGTCCGGGGCCGGAGTCATCGGCGATGCGGGTGCCGCGGGTGGCCAGGGCGGTGCCGGTGGTGCCGGTGGCAACGCCGGTGCCGGTACCGGCGGCACCAACGGCAGTGGCGGCACCGGCGGCAACGGCGGCATTGGTGGCAATGGCGGCAACGGCGGCAGCGGCGTCGGTCAATTCGTAGACGGTGGAAAGGGCGGCGCGGGCGGTGCCGGCGGTAATGCCGGTGCCGGGGGCGCCGCGGGCACCGGCGGAACCGGCGGAAGCGTGGGCAACGCCGGGACCGGTGGACGCGGCGGCAACGGTGGCGCCGGCGCTGCCGGAGGCGACGGCGTCGTGGCGCAAGCGACCGGTTTTGCCGGAGGTAAGGGCGGGGCCGGCGGCGTTGGCGGTAGCGCCGGGTTCGGCGGGATCAACGGTTCCGGTGGCAACGGTGGTACCGGCGGAACCGGCGGAACCGGCGGGGCGGCCGGGGTTACTCCGGGCGCTGGCGGCGTCGGCGGCGATGGCGGTGCCGGCGGGGCCGCCGGTAGCGGCGCCGGGGCCGCAGGCTTGGGCGGCAGCGGCGGCAACGCCGGTGCGGGGGGGACTGGCGGCTATGGCATCGACTCCGGATTCAACACCGGTGAGACCGGTGCTACCGGTGGCAAGGGTGGCGCCGGTGGAACCGGTGGAAATTCCGGTGGTCTAGGCGGAGTCAATGGTGACGGCGGCGCTGGCGGTGCCGGCGGTCAGGGCGGCAGTGGCGGGTCAAGTGCCGGCACGCCCGGTGCGGGAGGTGTCGGTGGAGCGGGCGGAACCGGCGGATCCGCGGGCACCGGGGTGGGAGCGGCGGGTAACGGCGGCGCCGGCGGTGACGGTGGCACTGGTGGCGGCGGTGGCGCCGGTATCGATGGGAGCGGTGCAAACGGCTCCGCTGGCGGACGCGGAGGCTCCGGTGGTGCCGGGGGCCAAGCTACGGACGCGACTGGCAGCAGTGGAAACGGTGGCAAAGGCGGAACCGGAGGTATCGGTGGAGGCGGCTCCAACGGCAGCCTAGGCGGTTTCGGCAACGGCAACGGTGGCACCGGTGGCTTTGGCGGTGCCGGTGGGACCGGCGGCGACGGCGGTGGGATCGGCGGCCGTAATGGCGATGGCGGCAACGGCGGAGTGGGCGGTCGCGGTGGAGACGCCGTCCTTGGGCTCACTCAATTCAATAATTACGGCGGAGGCGGCGGCACTGGCGGTGCTGCGGGATTCGCCGGTGGCAATGGCGCTAGCGCTGCGGGCAACGGAGGCCACGGCGGCAACGGAGGCGATGGTGGTACCGGCAGTGTAGGTCTTGCGGGTACCAACGCGGTGTCTCCTGGAACTAACGGAGGCGATGGCAAACAAGGTGGTGCCGGCGGAAATGGTGGTGCCGGCGGTGCCGGCGTCAACGGTGTCAACGGTGGTAATGGCGGCAAGGGCGGCGCCAGTGGCACCGGTGGTGCCGGAGGTGCGGGTGCTACAGGCAGCGACGGAATTAACCCTCAGAATGGCGGAAACGGCGGCCGGGGAGGTTTCGGTGGCGTGGCGGGGCAAGGCGGTGCCGGCACCGATGGCGGGTCCAACGGCGCCACCGGCACCTACGGCAACGGCGGCGTGGGAGGAGCCGGAGGCAACGCGGGTCATCCGACGACAGCGGGTGGCCAGACCGGCGCTGTCGGCGGCCGAGGCGGCGACGGTGGCTTCGCATTCGGCAACGGAGTCGGCGGCGCCGGAGGTAAGGGCGGCACCGGCGGCAACGGCGGCAGTGGAGCGATCTTCATCAACGGCGGAACCGCTGGCGCCGGTGGAGCTGGCGGTACCGGTGGCGGAACAGAATGGGGCGTCGGCGGTGTCGGTGGCACCGGTGGCACCGGTGGCATCGGCGGGAACGGTGACACGATCTTCACCTCCGGTGGCGGTGGCGGACTCGGCGGTCGAGGTGGTGACGGTGGTACCGCCACCGCGGGGGGCACCGGAGGTGGCGGTGGTACCGGCGGTGTCGGTGGCCTGGGCGGCAACGGCAAGCAAGGCGGATTTGGCGGCAACGGTGGAAATGGCGGCAACGGCGGCACGGGAGTCATCGGTGGCTTGGGCGGCGGCGGCGGGGCCGGCGGGAAAGGTGGAACGGGCGCGGGCGGAAGTCCTTCCGATTTCGGCGACCCCGGCCAACCAGGTCTCAATGGCTGAAGCAATTCTCATCGACCGGCGCGAGTAAAAGGAGGCTGACGCTCTTCCCCAATTCGTCAAACGCAAGAATTCCGCAAACCACCGGGGCTAATCTCAGCCCGACAGAGAAAGGAACCATCCATGAGCACTCCTCAAACATTGAAGAGAATCATCGGCGGGGCATTGCTGTCGGGTGGCCTTGCGGTATCCGGCTTGGGTATGGCCGCAGGTATTGCCCAGGCCCACCCAGGTCCCGTTCCGCAATACCCCGGCCCATTCGCCACCGATGACAATGGTTGGGGTCCGCCGAAGCATTGGTGCCCGGGTGATCCGCTACCGGCGACCGGTAATCACATCACCGACCCGTTCCGTGGCTGGGACATGAGCGTGTGTCACACCTACTACTACCTCTACAGCGGAATGGGCAATGTATCCAACATGATTTGGGACGGGGACAACCCGCCACCGAAGCCGCCGCCACCGGTCGGCCTTTACTGCGACGCCAATCTCACCAATTGCCGAATCGGAGACCACCCGTAAATCAGCTGGGCGGAAACCCCGCCCACCGGCCGGGGTTTCTCGTAAATGCTTATCGATAGAGGTGTCCGCGTCCTTATCGCGTCGACTCCCGTAGTCGCTGCGCGTTCGGCGTGAACCGTAACCATTGCACGGCCAGTTCATTCCGGAGCTGCAGAGATGCGGGCGTTTGCCGTTCGGCATGGCCTTGTGAACGGCGTCGAACCAGTCGATGACTACCGGGCCGGACGCTGGGCGTAGCAGGCCTTTTCGCGCAAACGCGCACGTCACAGGCCCAGAGCCGCTAATATCCCGCATGTCGCACTCGGGGGGCGACAACTCGATGGAACGGGTTGCCGGAGGTGGGCGATGTCGTTTGTGCTCGTGTCTCCACAAGTGGTGACGGACGCAGCAAAAAGTCTGGCGCATATCGAATCGACGATCAGCGCGGCCAACGCGGCCGCTGCCGTGCCGACGACGCGGTTGCTCGCCGCTGCCGGTGACGAGGTGTCGGCGGCTATCGCAACGTTGTTGTCTCAGCAGGCGTCGACGTATCAGGCGTTGAGTACGCAGGTCGCGGCGTTTCACGCCCAGTTCGTACAGACCATCAACGCCGGCGCGCGCGCCTATGCTGCGGCCGAGGTCGCCAACACAGCGCCGCTGCAGACCTTCGAGCACGACGTTCTCGCGTTGATCAACGCGCCAACCAACACGTTGTTGGGCCGGCCGCTGATCGGCAACGGGTCCGAAGGGATTACCGACGCCGAGGGCGTCGGAACCTCTGGTGGTGCCGGCGGGATCTTGTTCGGTAACGGCGGCGCCGGTGGGGAGAGCACTGCCGACGGTGCGCCCGGGGGTGCGGGCGGCGCGGCGGGTCTGATCGGCACCGGCGGCGCCGGTGGCGGCGGCGGTTGGGGAGCACCCGGTGGGATCGGCGGCACCGGCGGGTTGCTGTGGGGCAACGGCGGCACCGGCGGACTGGGTGGACCGGTAGCGGCCGGCGGTGCGGGCGGCAGCGCGCTGTTCTTCGGCGACGGTGGTGCCGGCGGGACGGGCGGGGAGCTTGCCGCCGGCGGTGCGGGGGGTCGTGGCGGCTGGCTGCTCGGCAACGGCGGCGCCGGTGGAACCGGCGGGGTGTTGGGCGCTGGCGGTCAGGGCGGACCTGGCAGCCTGTTGGGAGGTCACTCGGGGGCTACCGGAGAAGCAGGCGGCCAAGCGGCCATCGATCTCGAAGTGGACGGCACTCGGCCCAAGGTTTATGTCGCTGTCGGCGACGGACAGATGGTGCAGGTGTCAGTGGACACGGGGTCCACCACGACATTGATTCCGCTCTCAGACGTCGATCTCGCATCGCTAGGCCCCTCCACCGGCTCGGGCGTGTATACGTTCGGCACGCCCGAACAGGAAACCGTCGTCCACTACGACACCTACACGTCGTCGCTTAACTTCGGACACGGAATCATCACCAGACCCATGACCATCGGCGTGATCACCTCGGAAACATTCAATGGCGTGCCAGACGAGCCAGAAGGCCTTCTCGGCGTCGGGGCCAACACCACCAGCCTCCCGCATTTCCAGACCAGCGCCGTGCAGCAGCTGCCCGGAATCCTCGGCCAGGGAGTGCTGATCAATCAACCTGGCCAGGAGATGGTCTTCGGTCCCAACCCAGGGAATCCCTTTGCCGCGGTCACCGGAGCGCCGATCACCAACCAATTCGAAATCTCGGTCAACGGCGGCGCTTGGCAACCCACCACCAACGCGTACGTCGATAGCGGTGGCGTGGACGGCGACATTCCGGAAGCCCTCGTACCCGGCTACACCGCAGGCGACTATCTGCCGGCGGGCACAACGATTCAAGTGCGGGTTCCCGGGACCGTGGAGGGTGGCTACATCACGCTGTATACCGAGACGGTCAGTGCGTCCCCCGACGCGGTGCAAGTCACGGCGGGCGACTTCAATACCGGGAACTACATCTTCACGCAGATGCCGATCTACTTCTCGTACAGTCCCACCGGCGGGACCATATTCTTCAATTCGCCAATGGACGACTAGATCGCGACCTCGTTCTCATCGTGAATCACCATGAGTAGCAAAGGCTTTGGCGTGCACCGCAGCAGGCCTGCCGGGTGATTCGCCCGACAGCGGTGGGTCCTTCCAAGTTTTGTGCAAGATTTCCGCAAACTCCCGAAGCTAATTTCAGCCTGAATCTAAGAACGGGTCGATCCAGAAGGTGATCGACCCCCGTCAATCGGGTCCAAAGTGGATTCTGGGGAGGAAAGTCCATGTCTATTACACGTTCATCGATACCGCCGCTGCTGATGTGCGCCGCCACCGCCTTCATCACCGTCGCCGTGCCGGCGCCCGCGGAGGCTGCCCCGGACACCTGCATTTCGGGTTACGTCTGGCGCGAAGCCCGGCCCAGTGACCACGTCTGCGTCACGCCCGCGGTGCGCACCCGCACCCAGCAGGAAAATGCCAACCCCACCAACCACCGGTCGCCCAACGGCGGCGCCTACGGTCCGAACACCTGCGTCAACGGTTACGTCTGGCGCGAGGCATTCGACGGCGACACCATCTGCGTCACTCCTGACGAGCGCTCGGCGACGTTGGCGGACAACGCCGCTGCGGCATCCCGGGTCGCAGCGCCACAGTCCCCCGCTGGTGGGAATGTGGTGTTCGAGGTGTTCGGGCCTGGCGACGTGTACTCCGTCGTCACCGACCCCGATACCGGTCTGTACAGCAACGCGTCACTTCCCTTCAAGCGCACCACCACCGTGGGCGCCGACGTCACGATGCTGCAGGTAGTCGCGACCGGCAAGCAATCCAATCCTGGATGCCGTATCACCCTCAATGGCAAGGTGGTGGCCGAGAAACCGGTCGGTGGAGACGCGCACTGCATCTACACACGCTGACAAGCCACCCGAGTTGAGGCAGAAACCCCGGTCCCGGCCGGGGTTTCTCATGAGTGCTTATCGATGTATTCCCCCGCGTCCTTGTCGCGGTTGTCGACACCTTTGGTCGCTTCGCGCTCGGCATGAAACCGCAACCATTGCATGGCCAGCTCCTTCCGGAGTTCCAGCGAGGCGCTCTTGATGAAGTCCGGCATGGCCTCGCGCTCTTCCTCGTCGAGGTGCTTGCCGTTCTGCTCGCGTGCCTCGTGAACGGCCTCGAACCACTCGGTGCTGCCAGGCTCGAGCCGGCGGGACCGGCGGACCGCGTCACGGATCGCGTTGTGGTCGGTGATGGCGTCTTCGGTCTCGTCCTCCGGGTCACCCTCGGGATTGCTGGGGTGGTCATGCCCGCCGTGCTTGAGTAGCGCCGGGTAGAACACCGCTTCTTCAGCCTCGGCATGAACGTCGAGGCGGGCACTGAGGACATTCCAGATGGCTGCGAGGTCGTCGTCCGATGACGCATCGTCGAGGCGGAAGAACTGACGCCGGATCCAGTCGTGATCGGCGTAGATGAGGTCGATGATGTCCGCCATGGTTCAGTAGTTCACCCGCGCCGCACCGGCCAAACTGTGACTACCCTCGCTAGATCGCGACCCGGCGTCATTCCCGTCACGATTCACTAATCGCTACAACGATTTTGACGCCGGCGATGATATATATGCCAGGCATGGGGTGGCACCGGTGAGGCGTTTGCTGACGTCAATCGCATTGGCGTCGCTAGTGGTTGCCGGCGCAATCGCGCCGGTAAAGGCCAGAGCGGCAGACGAATCCACCGCTGCCACGGTATTGACCATCAACCCGGCCTTTTTGCCGCTGCCCTCCAACTGGTTACGCGGCGAGTTATTTGCGGCGCCGAACGTGAAAGTCAAAGTCCCTTACACAAATCTGCCCAACGCCTATTTCGTGCACCAGGGATCAGACGTGCTCAACCAGTTGCTGCACTCCACGCCGGGCCGCAAGATCGTCCTCGGCCACAGCGAAGGCGCGCAAGTAGAAGACGATTGGCTGCGCCGGTACGGTCCGGGTAGCGACATCGATCCCGCGACGGTGACATTCGTTCTCACCGGCGATCCGGAGAACAAGTACGGGGGCTGCACCACCATTCCCAACAGCGGATGCACCGCAGCATATGGCGGCCGGGGATTTCCGGCCGATACCCGCTACACGGTCAAAGTGTTGACGCGTCAATACGATTTCTGGGCGGACTGCCCGGCCGAC
The DNA here is from genome assembly GCF_031583025.1 of Mycobacterium sp. Z3061. NCBI lineage: Bacteria > Bacillati > Actinomycetota > Actinomycetes > Mycobacteriales > Mycobacteriaceae > Mycobacterium > Mycobacterium pumcae. The sequence continues at coordinate 6,549,781 of NZ_CP134062.1, read as the reverse complement.
CTGTCCAATTCCGTCGCGCTTTTCAACCGAGTGGCGTCCAACTTCGTTGCCGGCAAAGGGGAATTGCGGGGCCCGCACCTGGATTACAGCAATCTCAGCCTGACCGATCCCGGAAACAAGTCGTACGTCGAGGGCAACGCCACCTACATCCTGGGAGCGCCCGCCACGTACTACCTGCCGATGGTCACCTGGCGGATCGAGTCGGCCGAGAACAAGAGGATTCACGATCTGCAGTGGCGCCCGATGGTCGAATCGGCCTACCACCGCCCGATGGGGACGGTCGATCCACCCGCCTGATCACTCGCGATCCCGACCGGCGGCCAGCTTGCGGATCGTCTGCACCTCACCGTCCGCGAACGGGCGCCCGTCCGGCTGCAACAGGTCGGCGAACCACTGCTTGGGCACCGCGGTCGCCGGGTGGTCCCACGAACTCCATGGGAAATAGGTCTGAGTCTTGCCGGCGACCAGGCCCCAGTTGAACGCGCCGACGTTGTGCCGCCTGGCGATCGGCAGAATTCCCTCCACCGTGCTGCCCAGTGACCGGGCCAGGTACTCGGTGCAGATGATCGGACGCCCGAGTGGCGCTAGTTCACCGATGCGGCCCTCGAACTCTCCCGGCGGGGCGTAGCTGTGGAACGTGATCACATCGGCGTTGTCGAGCTGGATTCCGGCGATGGCGCTGCGAGCGCCGGGATCTCCCCAATTGCCCTGCCACACACCGCTTGTCAACGGTTGCACCGGATCCACCGCGCGTGCCCAGCGGAATACCTGGGGGAGCAGCGCCGCAACCCGGTCCAGCTTGTCCTTGCGCTCCACCTTGCGGTACTCGCGGGCCGGGTTGTCGGGTTCGTTCCACAGGTCCCAACCCAGCACGCGGTCGTCGTTGCGGAACTGGCTCAACACCCCGGTGACGTATTCCTGCATGACGCCGACGTAGCGCGCGTCGTCAATGTGTTCGGCGCCCGGCCCCTGCACCCAGCCGGAGTTGTGCACGCCAGGCCGGGGCGCGCGCTGGCGACCTACCCGGGGAAACGGGTCCCAGCAGGAGTCGAACAGCACGAACAGCGGCTTGATGCCGTGGCGTGCGGCGATGCCGACGAACTGCGCCAGCCGGGATTGAAAACCGGCTCGGTCCTGCGCCCACAGCTGGTCGTGCAGGAACACCCGCACCGTGTTGAACCCGTGGAACCGTGCAGCGCCCAGCTCGTTGTCGATGCGCCGTGGGTCATAGGTCCCGGCCTGGAACATCTCGAGCTGATTGATGGCCGTCGAGGTGGTGTAGTTGACGCCGACCAGCCAGCCCTGGGCCTGATACCAGTTGTGCGCACGGTCGGCCGGCCAGCGGCCCGCCTCGGCGGAGGCGCGTGGCGTCCGGCTCAGCGCTGTGGCGGCCGCCAGCGCCAGCGGCAGCTTGAGAGCGGTTCGGCGTTGCACCCAGCGACGGTAAGTTCGGAACCCGGCGCACGCCGCGCGGCATACCGGCCCGCGACCCTTTGAGGGTGGAAATTGTTATCCCGCTGTCACTTTCGGGATGAGCGGGCTAGCGCAGTTTGCGGCCGTAGCTGTCGGTGACGCTGCCGGTGAAGATCATGATCGCGTCGATGAAGCCCCAGATGGCGACGCCGAGGAACACCGGTAGGCCGATGATGCAGAAGACGGTGAAGAGCAGACCGGACAGGCCGAGGCACAGCTGAATCACCGCGATCTGGGTGGAATCGAGATAGAAGCGACCGACGCCGAAGGCGCCGAAAAACAGCTGAAGCAGTCCGGCGGTGGTGGAGGACTTGTCCGACAGCGGCATCCCGGTGGCCGGGTCACGTCCGAACGGCGCCTGCGGATCGACGGCGTAACCCGGATAGCCCGGATATTGCGGGACGGGCGGAACGGGTGGGTACTGCGGCGGCTGCGGTGGCTGGTAGCCGTAGGGCTGCTGGCCCCAGGGCGGCTGCTGCTCGGGGTTTCCGGGGTAGTTCGGCGTTCCCATCGGCTCTACCTAACCACTGACGATCAGCGGAAGCGAGATCATGCCCGCGCCGCCGGTGACGACCAGAACCCAGCGGCCATCGACGGGCAGCTTGACCTCGATCGGGAAGATCGCGAAACCGAGTTCGGCGGTGGTGGCGGCCTCGGGCAACTCGAACTCGATGTTCAGCGGCTCGTCATCGGTGGGCGGGCGGATCTCCACCTCGACGCGCCGCTCCGGGCTGCCGGTCTCCGCCTGGGTCAGTACCACGAGCAGGAACTGGGCCAGCCGATCGTCCTCGACCGTGAATCGGAGCAGCACGCCGCCCGAGACGTTGAGTTTGTTGTCCGTCGCCGAAGCAGCTTCGGCCAAAAAGGCCCCGACTATCACTGGCTGAAACTACCGCTGCGGCCTGAAAGAAGCACGGCCGAGGGCCGGGTGGCTATTGCTGAGGCTGTGGTGCGCCGCCGCCGTACCCCAGCTGGGACGCGGTGTAGCGGGCGCCGTCGGTCACCGGCACCGCCTGCACCGCCGTCCCGTAGGCACAGATCTCGGTCCACACGTCACCGAGCTCGGTCGTGTCGAAGCGCATTGCCACGATGGCGTTGCCGCCCTTGGCGCGGGCCTCGTTGATCAGCCGGGCCATCGCCTCGTTACGGCTCTCGGCCAAGTTCTTGGTCATGCCCTGCAACTCGCCACCGAACATCGACTTGAACCCGGCACCGAACTGCGCGAACGCATTTCGGGACCGCACGGTCAGTCCGAAGACTTCGCCGCAGACGCGCTGGATTTCCCAGCCGGGGATGTCATTGGTTGTGACGACGAGCACCGGCATGCCTTTCTGTCAGGACGAACGGGGTGTCGATTCCCGCTGCAGGCTACCGCTCAGGCTGGATGCGCGACGCATTCTGCGATCGTTCGCGCCGCGACGCGGACCTGCTCGCCGAGGTCGGCGACCTGCGCACCGCTGAGTTCGGTGAACGGTGCGGCGCTGACAGACATGGTGACGATGCCGTCCGCATCGAAGACGGGCGCGGAAATGGTGGCGATGTTGTGCAGGCCCGGTTCGGTGAGCTCGGCGGCCACCATGTCGATCACCGTCAGGTCGGCCAGTGCGCGTGCCAATCGCACCGTGATGGCGTCCGGTTCCCCGTCGGCGCCCAGTGCGCGCAACGCGGTGTATACCCGGATGTACTCCCGGCTGAGGCGTTCGATGACGTAGCCGCGCTCGCGGATCTCGTTGAGAACGAGGCTGATTCGGCGCGACATGGCGGGCGTCGGCTTGCCCGCACCCGCCAGCCAGGTGTGCTGCGCGGCGGTGGAGCTCCACGCCAGATAATCGCGGCCGAAGGGCGCAACAAGCGGCATCCGTAAGCCCCGGTCGACATGTATGCCCGATGCGGTCTCACCCGCGCTGTCGATCACCACGATCGAATTGGCCTCCCGCCGGGCCAGAAACACCTGCGCTCCGATCGATTCGGCAAGGCTCTGCAATAGTCCGTGGTGCCTGAGCTCGGGGACCGGCGTGCTCAACGAGGTGATGCCCGGGCCCCACGAGTAGGCGCCGGTGGCAGCCCGGACCACCCACTCGCGGCTGGTCAGAGTGCTCATGATGGCGTGACCAGTGGCGCGGCTGATGTGCAGCTCGCGGCTGATCTCGGCGAGGGTGAATCCGCGCGCGGGCTGGGAAGCGAGCAGCTCCATGATGGCGACCACCCGCTCGGTGGGAGGGGATGCGGGTTGACGTTGCGTGGCGTCCCCGTCTAGCGTTGCCGTCATATTTTCGAATCCTATATCGATTATTCGACATAGGAAAAGGTTCGGGAGTGCAGCGGTGGAAGCAGCGGGCGTCGGGATCACTGACCAGATCGACTTCGATGACCTGACGTCGCCCCGGTTGACCGACGTCCAGCGCCAGATCCTGGAATACACCGAGAGCCGCCACGTCGAGTTCGACATCGACAAGATGCTCGCCGAAGCGTGCGACCACGCGGGTGCCTCGGATCTCGACGACACCGATGGCTTCACGGGCCGGCTGCAGGCGCACGTGGCCGCGATCGACAACGACGCGGGGCTGCGCCAACTCTCCCGGTCCACGCTGCGGCAGCGGGTCGTGCGGTTGCTGCGCAACCGGTTGTCGCTGACCGACCTGATCAAGCGGTATCCGGAGATCGAGTCGATACCGATCGAGAATCCGATCATCGTCGTCGGGATGCCGCGCTCGGGCACCACACACCTGGTCAACCTCATCGCCGCCGATCCCCGCCGGCGCGCGCTGCCCTACTGGGAAAGTCAGGATCCGATGCCCGCCCCGGGCGAGGGGCCGGACACGTTCGGCGTGGATCCGCGGTACACGCGGTGCAAGCAGGAACACGACGCGCTCATGGTCAGCGCCCCCGTGGTGGCCGCGATGCACGACCGCTTCCCGGAGGCCATCGAGGAGGAAGTCGAGATCCTCGACCTGGACCTGGCCTCGTACGTGCTCGAATGGCATGCGCGCGTGCCGGATTGGCGAGACTACTATCTGGCCCTGGATCAGCACCGGCACTACGGGTACTTACGGAAAGTCCTGCAGGCGCTGACGTTTCTCCGCGGCCCACGCACCTGGGTGCTCAAGAGCCCGCAGCATTGCGAACAACTGGGCCCGCTGATGGCGACGTTCCCAGACGCCACCGTCGCCTTCACGCATCGCGATCCGGTCGCGGTGATCCAGTCAGCGATCACCATGATGGCCTACTCCGACCGGCTGCGCCGGACCAGCATCGAACCTGAGTGGCTGTTGGACTACTGGAGCGACCGCGTGCACCGGCTGCTCAGCGCGTGCGTGCGGGACCGGGATCTGGTGCCGGCCGAACGCAGCATCGATATCAGCTTCCACCAGCTCAACGGCAACGAAATACCGCTGCTGAGTGAGCTCTACCGCCGTGCCGGTACGGAACTGACCGACAAGGTGCAGCGGCGCTTCCAGAAGTACCTGGACGGTAATCCCCGCGGTAAGCACGGCCGGATCCGTTACGACCTGCAACGCCACTTCGGTATCTCGCCCGACGAACTCCGCGCGCGCTTCGACTTCTACTTCGACAGGTTCGACGTCCGCGCCGAATGAAGGAGACGAAGAATGAAGGAGACACAGTGACATCCGAACCCGTGTATCGAAGCCGCCCGGGCGCCGACGCCATGCGCCCGGCGTCCGCGGAGCGGGCCGAGCAGATCGCCCCCGGGCTCTGGTGCTCCCCGGGATTGTCGAACGCCTATCTGCTGACCACCGATGAAGGCCGGGTGATCGTCAACACCGGGATGGGCTTCGAGGGGCCGGTGCACCGGGCCAATTTCGACGCCGTCGACTCCTCGCCGGTGCGCTACATCATCTTCACGCAGGGCCATGTCGACCATGTCGGCGGCCTGGACAGCGTCCGCGACCCCGACACCACCGTTGTCGCACAGGCGAACTGGAAGTTGTGGCGCGACGACAACGAACGTCTCATCCCGTATCGTGCCAGCCGCAGCGCCTTCGCCTTCAAAGACACGCTCGCCACCGGCATTCAGGCCATCCAGCAGCGACTGGGCACCAGGAAGCTGCCCGGACAAAGTGTTCCGGCCGTCGATCTCGAATTCGACGACACGCTGACCCTGCAGCTGGGCAACCGCCGTTTGGAACTGATCGCCGTGCCCGGCGGAGAAACCAACGACTCGCTGGTGGTATGGCTGCCCGAAGAGCGAATCTGCCTGTGCGGAAATACCTTCGGTCCCATCTTCGGGCATATCCCCAACCTGGTCACCATCCGCGGCGACCGGTACCGCGACGCTCTGACGGCGATCGCATCGGTGGAAAGGGTGCGCGAGCTGCAACCCGAGTTGTTGGTCACCGGCCACTTCGGCCCGATCGCCGGCGCGGGGCGCATCGACTCCGAACTGACCAGACTGCGCAACGCAATTCAGCACATCCACGACCAGACCGTGGCCGGTATGAACGCCGGCAAAGACGTCCGCACCCTGATGCGGGAGATCACCCTGCCCGCGGGACTCGAAGTGGGACAGGGCTATGGCAAGGTTCCCTGGGACGTGCGGGCCATCTGGGAGAACTATTCCGGATGGTTTCACCACCGCTCGACCACTGAGCTCTATCCGGTCGGGTTCGACGAAGTGGCCGCCGACATCGTCGAACTCGCCGGTGCCGACGCGCTCGTCGACCGCGCACGGGCACACCTGTGCGCGGGCCGGCCACTGCACGCCATCCACCTCGCCGAGCTCGTCGCCCGCGACCACCCGGGAGCCCGTGAAGTGCTCAGAGAAGCCCACGAAGACCTACTGGCAGCCAGCGAAAACTTCTGGGAGACAGCCTGGCTGAAGCAACAGATAGCGAGCAACTCATGACCGCACGGGTCAGTTTCGACTTCACCGGAACCACCGCCCTGATCACCGGCGGCACCAGCGGCATCGGTCACGGGATCGCCAGCCTGTTCCGGGATGCCGGTGCCCGGGTCACCGTCACCGGAACCAGGTCCGGCGCCGGCGAATACGACACCGATCTGTCCGGTATGACGTATCACCAGTTGCAGATCACCGACCCGGTCTCCGTTGACGCGCTGACGGGGCGGTTCCCCGAACTCGACGTGCTGGTGAACAACGCCGGTGCGAATTTCCCTGGGGGACTCGATGAATCGAAGCCGGACGGTTTCGCGGCATCGGTCGAGCTCAATCTGACCGGACCGTACCGGCTCACGGTCGGGCTGCGCCGCGCGCTGCAGGCCTCGACGGCCGCAGGTGGCGCCAGCGTGGTCAACCTGGCCTCGATGTCGGCGCTGCGCGCCGTCCCACTGGTCCCCGGCTACGGAGCCGCCAAGGCCGGAATCATCTGTGTGACAAGGAACCTTGCCGTGAAGTGGGCGTCCCGCGGGATACGGGTGAACGCGGTGGCGCCGGGTGCCGTCGAAACCCCGATGACCGCGCCGATGCTTTCGGTCACCGAACTGATGGACACCGAACTGGGGCACATCCCGCTGCAGCGGTTCGGAAAGGTCGGCGAGATAGCGCCCACGGTAGCCTTCTTGTGCACCGAACAAAGCAGTTACACCACCGGTGCGGTGTTCGTCGTCGACGGCGCATCGGACTGCATCTGAGGACGGAATATGGCGCTCGCACTTCGACCCGAAGACCTGTACCACACCGGCATCGTGGTACCCGACCTCGACGCCGCGATGGCCCGGTTCACCGCGCTGGCCGGTTATCGGTGGATCAAGCCGATGTGCTTCACGCTGCCCTTCCGCACTGGTACGGGCACCCGTGAACTGACCTCGAACTTCGTCTACTCCGAGCAGAGCCCGTACTTGGAACTGATCCAGGAGACACCGGGGACACCGTGGGTGGCGGCACCAGGAAACGCCGTCCATCATCTGGGCTACTTCGCGGATGACCTCGCCGAGACGGGGAAGGCATTGGAGGACAACGGGTTCACCCTCGAAATGACCGCCGATGTGCCGGGCTCGACACTCGGCATGTTCGCCTACTACGTCGACGCCAGCGGGACGCGCATCGAGATCGTCGACCGCGCCTTATTTCCCGACTTTCCTGCCTTCCTCCAGTCGATGGCTCAGTAGCGATCATGATCCTCACGGTGCTGCGGTTCAACTTCGCTTCGCCGCAGGGCAATCCGCGCAAGCAGAGTGAATTGCTCAATGCGGCTCTGGAACTGGCGGAGTTCGGGGAGTCGCGCGGGATCACCACGGTCAGCGTTGACGAACACCACGCCACCGGGCACGGCTGGAGCTGCAATCCGATCATGGCCGCGTCGATGTTCCTGGCGCGAACGTCGACCATGATCGCCAGCGTGGACTGCGCGCTGGGTCCGCTGTGGAATCCGGTCCGACTGGCCGAGGACATCGCGCTCGTGGACAACATGAGCCGCGGCCGGTTGCACACCACGGTGGGTCTGGGCTACCGCACTGTCGAGTTCGACTCGCTCGGAGTGGAATTCACCCGGCGCGGCAAGCTGATGGATGCTCTGGTGGAGCGGATGCTGGCTGTCTGGTCCGGCGGTGAAGACGGCGTCTGCACCGGAACCTGGACCAGGCCGCATCCGCCGCTGTACGTCGGCGGCGGCTCCCGTGCCACGGCGCGGCGCGCGGCGCGGTTCGGGCTCCCGCTCAGCCTGGCCGACCATCTGCCCGAGGTCGCGGCCCACTACCGCGAACTGTGCGCCGAAGCCGGCATCAAACCGTTCGTCATCATGCCCGGACCTGTCAATCGCGGAATGATCTACCTGCACGAGGACCCGGAGCGGGCCTGGGCCGAGCTGGGCGGGCACATCCTCTGGGAAGCGGTCACCTACGGCGGCTGGTCCGCGGACGAACGATCTCTGATGCATCTGCCCGGAGTCCAGACTCTCGAGGAGGTGCGGGCGTCTGGGCGATACCGCTTCCTGACGCCTGACCAGCTGATCGCCGAGGTCCGCGATGCCGATTACTACGGCCCGGTGGTGCTACATCCGCTGGTCGGTGGGATGCCCGTCGAGGAGGCGTGGAAGTCGGTGCAGCTGCTCACCGATGTGGTGCTGCCCGCGCTGGCCTGAGGTCTCGCGGGCCGCGGCGCCCCTCCCCCTGGTGTGGCGCGCGCGCCCGGCTTTTTGGGGTCGCTCGAGCTCGCGCCGCAAGACGCGAGCGCCGGAAATTTACAGCCCGAACGACGGCGCGGACGGCGGCGGCGCGAACTCGGTCACCAGCACCGGAAGCGAGATCGCACCGGTCCCACCGGTCACCACCAGCACCCAGCGACCGTCGCTGGGAAGTTGCAGTTGCAGCTCGAAAAACGCGAACCCAGGGAACTCCGCGACGGACGCTTCGGGCACCTCGAACTCCAACCGGATCGGGTCCTCGTCCGTCGGCGGCCGCATCTCGATCTTGAGCGTGCGGTCGGTGTTACCCGGCTCCGCCTGGGTCAGCACTACCAGCACGAACCGGGCCGAGCGGTCGGGTCCGAGCGCAAACCGGGACAGCACCCCACCCGAGACATTGAGTTTGTTGTCGACGACAGCAGCCGCATCGGCCAGGAAAGCGCCCGTAAGTATCACGCCGCTGAACCTACCGCAGCAGCTGAAGGCGCCGAACTCCGCTTACTTTTCGGGCACAACGAGCAATACTGAGCGCATGCCTGATCGCAACGTGCTGGGTGGCCCGTTGGAACCGTGCGGCACCGAGCCGGTCACCGGCTTCTACCGGGACGGCTGCTGTTCCACCGGCGACGAGGACCGCGGATTGCACACCATCTGTGCTGTCGTGACCGCCGAGTTTCTCGAGCACCAGCGGTCGATCGGCAACGACCTGTCGACGCCGGTCCCCGAGTACCGGTTTCCCGGGCTGCTGCCGGGCGACCGCTGGTGCGTCACCGCGCGCAACTGGCTGCGGGCCCACAACGACGGGTGCGCTGCTCCGGTGGTGCTGGCCTCGACCCACGAGCGCACCCTCGAGGTGGTGCCACTCGAGGTCCTGCAAGAACACGCGGTCGACGTGCCGGACGATCTGGCGAATCTGTAAGTCAGGGGACTTCGGTCGAGTACAGCCAGGCATCCCACAGCGGACGCAGCGACTCGTCGCTGTAGTTGGCGGCCAGCCCGGTGAAGTCCTCGGTGCTGGCGGTGCCGTGCCGATACCGGGTCGTCCAATCCTTGAGCAGCGCAAAGAAATTCTCGTCACCCAGCTGACCCCGCAGCGCGTGCAGGGTCAAGGCGCCGCGCTTGTACACCCGGTCGTCGAACATGTGGCGCGGCCCGGGGTCGGCCAGCAGCAGATCCTGCGGCTTCTGGCGCAGCTGTCCCAGGTGGTAACGGGCAAGGGCGACGGTGGTGGACCCGCCGCTGCGCTCCGACCACAACCACTCGGCGTAGGACGCGAACCCTTCGTGCAGCCAGATGTCGCGCCACCGCCGCGCGGTCACCGAGTTGCCGAACCACTGGTGCGCCAGCTCGTGCGCGATCAGCCGCTCGCTGGCCCGGCTACCCGTGCAGTGATTGGCGCCGAAGATCGAAATGCCCTGCGCCTCAAGCGGAATCTCCAGCACGTCGTCGGTCACCACGACTGTGTATCCGTCGGCGAGGGGATAGGGGCCGAACAATTCGATGAACAACTCCATCATGTCGGGCTGGCGCGCGAAGTCGTGATCGAAGTTGTCCCGGAGGCGTTCGGGCAGCGCCGCGCGGATCGCCACCGGTGTCCTGGCCAGCCGGATCGACTCGTAAACACCGATTTGCAGGGTGACGAGGTAGGTCGACGTCGGCTCGGGTTGCTCATAGGTCCATACGGTCTGCGAAGCCCGCGCCCGGGACGACACCAGCTTGCCGTTGGCGATGGCCCGGTACCCGCTCTCGGTGCTGATCTGGATACGGAAGGCTGCCTTCGCGCTGGGATGGTCGTTGCAGGGGAACCAGGATGCGGCCCCGTTGGGTTGCCCGGCGACCAGGGCGCCGTCGGTCAACTCCTCGAATCCCACGTCGCCCCAAAGGGTTCGGAGCGGTTTGGGACTGCCGCCGTACCGCACCACCACGGTCATCGCGGCGCCGGTCGGCAACTTCGACTCCAGCGTGATGCGCAACTTACCGCCCCGGCAGCCGAAGCGGGCGGCGCGTTTGCCGTTCACCGAGACCCTGGACACCGACAGCGCGCTCGACAGGTCGAGGGCGAACTCGCCCAACTCGGCCACCGTCACCGCCGTGATGGTCGCGGTGCCCGAGAGCCGATTGATCGCGACCTTGTATTCGAGGTCGAGCTCGTAGCGCGAGACCGTGTAGCCGAAGTTGCCGTTCTGCGGCAGGTACGGGTCCACACCCTGCTGCTTAGCCGGTGACTTCACGCGGCGTTGTCCTTGACGTCCGCCGCGTTCTTGCGGCCCTTCTTGCGACTCACCCACGGCCGGACCGGATTGCCTTGCCAGCGAGTCGATCCCGGTACTTCGTCACCACGCACCACCAGCGACGCCGGGCCGACGGAGGCTCCGGCACCCACCCGCGCGGCCGGCAGCGCGACGCAGTGCGGACCCAGCGTCGCGCCCGGTTCCAGCACCACGCTGTCCATCCGCATGATCCGGTCGTGGAACAGATGGGTCTGCACCACGCACCCGCGGTTGACCGTGCTGCCCTCCCCGAGCACCACCAGATCCGCCTCGGGCAGCCAGTACGTCTCGCACCACGACCCGCGCCCCACCGCCGCACCCAGCCCGCGCAGCCACAGGTTCATCACCGGCGTGCCGCTGGCGGCGCGCGCAAACCACGGCGCCGCAACGGTTTCCACGAATGTGTCGGCCAACTCGTTGCGCCACACGAACGACGACCACAGCGGGAACTCACTGGCCCGGATCCGCCCCACCAGCGCCCATTTCGCCGCGACCGTCACCAGGCCCGCGACCGCGCCCGCCGCCAGCAACACCAGGCCACCGGCCAGCGCCGCCCACCAGATCCCGAAGGTGATTGTCAGCGCCTGCAATACGCCCAATACCGCCACCCCGATCGCGACCGTCACCACCACGGGCAACAGCCGGCAGATCTCCACCGCCGCCCGCATCACCTTCAACCGGGTTGGGGGATGGTACGTCGTCTCCTCGTCGGCTTCGGCGGGCCGTCGGCGCAACCGCATCGGGGGACTGCCCAGCCACGACGAGCCCCGCTTGGCCTTCGGCGGCGTCGCCGACAACACGGCGACCAGACCGTCGTCGGGAACCCGCCGCCCCGGCTGGGTGATACCCGAGTTGCCCAGGAACGCGCGCCGCCCGACGGTGGTCTCGGCCGCGTAGATCCAGCCGCCGCCAAGCTCGTACGAGGCGACCATGGTGTCGTCGGCCAGGAAGGCGCCGTCCTCGATGACGGCGAACTTGGGGGTGAGCAGGACCGTCGAGATCTCGGTGCCCCGGCCCACCCGGGTACCCAGGATGCGCAACCAGACCGGGGTGAACAGGCTGGCATACAACGGGAACAGATACGTGCGGGCCGCGTCCATCAACCGTTCGGTGGTCCACAGCTGCCAACCGACCCGGCTGCGCACCGGGTGATAGCCCTCGCGCAATCCGATCGACAGCAGCCGAACGGCGATCACGGTCACCAACGCGTACGCGGCGAACCCGGCCAGCGCCGCCGGCGGCGTCCACCGCAGCGCGGGCAGCACCGCCTGCGACAAGGTCTGGGTGTGCCGGACCGCCAGCCCGATGATGGCCAGGCCCCCGACCAGGGCCAGCAGCGGCAACCCGGCCAGCACCAGGGAGGTGACCCCGTAACCGGCCACCCAGTACGACTTGCGTGCCGGCCGTTCGTCCGGCCAGGGGTGATTCACCCGGCCGGACTTGGCCGCCGGCGAGCCTTTCCAGTACTGACCGTTCTTGATCTTGGCGGTCACCCCCGAGCCCGGCGCCACGTCGGCGTTCTTGCCGACGACCGCGCCGGGCAGCAAGGTGGTGCGGGCGCCGATCGTCGCGTCGTTGCCGATCGTGATGTCACCGACGTGGAAGACATCTCCGTCCACCCAGTGACCGCGCAGGTCCACCTCGGGCTCGATCGCGCTGCGTTCCCCGACGCTCAGCAGTCCGGTCACCGGCGGCACCGAATGCAGGTCGACGCCCTTCCCGATCTCGGCGCCCAGCGCGCGGGCGTAGTAGACGAGCCACGGTGCGCCGGCCAGGTTCTCCGCGCCGCCGGCTTCGGCCAGTCGTTCGGCCAACCACACCCGCAGATGCACCGACCCGCCGCGGGGGTAGCTGCCGGGTTTGACGTCCCGCAGCAGCAACCGGGCGAACAGCACCGCGATCCCCATCCGGCCCAGCGGTGTGACGAACAAGACGAACGCGATCGCCACCCACCACCAGCTCACCGCCACGGTCCAGGGCACCAGATGCAGAGCACGGGCAATGTTGTTCCCCAGCGCGAGCCAGGTAACCCACTGCAGCGCCGTCAGCGTCGCCAGCGGCACCGTCAGCACGGTCTGGATCAGCTGGGTCAGGCGGGGCGTCGGCTTCACCACCCGCTCGTGCACCTGCGGCGGCGGGCCGAGCTCGTCGAGAAATCCGGCGAGCGAGCCCAGGCGGGGATGGTCGTACAAGTCGGCGACGGTGATCTGGGGGTATTGCTGTCGCAGGGTGGAGACCAGCTGCGCGGCGGCCAGTGAACCGCCGCCGAGGGCGAAGAAGTCGGCCTCCTGGCCGGTTACCGTGGCACCGAGCAGATCCCGCCACATCTCGGCCAGTCGGCCTGCGGTGCCGGCCAGGTCGGGGGCCTCCTCGGTGTCGCTGCTTCCCGGCGGCGGCCACGGCAGCGCATCGCGATCGACCTTGCCCGACGTGCGGGTGGGCAACTCCTCGATGAGGACCAGCCGCGGCACCAGCGCCGCAGGCAGATGACCGGCAAGTTCGTTGCGCGCGTTGGCAATATCGAAGGACGGGTCCGCGCTCACCACATAACCCACCAGCACCGCTGTGCCGCCGGCGGTCCGGCGGACCGCGGCCGCCCCCCCGCTGACCCCGGCCAGATTGACCAGCGCGGAGTCCACCTCGCCGAGTTCGATGCGCCGGCCTCCGACCTTGACCTGATCGTCGGCGCGCCCGCAGAAGTACAGCCCGTCCGCCTCCAGCCGCACCAGATCGCCGCTGCGATATGCGCGCTTCCAGCCGAGTGTCGGCATGGCAGCGTACTTTTCGGCGTCCTTGTCCTCGTCGAGGTAGCGGGCCAGGCCGACGCCTCCGATCACCAGCTCGCCCGTCTCGCCGTAGTCGACCTGGCGGCCCTCGCCGTCCACCACGGCCAGGTCCCACCCGCGCAACGGCAACCCGATGCTGATCGGGCCGGAACCGTCCAGGCGTGCTGCGCAGGCCACCACGGTCGCTTCGGTGGGACCGTAGGTGTTCCACACCTCGCGACCCTCTACCACCAACCGTTCCGCAAGGTCCGGCGGGCACGCCTCGCCGCCGAAGATCAACAGCCGCACGGCTTCCAGCGCCTCGGCGGGCCACAGCGCCGCGAGCGAGGGCACCGTCGAGACCACCGTGACGTCGCGAGTGACCAGCCAGGGTCCCAGGTCCATCCCGCTGCGCACCAGCGACCGCGGCGCGGGAACCAGACAGGCGCCGTGCCGCCACGCCAGCCACATCTCCTCGCACGATGCGTCGAACGCCACCGACAGCCCGGCCAGCACCCGATCACCGGGCCCGATCGGGCTGTCCTGGCAGAACATCTGCGCTTCGGCGTCGACGAACGCGGCGGCGCTGCGGTGGCTGACGGCGACGCCCTTGGGGGTGCCGGTGGATCCGGAGGTGAAGATGATCCAGGCGTCGTCGCGGGCCAGCGGTGCCTCGGCACGCCAGCCCCGGGATGCGCCCTGGGTGCGCTCGATGCCCTTGTCGGTGATGACCGCGACGACGTTGGCCTCCCCGAAGACCAGCTCGGCCCGTTCGTCGGGGTCGTCGGCGTCGACGGGCACATAGGCGGCGCCGGCGGCCAGCACGGCCAGGATTGCGGTGTAGAGCGAGTAGCTGCCCGAGGGCATCCGGATGCCGATCCGGTCGCCGCGCCCGATACCGCGGGCGGCCAGCCAGGCGACGCTGTCGGTCATGTCCTCGATCAGCTCGCTGTAGGTGAGCTGGACTTCTCCGTCGTCGATCGCCACGGCGTCCGGGTAGCGGGCGGCGGTAGCCCGGATGATGTCGATCAGCGTGCGCGGACTCGGTGCGTCAGCCGACAGCAGGTACTGCGCGGGGATCTCGGGCACTCATGGAACCCTACCTAGGTCGCTGCCGCGTCGAGAGCGCCGCGACGCGCTCGCGCGAGGTTGGCACACTGATACGGCAGGGAGGTGACGATGGGAAGCGCTCCGGAAGTAGCCACGGAGTCGGGCGTCGTGCGCGGGCGCCGTTTCGGCGGTGTCGACCTGTGGCGCACCGTCCCTTATGCGGCCCCGCCCGTCGGGCCGCGGCGCTTCCGGGCCCCGCAGCCCGTCCCGCCGTGGACCGGCGTGCTCGATGCGACCAGGTTCGGCTACGCCGCGCATTCGCACCGGCTCAGTTCGCCGCTCGGCCTGCTGAAGCGCCAGGTTCAGCACGAGGACTGCCTGACGCTCAACGTCTGTGCTCCCGCCGATCGGAGCGGCCCGTCCCGCCCGGTGCTGGTGTTCATTCACGGTGGCGGCTATTTCGAAGGCACCTCCGCTCTGCCGGTGCACGACCCCAGGGCGCTGGTGGCCAAGTTCGGCGTGGTGCTGGTCACGATCAACTACCGGCTGGGCGGCCTGGGATTCGTCGATTTCTCGCAGTACGCAGCGGATTTCGAGTCCAACCTGGGACTGCGCGACCAGGTGGCCGCGCTGGAGTGGGTCCGGCGCAACATCGCGGCGTTCGGCGGGGATCCCGACAACGTCACCCTTTGGGGCCAGTCCGCCGGTGGGAGCGCCGTGCTGACCCACCTCATGCTGCCGGCCTCCCGGGGCCTGTTCCACCGGGCTATTGCGCAGAGTCCGGTACCCGATGCGGTGCGCACACGGGAGCAGGCCGCCGCGACCGCCCGCCGGTGCGTCGAGGCGCTCGGCGCCGACGCCGACACTGCAGCCGCGACGCTGCGTGACGCGCCGGCCACGGCGATCACCGCGGCGGCGATCAGGGTGATGCTGGCGGCGGCACGCGAAGTTCCGTGCCAGATGTCGTTGGCGCCGGTCATCGACGGCGACTTCCTGCCCGAGGATCCGACGACGGCGATCACCGAAGGCCGTGCCGAGCGCGTGCCGCTGCTCATCGGTTCCATGCGTAATGAGCTGGGTCATGCAGGCTGGGGGCCGGTACGGCAGTTCATCGACATCGTTCCGACGACGCCGGCGCGGGTGGACCGCATGTTCGCCGCGACCGATCCCGCGGCCCGGGCACAGGTGCTGGCTCATTACCCCGACTATCCGAGCCGTGCGGCCCTGACCCGGTTGGCCGGCGACTGCTTCTTCGTGCGGCCGATGGTCGCGGTGGCCGAGGGACACGCCCGCCATGCACCGACCTACCTCTACCGCCTCGACTACGCGCCGGTTGTGTTGCGGCTCATCGGTATGGGTGCGATCCACGCCACCGATGTGCCACTGGTGTTCGGCTGCGAGATACCGGCAGTGCAACTGCTGACGCTCGGCGAGCGCGGCCGCTACCGCTCCATGAGCGACTGCGTGCAACAGCGCTGGATCGAGTTCGTTCGCACCGGCGCGCCGGGATGGCCGTCGTACTCCGACGACGGGGCCGCCCTCGTCATCGACGGTCCGCACCCGCACGTCGTTCCCGGCCTGCACCGCAGCATGTGGGCGGCCTGGCGGGATTACCCGGGACCGCAACGGGGCCAGAGTTTTCCGGCGGCCCACCAGGAAGGTCAATGATGGGCC
Organism: Mycobacterium sp. Z3061; assembly: GCF_031583025.1. Classification (NCBI taxonomy): domain Bacteria; kingdom Bacillati; phylum Actinomycetota; class Actinomycetes; order Mycobacteriales; family Mycobacteriaceae; genus Mycobacterium; species Mycobacterium pumcae. The sequence continues at coordinate 6,533,449 of NZ_CP134062.1, read as the reverse complement.
ACCGCCGGCCGCAGGTGGCGGTTCTCGACGACTACGCGAGCGTCGCGCTCGACCTCGCCGACTGGTCCCCGGTGCTCGAGCGCGCCGACATCACCGTTTTCGACCGGCACCTGACGGAGGACGAGGCCGCCGCGCAACTGCGGCCATTCGAGGTGCTGTGCACCCTGCGGGAGCGAATGGCGCTGCCCCGCAGTCTCATCGAACGGCTGCCGAACCTGAAACTGATCACCATCGTCGGCCGGAGCCTGCCCAACCTGGATATGGCGGCCGCCACCGAACACGGTGTCCTGGTGGCGCATTCGAACTTCGCCCATCCGAGGTTCGCGGCCGTCCGGGATGCCACTCCGGAACTGGCGTGGGGCCTGATGATCGCGACGGTGCGCAACCTGGCCGAGGAGCACCGGCGCATGCGCGAGGGTGCCTGGCAGACGACGACGGGCATGACGCTGCACGGCAAGACGCTGGGGCTGCTCGGTCTTGGCCGGGTCGGCCGGCGGATGGCACAGTACGCCAACACCTTTGGAATGGACGTTATCGCGTGGAGTCAGAACCTCACCGACGAGGCGGCATCGGCGGCCGGCGCGCGGCGGGTCGACAAGGACGCGCTGTTCGCCCAGTCCGACGTGGTCTCCATCCACCTGGTGCTCTCCGAACGCACGCGCGGCCTGATCGGCGCGGCCGAGTTGGCCCTGATGAAGCCGAACGCCTTCCTGATCAACACCTCTCGTGGCCCGATCGTCGACGAGCCGGCCCTGATCGACGTCCTACAGGCTGGTCGCATCGCCGGGGCGGGTCTCGATGTCTTTGACACCGAACCGCTTCCGGAACTGCACCCGCTGCGTGCGCTGCCGACTGTGACGCTGTCGCCCCACCTCGGTTATGTCACCCGTGAGATGCTGGGGGCTTTCTACGCCGACACCGTCGATGCCGTCGTGGCGTGGCTGGACGGCGCGCCGGTCAGGATCGCGAACCCCAGTACGGACTCCTGATCGCCTGCAGCGCTTCGGTGACGTACCGGTCCAGCGAGCTCCCTGATCGACGTATCCACCGTTGGAACGCGAAATCGCCTGCCGCGAAGCCGAGTTGGACCAGCAGGCCGGGGCGGAGATCGGCGTCGGGATCGGCGCCCATGCGCTCGGCGATCAGCTTGACCGCCCGTTCCCGGTCAGCCTGCGTGTAGAGGGTGACCTTACCGAGCAGTCCCGGCGCCACCAGTAGCGCCTCTCGCCACTCTTCGCTCTCCACGTCCCCGAATGACCTTGTCCGGGTGATGATGGCGTTGATCAGCGCGACGTCCGGTGCCTCACCGGCCGGACGCTGCTCCAGCAGGTTCACCACTTCGGCGCCGCCGTGGCGGATGGGGCCCAGCAGTAACTCTTCCTTGGTCGGCACGTGCCGGAAAAAGGTACGCGGTGAAACGCCTGCGGCAGTGGCGATCTCCTCAGTCGTCACGGTGTCGTAGCCGCGCTCCACGAACAACCGGAAGGCCGCGCGCCGGATGTCGGCGCGGATCTGCGCGCGCTGGCGGTCGCGCAAGTTCATCGGAAACAACCGATTCCGCCGTCGACGTGGATGGTCTGCCCGGTGATGAACGTGGCGTCGGGGCCGAGCAGGAACGCCACCAGCGCACCGACGTCGGTGCGGACGTCGCCGATTCGCTTCATCGGGACGCGGCGTACCGCCTTGGCGTAGTCGTCGGGCGCGTACTGCTTCCACAGCTTGACGCCGTCGGATTCGGCGAAGGGACAGATGACGTTGACGCGGATGTTGTCGCGTCCCCATTCCAGGGCGGCGACCTTGGACAGGCCACGGATGCCCTCCTTGGCGGCCGCATAACCGCCCCACTTGGGTTCGCCGCCGGTTCCGGTGCCCGAGCCCAGATTCACGATCGAACCGCCGCCGGCGCCGACCATCAACGGGTGCACCGCCTGCATGAGCAGGAACGTGGCGCGCGGGCCCACTTCGTAGCCGAGCGCCAGGTCGTCCACGGTGATGTCGACGAATCTCTTGGGCTCGTTGGTGGCGATCGCATTGTTGACCAGTCCGTGCACGGTGCCGAATGCCTCGACGGCAGCCCCGGCGATCCGCGGCGCGCTGTCCGGGTCGCGCAGGTCGGCGACCAACATCTCGACCGGACCGATCTGCTTGAGTTCCGTGGCCGTGGCGGCCAGCTTCTCGGCGAGGATGTCGACCACCAGCACCGCCGCGCCGCGCTCCAGCAGGGCTGCGGCCACACCCTTGCCGACGCCCTGCGCGGCGCCGGTGACGATCGCGACATGCCCGCGCAGCGATTCCGGGTGAGAGTAACTCCGGGAAAGCGTCATCGTGCCGGCCCCAGCCGCAGCGGCACCCCGCGATGCATCTCGTAGGTGCTGCGCGCACCGCCGGGAAGTTCGATGAACTCCACCGTGGTCCCGTCCGGGTCCTTGACGAAAAACATTCGCACGCCCCCGATTTCGAAGGGTTCCTGCTCGGGCTTATGACCCGCCCCGGCAAGCCGGCGGTGGGTGTCGTTGAGGTCGGGAACCGACAGCGCGAAATTGTGAATGCCGGTGACCCCGCGATGTGCCGTCCCGCGCGGCTGGACTCCCAGTGACAGTAGTTCGATCATCAGCCCACCCAGCAGGCCGCCGACGACCCGGCCCTCCTGCTTGCGCGTCGCGTGCAGGACCGCGTCGAAAGGCTCACCGGAGATCAAACTTTCGAAGACGACCTCCATGCCCAGCACGTCGCGGTAGAAGGCCAGCGCGCGGTCCATGTCGGTGACGCCGATGACGAGGTGGCAGAAGGCTGCGTCGCCGACGACGCCGGTCATGCGCGTCCGGCGATCAGCGGCAGATCCAGGTAGGTCTTGATGCCGGGTTCGGCCGGCACGACGTAGGGAATGGCGTTGACGCAGTGGTTGGCGGTGGCGACCACCCCCGGATTGCGTTGCAGCCCTTCGGCGACCGTCTGCGGCTGCAGGCCCTTGAAGGTCAGGCTGACGCTGGGATCGCCAGTGATCTCGACTTCGAAACGCTCGCCCTGCTCGCCGAACTCCCAGGCCGGTTCCAGGTTGTCTTCGCCCATCAGCCAGTTGACCGCCGCGGTGATCACCGGTTCTCCGTCGCGGAGCGCCTGCCAGCGGAACCGGCGCGCGGCGACCGTCCCGGGGGCGATGGTCATCGGTTCGTAGTCGATTTCGCCGGTCGCGACCGCGATGTCCTGAATCGTCCTGATGTTGGGCTCGATACGAAAACCCATGTGGTCGGCGATCATTCGCACCGACTGCTTGAAGCCCGCTTCCAACAGGCTTGCCATCGGACCCTGCATCGCCTCCTCGGGGGTCCCTCCGAACCCCATGATGTGGCGCACCACGTCGGGTGCGTTGTAGGTACGGATGTCGGAGAACTCCTCGGCGCGAACGTGCGTGACCGCCGAGGACAGCGACGACACCATGAGCGGGAAGCGCTCCGTGATGCCGCCCGGGTGGATACCCGAGCCGTGCAGCGTCACCCCAGCCTCGACCGCCGCGTCGGCGATCGCCCGCACGCGCGGGTTCTCCAGGTCGGGGTACACCCAGCCGACCGGAGTCACGACGTTCTTGCCGGACCGCAGGATCGCGATGACCTCTTCGTCGTTGGGTACCAGCGGGCTGTACATCACGCAGTCGGCGTCGATGGCCAGCACGTCGTCGACGCTGGTGGTGGCGGTGACGCCCAGCTCGTCGCGGCCGAGGATGTGCCCGACATCGACGCCGTTCTTGTCGGCGCTGTGCACCCGGCAGCCGGCCAGTTCCAGCTCGGGATGGTTCAGCACGCATTCGATGGCGGCCTTGCCGACGCCACCCGTTGCCCACTGGATGACACGGAATTTGGCGGGGCTACTCATCGGCACCTCCGGATGGCAGGGTGGCAGATCGTGACTTATTGACAGTAACTGTCAGCGCGCATCTTCCGAAAGCGACCACCCGCGACCCGCCGACCTGTTAGTTTGCGTAAGCACCAGCCGTCGGGGTCGGGGGGCCACCATGGATCGAGCCTTGAGTCGAGCGATAGTCGCAGCGCTCGGAATGCTGATTGTCGGCGCGTGCCTTCCAGCGCCGCAGGCCGCCGCTGACAACCCGGTCTGCACTTCCACCTGGTGCTCTTTCCTACTGCCCTCGCGCAACATCGGTTGCGAGCTCAACTTCCAGCGCGGCAGCGGGATCAACGACGAGGCGTACTGCCAGTCTGATTCGCCGCCCCAGTCGGTCCGCATGACCCCCGCCGGAACGTTCAAGACCTGCACCGGTGAGACCTGCCTGGGCAACGCCGGACAGGGCACCCCGGTGCTCGGCTACGGGCAGAGTGCCGGCGTCGGGCCCTTCACGTGTCGATCGGACACGAACGGCGTCACCTGCACCGCGTCGGGTCGCGGCTTCACCCTGTCGAACGCCGGGGTCACGCCGGTCGGATAGCGGGCACCTCGGTTCGGCCGGGTGTCCTGAGCTGTCAAAAAGTTGTCCTCTGCTGTCAAGACGCGTGGGCGGTTGCCGTCGCAGCATGTGTTCAGTGGGTCATCCACCGCCCCGCGGACAACGAAGTCGCGAGGCACCTCCAGTCGAACAGGACCACGGCAGTGAACGCTTCGCACTCCCACAGCATCGAACACGTCGACGTGCTGATCGTCGGCGCCGGTATCTCGGGCATCGGTGCCGCTTACTACCTGCAAACGATGCAGCCTGGGAAGACCTTCGCAATCCTGGAGGCGCGGGCGGACATCGGCGGCACGTGGGACCTGTTCCGCTATCCGGGAATCCGTTCTGATTCCGACCTGCACACCTTCAGCTACGAGTTCAAGGCGTGGGAGAACGAGAAGGCGATCGCCAGCGCCGACGCCATCATGTCCTACCTGCGCGAGACGGTGGCCGAGAATGGAATCGAGAAGTCGATTCGGTTCGGGCACAAAGTCATTAGCGCGGCCTGGTCCACCAGTGACGCCCGCTGGCTGGTCGAGATCGAACATCTCGGTGAGCGGACCAGCATGAGCTGCGGATGGTTCTTCTGCGCCGGTGGCTACTACCGTTACGACGCCGGGTACGCGCCGGAATTTCCGGGGCAGCAGCGGTTCGGCGGTGAGATTGTGCACCCGCAGCACTGGCCGGAGGACTTGGACTACGCCGGCAAGCGCGTGCTGATCATCGGCAGCGGTGCGACCGCGGTCACCCTGGTGCCCGCGATGGCTGAGACCGCGGGACACGTGACCATGCTGCAGCGCTCGCCGACCTACATGGTGCCCGTGCCCTCCGAAGACCGCATCGCCAACGTGCTGCCCAAGCTGATCGGCCGCGACCGCGCATACGCCGTCACCCGGCGCAAGAACATCACTCGCCAACGGCTCATCTGGCGGTTCTGCCAACAGCATCCGCAGGCAGCGCGCCGACTCATCCGGCACCTCAACGCCAAGCAGCTGCCGGCCGGGTACCCGATCGACCAGCACTTCAGGCCGGCCTACAACCCGTGGGACCAGCGTCTGTGCGCCGTGCCGGACTCCGACCTGTTCACGGCGATTCGTGAAGGCCGGGCCTCGGTGGTCACCGACCAGATCGACACGTTCACCGAACGGGGTGTCCGCCTGCAATCAGGGCAGGAACTGGAGGCCGACATCATCGTCACTGCCACCGGTCTGAACCTGGTGGCACTCGGCGGCATCGATTTCTCGGTGGACGGGGTGCCCGTCGACATCCCGGAGACGGTGGCATTCAAGGGTTTCATGCTCAGCGGTATGCCGAACTTCGCCTACATGTTCGGCTACACCAACTCGTCATGGACGCTGAAGGTCGGGCTGGTGTGCGAACACTTCTGCCGCCTGCTGGCCCACATGGATGCGCACGGCTTCGCCATCTGCTGTCCGCAGCCGCCCGACTCGATGTCGACCGAGCCCCTTCTCGAGATCACCTCCGGCTACGCCCGGCGCGCCGCCGCCCAGCTGCCCAAGCAGGGCTCCGAAGGGCCGTGGCGGACCAACATGGAGTACCGCATCGACCGAAAGTTGCTGCGTGAGGGCCCCGTCGACGATGACAACCTGCGCTTTACGAAGGCGGCTGCGGCCGTCCTGCCCGAGCCGGCGTTGACCGGCTGACGCTGCAGCGGGCCGTCGGTCTATGAGGGGTGGCCGACCGGCGCGCGCGGCGTCCGGGTCTGGTTGCGATAGGACGCCGGGCCCGTGCCAAACCAGCGCTTGCACGAGCGCGACAGCACACTTTGCTCGGCGTAGCCCAATTCGCGGGCCAGGTGCGACAGGCTCATTGCGGTAGACCGCAGATAGCGGTCGGCGGCGTCCCTGCGCACTTCGTCGATCAGTGCGGCGAAGGTGGTGCCGTGGTCGGCCAGCCTGCGCTGCAACGTTTTCGGGTGCAGATTGAACTGGTGCGCGACCACCTCGAGACTCGCGGCTCCGGTGGGTAACAACTGGCGGACGATGGTGCGCACCGATTCGACGATCCCGGCGCCCAACGGAGTGATACTGCTCAAATAGTCCACGACGGCGCGGTGGGCGAGATCGTCACGGTTCAGTGGGCGGGCCAGGTCGGCGGTGCGCACCGTGAAGCCGGCGCTGCGTTGTGCGAAGTAGGGCTTGCAGCCGAAGTATTCGGCATAACTGGCTTTCGGTGTGAGCGGGTCGTGCGGCAGGTGCACCGAGAGTCCGACGAAATTCGCGCCCATGAGTAGCCGAAATACCCCGAGCGAGACGCCCAGGGCCAGTTCCATCGTCTGTGGACACTTGACTGCCTCCTCGAGCAGGAACTCGAGGGAGATGAATGAACGTTCCGGATCGGGCAGCGGCGCGATAGAGAGGGCGATCGCGGGACTGTAGGCCGCCATGAATGTGCTGAAGATGGCCAGTGCATCGGCCACCGTTGCGGCGGTACGGGCCGCCACGCCCACCGGTCCCAGGATCTCGATGCCCTGGCGTTGCGCCAGCCGTCGCCCGAAGTCCGGTGTGGCGGTCGTCTCCGCCGCCGCTTCGAGCGCCCTGATGGCCGCCCGCATCGGGATGAACGCGTCGTAGTTGCCGACGTCCTGTTCCCGAATCCCATTGGCGCGCAGCAGTGCGGCTGGGTCGCCACCCAATTCAGCGACCAGCTTCGGATAGTTGGCGAGCGCCGTCCCGCGCACTACGGACATGTCTCGAATTGTCAAAAAGTTGTCCTCTGCTGTCAAGACTCGGCGGCGGTCGGCGGCGCAAAGTGGATGCAACGCACAACCGCTACCGCCACCGGGTGGAGGCGAGTGCTGTTGAGGGAGAGGTACTTTCGGTGAACGTTCATCCGGAGCCAACAACCGTCGCGATCACGGGCGGTGCCCGCGGCATCGGCCGTGCCACCGCCGAAGCCTGCCTGCGCGCCGGCATGTCCGTGGCCATCGGCGACGTCGACGGAGCCTTGGCGGAGGCGGTCGCAGCCGAACTGAGCGGCACCGTCGTCGGCCTGCCGGTCGATGTGCGGGACCCGGAAAGCTTCGAGAGGTTCCTGGCCCGAGCAGAAGCCCTTCTCGGGCCGCTCGATGTCCTGGTGAACAACGCCGGTGTCGGCCCCATCGGCCCCTTCGCCGACGAGCTGCCGGACGTCACCCAGCGCACCCTGGACGTCAACCTCGGCGGTGTCTTGACCGGAACCCGGTTGGCGCTGCGCCGGTTCCTGCCTCACGGCCATGGCCACGTCGTGAACCTGGCGTCGTCTGCCGGGCAGATCGCTCCTGCGGGCGGCGCGACCTATGCGGCCACCAAGCACGCCGTCGTCGGCTTCACCCGAGCGATTCGCGCCGAAATCAGAGGTACTGGCGTCCGGACCACCATCGTGATGCCCGGCCTGATTCGTACCGAGATGATCAGCGGTTTTGAAAAGCCCTTCGGCACAAGGATTGTCGGTCCGGAAGCGGTCGCGGCCGCGATCGTCGACGCCATCAGGCACGGCCGGGAAGAGGTGTTCGTTCCGCGCGAACTCGGGCCGGTCGCCCGTCTGGTGGCCGGCACCCCGCCGGCCATCGCGGACCGCATCAAGCGCGTCATGAAAGTGGACGACGTCATGTCAAAACCCGACTCGCCGGCACGCGCCGCCTACCGGCAGCGCGTCGGCCAAGGAATCAGCGAGGTGCGGCGGTGACGCAATTGCAGAGTCGTCAGGTTGTCATCGACGGTGTCGGGTCACCGGTGCTGATCGGCGGTACAGGTGCGACTACCGAAGCCGTGGTCTTCGTGCACGGCAACCCGGGCGCGGGCAGCGACTGGGAATCGCTGATGAGCCTGGTGGGTGAATTCGCCACCGTGGTCGCGCCGGACCTGCCGGGTTTCGGCGGGGCCGACAGCAGTGCGAACCGTGACTACACCGTGAGCGCCTACGCCGCGCATCTCGGCGCCGTGATCGACCAGTTGGGGATGTCCACGGTGCACCTGGTTGCCCACGACTTCGGCGGACCGTTCGCCCTCGCCTGGGCAGCCGCCAACCCCGATCGGATAGCCAGTGTCACGCTGATCAACACCGGGTTGCTGCTGGACTACAAGTGGCACCGGCTGGCCCGGGTCTGGCGCACTCCGCTGGCCGGAGAGCTGTTGATGCGCACCACCACACGGAGCGTGGCGCGTCTGCTGGTGCGCCACGACAACCCCGGTCTGCCCGAGAAGTGGGTGAATCGGATCGTCGAACACCTTCTCCCGGGCGCGACGAAGCGCGCCGTGTTGCGGCTGTATCGCTCCACCAGCGCAGCGGATATGGATGCGCTCATCGAACCGTTGCGGCGCGGTGATCCCGACATGCTGGTGGTGTTCGGCGCCGCCGACGTCTATATCCCGGTCGCGCAGGCCGAGCGACAGCGCCGCGTCTTCCCCCGTGCGCGCATTGAAATCCTGCCCGGTGTCGGCCACTGGGCATGGCTCGAGCAGCCCGACCGGGTAGCCGGGTTGGTCGTCCCGTTCTTGCGCGAGCGGGTCGGCGCAAATGTCCAGAAGTCAATCAAACAAAGGGAACTGAGATGACGTCGACTCTCGAAGCAACGTTCGAGCAGCTCACCACGCTGGCCGCCAGGCCGGCGGAGGCGCCGGTGGTGATGGTCAATCTGTTGAAGTTCAGAGCCGCCGGTGGGCTGGAGTCCTACCAGCGGTACGCCCGTGAGGCGACGCCGCACCTCGAACGGGTCGGGGCAACGGTCCGCTACGGCGGCGTGATGCCGGCCAATGTCATCGGAAGCGGTGAAAAGCCTTGGTGGGATGCGATTCTCATCGTCGAGTATCCGACTCCGCAAGCCTTCATCGACATGGTGTCGACGCCGGAATATGCCCAGGTGCACGAGCACCGCGCCGCCGGACTGGAACGCGGCGACCTGATCGCCACGTCGGTCTGGTCTCTTGCCGTGGAGTAGACGCAGTCAGCCCAGCACCGGGACCAACGTCACCGATTTCCACAACACCTTCTTTGCATGTGAATCTCAGGGTCTAATAGCGGGCATGGAACTGATGATGCCGACCGACTCGATGTTTCTGTTCACCGAATCCCGGGAGCATCCGTTGCACGTCGGCGGCCTGTCGTTGTTCCAGCCACCGGAGGGGTCCGGCCCGGAATTCGTCCGGGAGTTCTACGAGAAGCTGGTCGCGAACGACGAATTTCAGCCGACGTTCCGCAAGCACCCGGCCACCATCGGCGGCGGCATCGCCCGGGTCGCCTGGGCATATGACGACGAGGTCGATATGGACTACCACGTCCGGCGCTCCGCCTTGCCGTCGCCGGGACGCGTGCGCGATCTGCTCGAGCTCACCTCGCGGCTGCACACCAGCCTGCTGGACCGGCACCGCCCGCTGTGGGAGCTGCACGTCGTGGAGGGACTCAACGACGGTCGCTTCGCCATGTACACGAAGATGCACCACGCGCTGATCGACGGCGTCTCGGCGGTGAAGTTGATGCAGCGGACCATGTCCACGGATCCCGATGACAGCCACGTGAAGGCGATGTGGAACCTGCCGCGACCGCCCCGGGCGCCGAAGCCGGAGGCCGGCGGCGGCTCAAACCCGCTGAGCGCTCTGGTCAAGATGGCGGGATCGGTTGTGGGAGTTGCCCCCTCGACTCTCAAGCTGGCCCGGGCCGCGCTGTTCGAGCAGCAGTTGACGCTGCCGTTCGCCGCGCCGCACACGATGTTGAACGTCAAGGTCGGGGGCGCCCGCCGGTGTGCCGCGCAGTCCTGGTCGCTGGACCGGATCAAGGGCGTCAAAGCGGCCGCGGGCGTTACCGTCAACGATGCGGTGCTCGCGATGTGCGCCGGCGCACTGCGCTACTACCTGCTCGAACAAGACGCGTTGCCGGACACGCCGTTGGTAGCCATGGTGCCGGTCAGCCTGCGCTCGGAAGCCGACGCCGACAGTGGCGGCAACAAGGTGGGCAGCATCCTGTGCAACCTTGCCACCGATGTCGAGGACCCCGCGAAGCGGCTGCAGATCATCGGTGACTCCATGCGTCGCAACAAGAAGGTGCTCGCAGAATTGCCGTCGTACCAGGTGCTGGCGCTGTCCGCACTCAACATGGCGCCGCTGACGCTCGCGGGCGTGCCGGGCTTCCTCTCGGCGATGCCGCCGCCATTCAACATCGTCATCTCGAATGTGCCCGGAGTGGGTGACCCGCTTTACTACGGCGGCGCCAAGCTCGACGGCAGCTACCCGCTGTCCAATATCCCCGACGGCCAGGCACTGAACATCACCCTGGTCAACAATGCCGGCAACCTGGACTTCGGACTCGTCGGGTGCCGCCGCAGCGTGCCCCATCTGCAGCGGTTACTGGCTCACCTGGAGACCTCACTGAAGGATCTGGAGCAGGCCGTCGGAGTCTGACCGGCATGCCGAAACTGAGTGCGGGGCTGCTGCTGTACCGCTGCCGCGCCGGCGTCGTCGAGGTGCTGATTGCACATCCCGGCGGGCCGTTCTGGGCGCGCAAGGACGACGGCGCCTGGTCGATTCCGAAGGGCGAGTACGGCGACGGCGACGATCCGTGGGCGGCGGCGCGGCGCGAATTCGCCGAGGAATTGGGTTTGCCGGCGCCCGACGGGCCGCGACTGGATTTCGGGCCGGTGAAGCAGCCCAGTGGGAAAGTGGTGACGGCCTTCGCGGTCCGAGCCGACCTCGACGTCACCGAAGCCCGCAGCAACACCTTCGAAATGGAATGGCCGCGCGGCTCGGGGCGCATGCGGGAATTCCCCGAAGTGGACCGCGTCGACTGGTTTCCGGTGGCGCAGGCACGCGACAAGCTGCTCAAGGGTCAGCGAATTTTCTTGGATCGCCTGATGGCGCACCCCGATTTGGCCGGATGCTCCGAGGGACCCTGACGGGAATTTCCGGGTCGAGTTTCGCGGCTACCGAATTCTTTGTTCCGGTCGCGGCCTTTATGTACTTAATTGGAATAGTTAAAAGCAACACGATTTGATCCGCTATCAAGCGGCACTGTGCCACCATTGGCATTTGCCAATGGCGCGTCATCCTCACCCCGCGAACCGAAACATTGCTGTGCCGAACGTACTTGGCGCTGGCACCGGCCGACGCCGGCCGCACCGCCCAATGATTGAATCGACGGATTTTCGCTGTATTTGGGCACATTGCACACGACAGTTGTGCAGATTGCACACTTGAGTCAACGAACCCCTGCTTTTTACCTCATTGCTGCGGATCAGCCGCCTGAGGCCTGTATAACTGTGAGCCTGTGGCGCGATGAATATCGGGTCACGACAAAATGCACAGTTTTTACCGACAGCGCTGTGCAGTTTGCACAGCCGGTTCACCCCTTTTGAATACAAACTATTTGGGAGTTCACGTGTCGTCGTATCTTGTCGCAGTTCCCGGAGCTCTTTCTGCAGCCTCGACGGATTTATCTGCGATCGGCGAGTCGATCAGGTCGGCTGCCGCGTCGGCGGCGCCTTCGACGATCGGCATCGCCGCGGCGGCCCAGGACGAGGTGTCGGCGGCGATCGCCCGGTTGTTCGGTGGGTTCGGCCAGGAGTTTCAGTTGGTCGCCGCGCGAACGGCCCAGATTCACGACCGCTGGGTGTGGGCGCTGGGCGAGGGCGAAGCGGCGTATGCGCGCGCTGAGGCAACCAACGCGTCACCGTTGCAGGCGTTGGTGAACGACGCAATGGGCCTGGTGAATGCGCCGACGGAGTTCCTGTTCGGTCGTCCGATATCCGGTGATGGCGCGAACGGCGTGGACGGGACAGGGCAGAACGGCGGTGACGGGGGAATTCTCTTCGGTAACGGCGGCCGGGGCGGGTCCGGCGCGCCCGGACAGGCCGGCGGCAACGGCGGAGCGGCCGGCAGGCTGACGGGCAACGGCGGCAACGGCGGTGCGGGCGGCAATGCGGTGAACCCGGGTGGGGCCGGTGGCAACGGCGGAAACGGTGGTGCCGGTTCGGAGCAGGGTGTCGCCGGGAACGGCGGGGCCGGCGGGGCGGGTGCGCCAGGTGCGCCTGGTCAACCGGGCGGCGCCGGTGGTAATGGCGGCGCCGGTGGGGTCGACAACGACTTCTTGAACGGGCAGGGCGGGACCGGCGGTGCGGGTGGAAAGGGCGGCGCCGGCGGTGTGGGCACGTCCGGGGGTCCGGGTGTGGCCGGGGGGCCGGGTGCGGCCGGCGGCGCCGGCGGGCTCGGGGGCGCCGGAGGCAGTGGCCAGAGCACCTTCGGCGGCACCAATGGCAGCGGTGGCGTCGGCGGCGACGGTGGCACCGGCGGCGCGGGCGGAAATGGCGGGGCCGGGGTTAACGGAATCGGTGCGTCCGGCGGCGCCGGCGGAGTGGGTGGCAACGCCGGAGCCGGCGGCGCGCCGGGCGCGGGATCTCGGAAGCGGAGGCACCGCGGGCGCCTATGGCCACGGCGGTGTGGGCGGCGCCGGTGGTGCCGGCGGGGCCGGTGCTGCCGGTGCCGCTGGTGCGGCCGGATTCGCCGGTGGTGTCGGGGGCGTCGGCGGGGTCGGCGGCAACTCCGGATTTGGCGGATTCGCGGGTAACGGCGGCGCCGGCGGTGGCGGCGGCGCCGGCGGGAACGCGGGCGCCGACACGGGAACGGGCAATGTCACAGCACCTGCCGGCGGCGTCGGCGGTGCCGGAGGCGCCGGCGGGAACACCGGCAGCGGCGGCAGTGCGGGCAATGGCGGTGCCGGCGGCGCAGGCGGGGCCGGCGGTAACGGGGCCAACGGGGCCAACGGCACCGGCAACCTGGCCGGCGACAACGGCGGGAACGGCGGCGCCGGCGGCGTCGGCGGTCAGGGCGGTGACTCCGGACCGGGCGGTGTCAATGGGGCCGCCGGCGCGGGCGGTACCGGCGGTAACGCGGGCAACGGCGGAAATGGCACCAGCGGCGGTGGCGGCGGTAACGGCGGTACCGGCGGCAACGGTGGGGCCGCCGGTGTGGCTGGCAACGGTGGCGCGGCAAGCGCCAGCGGCGGTGCGGGCGGTAACGGTGGGGCAGGCGGCAACGGCGGCGTGGCCGCCGCTAATTCGGCCAGTGCAGGTGGCAAGGGTGGAAACGGTGGCGCCGGTGGCGCCGGCGGATTCGGTGACAAGGCCGAGACCGCTGGTTCCGGTGGTGCTGGCGGTAATGGCGGCGCCGGGGGCACGTGGACGCTGAGTTCGCCGACACAGGCCGCTAATGGCGGCGTCGGCGGGGCCGCCGGTGCTGGCGGGGCTGGTGGGGCCAGCACCGGCGGGATCTCGAAGAACACCGGCGGAGCCGGTGGCGTGGGCGGCGCAGGAGGCGCGGGCGGTGCTGGTACTCCCTTCGCGATCCAGAGCGGAGACCTGATCCCCACCGGTAACGGCGGCGCTGGAGGTGCCGGCGGGGACGGTGGTGTCGGCGGCACGGCCGGCACCGGTGGCACGGCCGGCGCCGGCGGTAATGCCGGCGCGGGCGGTGTCGGTGGTGTCGGCGGCAATTCCACCTTCGGCGGCCAGGGCTACGCCGGTGGCACCGGCGGCAATGGCGGTGCGGGCGGCACGGGCGGCAGCGGTGGCGGTGCGTTCAGCCAGCCCGGCAATGCCGGCGGAAACGCCGGTAATGGCGGCGCGGGCGGCGCGGCGGGCAACGGCGGCAGTAACGGCGGCAGCGGTGGCAACGGGGGCAGCGGTGGCGACGCCGGCAAAGCCGGCACCGGAGCCACGGTCGGCAAAGCCGGCATCGGCGGCGACGGTGGCGCCGGCGGTATCGGCAGCGACGGCATCAAGGGCGCCGACGCGAATCCTGGCGTGGCAGGCGGTAAAGGCGGGGCCGGCGGTGCCGGAGGTAACGCCCCCGGCACCGGCGGTGTCGGGGGTAATGGTGGGGCCGGTGGCAGCGGTGGCACCGGCGGTGACGGCGGAAAAGACGGCATTCCGGACACCGGCTACGCCCCGGCCGGCGGCGCAGGCGGCAGCGGCGGCAATGGCGGCAACGCGGGTACCGGTACGACCTCGGGCAACGGTGGCGTCGGCGGTGCCGGGGGTGACGGCGGCCGTGGCGCCGACGGCACCGCGTTCTCGACGAAGAGTCCCTCGGTCTACGTCAACAGCGGCGGTAATGGCGGGGCCGGAGGCACCGGCGGCAACGGCGGCAACTCCGGTGCTGGCGGCACGAACGGCGCCAGTGGCGCGGGCGGCCACGGCGGTGGGGGTGGTAACGGCGGTGACGGCGGTAGTTCTCCGGCCCGTGGCCCCGGTGACGGCGGTAACGGCGGTGCCGGCGGTGCGGCCGGCAAAGCCGGCACGGGCGGAGAGATCAGTCTGGTGGGTGGCTCCGGAGGCGACGGAGGTGCCGGTGGCAATGGCGGCGCGGGCGGCATTTTTGGCGTTGAGCGCGACGGAGGTGCCGGCGGCAACGGTGGGGCCGGCGGGAATGCGGGAATCGGCGACGGCGCTGAGACAGCCGGCAGCGGCGGTGACGCGGGCAATGGCGGCGCCGGCGCCAACAACAACAGCGGAAATGGCGGCGTCGGTGGCGCTGGCGGTACGGGTGGCGCCGGTGGTAGCAGCACCGGCGGCCTCACCACGAACATCGCGGGTTCCGGCGGCAACGGTGGATTCGGTGGCCGCGGCGGAAACGGCGTCGACGGGGTCGGCGGTGCCGGTGCCGCTGGCGGGAGCGGCGGTTCGGGCGGCACCGCCACCGGGGCCGGCAGTGTCGGTGGCAACGCCGGCGACGGCGGCGCCGGCGGTAACGGCGGCAGCAGCCTGAGCGGCGGCAAGAGCGGTGGTATAGGCGGGAATGGCGGCGATGCCGGCAAGGTCGGTACCGGCACCATCACGGGCAACGGCGGCCACGGCGGCGACGGCGGCAACGGCGGCAACGGCTCTGGCGGCGCCGACGGGACTACGGGCGTCAGCGGCGTGAACGGCGGCAGCGGCGGCAACGGTGGCAACGGCGGTAACGCCACCGGTAAGGGCAGCGTCGGCGGCGACGCCGGCAACGGCGGCAACGGGGGCAACGGGGGCAACGGCGGCGTCGACGTTGGCGGTCCCACTGCCCCCGATGCGGGCAACGGGGGTTCCGGCGGTAACGCGGGCCTGGCCGGTACCGGGGAGAGCGAGGGCTACGGCGGCATCGGCGGTAACGGCGGCAATGGCGGCCAGGGCGCCACGGGCCTGGACGGCACCATCGGCAATGCCGGGGTCAACGGCGGGCACGGCGGCAACGGTGGCGATGGTGGCACCGCGACCGGCAAGTTCGCCGCCGGCGGCAACGGCGGCAGCGGCGGCAACGCCGGCGGAGGGGGTGCCGGTGGTGCTGGTGCCGCGGGCGGTGCCGGTGGCGACGGCGGTAGGGGTGGTTCCGGTGGCTATACCTACGGCGCCAACAGCCAGGCCGGCAACGCGGGCAACGGCGGCAACGGTGGCAACGGTGGCAACGCCGGCGCAAGCACGGCCACTGACGCCCCGAACGGCGGCAACGGTGGCGCCGGCGGCATGACGGGTGCGGCAGGTGCCGGCAACGGCGCCGGTGCCGCCGACGGCAAAGCAGGAATCGGCGGCAACGGGGGCAACGGCGGCGACGGCGCCGCCGCGCAGACCGCGCTCGCCGACACCAATGGCTTGACCGGCGGTCGCGGCGGCGACGGCGGCAGCGGCGGCGCCGGATTGAGCAAGGGCGGTGTCGGAGGCAACGCCGGCAACGGTGGGGCGGGTGGCCGCGGCGGCGACGGTGGAGCCAGCACCCCGGCCGGCTTGTCCACGGCCGCGAGCGGCGGCGACGGCGGGCGGGGTGGGAACGCCGGCCTGGTCGGCTCCGGCGATACCGCGGGTAGCGGCGGAATCGGCGGGGACGGCGGCGCCGGTGGCAACGGCGCGTCCGGCCGCAACGGCGGCAGCGGGGCCAATGGCGTGACCGGCGGCGTCGGGGGCAAGGGCGGCGCTGGCGGCAATGCCAGTGGGACCAACGGAGTCAGCGGAAATGCCGGTAACGGCGGCAACGGTGGCAACGGCGGCAACGGAGGGGCTCCCACCGCAACCGCCACTGTGGCACCCAACGGCGGCGACGGCGGTAAGGGCGGCAACGCCGGGAGCGTCGGTGCCGCTTCGGCCGGTGCCGTCTCGGCTGGCGGCGCCGTCGGAGGCAACGGTGGCAATGGCGGTAACGGCGCCGACGGCGCCAACGGCGCCGCGGGCAAGGCCGGCATGGCCGGTGGCGGTGGCGGCAACGGCGGCGACGGCGGCAGCGCCACCGGGGACAACGGCAAAGGCGGCAACGCCGGCAACGGCGGCAGCGGCGGCAGCGGCGGTAACGGCGGTACCGACACCGGGACCGGGGGCACCACGGCTCCCAACGGCGGCAAGGGCGGCAACGGCGGTTACGCCGGCGGGTACGGCACCGGCATCGGCGGTCGCGGCAACGGCGGGATCGGCGGCGACGGCGGCAACGGCGGAAACGGCGCCAACGGCAACACCGGTGCTGCCGGTACATCCGGTGACAACGGCGGCAACGGCGGGGCGGGCGGCAATGGTGGCAATGCCACCGGCCCCCTGAGTGCCGGCGGTCATGGCGGGGCCGGTGGGAACGCCGGCAGCGGTGGTGACGGCGGCACCGACACCGGGACCGGGGGCCTGAGCGCGCCCAACGGCGGTGACGGCGGCACGGGCGGTAACGGCGGTCGGGCCGGTGTCGGTAGCACCGCCGGTGACGGTGGGGCGGGCGGGGCCGGGGGTGCGGGCGGCAGCGGCGCCGACGGCAACAACGCCACCGTCAGCGCCGCGGGTGACGCGGGCGGGCGCGGCGGGGCCGGCGGGGCTGGTGGCAATGGCGGTAATGCCGGCAGCGTTACCGGAACCGGTGGAGCCAGCGGAGCCGGCGGGGCCGGGGGCGACGGCGGTGACGGGGGCAACGGGTTTGGCACCGCGGGCTATGGCGGGGCCGGCGGTAACGCCGGCAACGGCGGTAATGCTGGGACGGCCGGTACCGGTGGCACGGTCAGCCCGGTGGGCGGGCCGGGCGGTGCGGGCGGTACCGGCGGCAATGGCGGCAACGCCGCGGCGGACAAAGTCAACCTGGCGACGAACTCCGGCCTCTCCGGTGGGGTGGGCGGCAACGGCGGTGCTGGTGGGGCCGGCGGCATCGGCGATGCCGTGGAACGAGGCGGCGAAGGCGGCAACGGCGGCAACGGCGGGCACGGCGGGGACTTGACTTCCACGTTCTCCACCTCGCCGGCCGGCGGCAAAGGCGGGGCCGGCGGTAACGGCGGGGCCGGTGGGGCCAGCACGGGCGGCACGGTGAGCAACACCGGAGGAGCTGCGGGCAGCGGTGGTAACGGCGGCTCCGGGGGCAGTGGCAATCCGGGCGCCGTCCAGGGCGTCGTCAGCATCGCCCCCGGTGCCGGTGGGACCGGGGGCGCCGGTGGCCGGGGCGGGGTGGGTGGCAGTGCGGCCAACGCCGGGGCCACCGGTGGGGTGGGTGGCAACGCCGGTGACGGCGGTGACGGCGGTGACGGTGGCAACGCCGCGCTCGGATCCGGCTATCCCGGCGCTGTGGGCGGCACCGGCGGCCAGGGTGGCACCGGTGGTGACGGTGGCAGCGCCATCGGTGGCACTGGCGGTTCCGGTGGCGCCGGCGGCAGCAGCGGTGATGGCGGCGATGGCGGCAGTGGCGCCGACGGCGGGGCCGGGGGTACCGGCGGACCCGCCAACCCCGGCACCAACGGCACCGCAGCGGTCGGTGCCACCGGCGGAACCGGCGGCGCCGGTGGCACCGGCGCTCAGGGAGGCAAAGGCGGCAATTAGGCCGCACCCCCGCAGACCACCCGAATATCCGCCAATCCGCAGGTGAGCGCCACAGAATTTCAATACGATTTTGTATGTGATTTGGGGGCAACCCTCTCCGAGGGTTCAGGAGCTGATCCGCGATGGCGCGCGGGTAGCTCTCAGCTCCAGCCGCGAGTGGCTCCGCGAGGTCGACCAGGCCACGCTCAGGTCGCTGCCGCCGGTCGCCGCGGATCCGGAGCTGGCGACTGTGGTTCTGCGCGCCAACCGGGCCAATTTGGCCTACTTCGCCTCTGCCATGCTGCAGAATCCCGGCACTCCCGTGCCGCCGTACCTGGGCGCCGAGAGCGTACGGATGGCGCGGGAGTTGGTGCGTCGTGGGTTGGACACGTCAGCGCTGGAGATCTACCGCGTCGCCCAGAATCTGGCATGGCACCGGTGGACTGAGATCGCCTTCGAGCTGACGTCGGATCCGCAAGAACTGCGCGAGTTGCTGGACCTGCCTTTCCGCCTGGTGAGCCAGTTCGTCGACGGGACCCTCGCCTGCACCGCCGCGCAGATGCGGTTCGAGTCCGAATACGCCCGGCTGGCGCACGGCGAGGGCCTCGAACATCGGGAGCTCGTGCAACTGATCCTCGATGGTGCCGACATCAGCAAAGCGCAACTCGAAACGCAGTTGGGCTATCGCTTCGACGGAGCACACACCGCTGCCATCATTTGGAGCGAAGATCCCGAAGACGCCGCAGCCGCGCTGGACCAGGCCGCGAAGGCATTGGTCGAGGCGGCGCGGGGCGAGCAGTCACTATCCGTGGCCGTCGGAAGGTCGACCCGCTGGGTATGGGTCGCGGAGATGAAGAACGTCGACCCCGAGGAGATCGGCAAGGCTCTCAACGCGCAGGTGCGGATCGCGATCGGGAGCACCGCGCCGGGTATCGACGGGTTCGCCCGCAGTCACCGCGACGCCGTGACCACCCAGCGCCTGGCGCTGCGATTGCTTTCCCGCCGCCGGGTCGCGCAGTTCGCCGAGCTGCAGCTGGTCGGATTGGTCACCGAAAATGCCTCGGGTGCAACGGCATTCATCGAGAACACGCTGGGAGAATTCGCGTCCGCCAGTCCCGCGATGCACGCGACCGTGTTGACGTACATCAACTCCGGATGCAACGCCTCGCGAGCGGCGAAATCGTTGCACACCCATCGCAACACGTTGTTGCACCGCTTGGAAGCTGCTCAGCAGCTGCTGCCCCGCCCCCTCGAGCAGAACCTGGTTGCCGTTGCGGTCGCTCTCCAGACGTTGCGTTGGCGCGGCCCGGAATTCGACGAACCGACCCAGGCCCCGGCCGGGGAGTAGGGTCCCGATCTCACCAGCGTGTACCGAGAGACCTTGCGGCACTTCGGGTTCGGAGGGAACACCCGCTACTGCCCGGGTGCCCCGGCGGTCTAGCTGCCGTTACGTCCGGGTCGCACCCCGGCCATGTTGATCATCAGCGGTATCGGAGTGGCGAGCGGCCGCAGCGCTTCGGCGTCGTGGTAAGCACCGATGGTGTACTCGCCCGTGGTCTCGATCGCGAACGACAGCTGGGGAGTGAAACACCGGTACTTGGACGGCTTGTCCTCGTCCGGCCATTGCCACGCGGAGCGGACCGTGCCCCGGATCGTCCCGCCGGGGTCCTTGCAGACGATGAACAACTCCGGGTCGAAATCACCACCGGAGGGTGCGTGCACCACCAGTACGAGAGGGACCGTCAGCCACACCGGGGTCTGGTTGACCTCGTAGCTGGTGATCGGCACGCGGGTGGCGTCGATCGCGGAATCGTCGATGTTGGCGGAGCCCGCCACGAGTAAAGCGGCTACATGCATTGCGACATCTTAAGGGTGCCGGGGCCGCGCGCCAGCCTATTCGGCAGGCTCGCTGAAACTTGTTTCGCCGCTGTCCGCGGGCTGCTCCGTCTCGGCCAGCAGGATCGACATCGGCACCGGCGTGGAAAGTTCGAACTTGCCCTCGGCGTCGTAGTAGACCCCGAGGGTGTACTCGCCCTCGGTCTCCACCGGGAAGGAGAGTTCTTGAGTGAAGCACCGGTACTTGGAGGCGCGATTGCCATCGTCCGGCCAGTGCCACGCCGCCCGCAGCGATCCACGGGGAGCCCCCGACGGGTCCTTGCAGACGACGTGAATCTCCGGGTCGTAATCGCCGCCCGCCGGTGCGTGGACTACCAGAACGACCGGGACCGTTGCCCACAAAGGCATTTGATCAACCTGGAACCACGCCATGGGTATGGACATGGCATCGATGGCGCCCTGTTCGTTGAACGCGGCATTACGCGGAACGAACAGTGCGGAGACGTGCAGCATTTCGTCATCCTAAAGGCCGCGGGTGCCCGGACCCGTCATTGTTTGCGCAGCGCATGCCATGCCAGGTCGGCGATCGCCACGCAGTAGCCGTCGTCGACGGGATCCTCCATGTACAGGCTGCGGACGTAGATCGGGGCCGTCACGATCTGGATCGCCGCCACGGTGTGCACGCCATCCCGCAGTTCGCCACGTTCCCGGGCCCGGTCGATAACCGAGCGGAGGACACTGAAACGCCTCTGCCAGAACATCATCCGAGTCTCGCCGTCGTGATGTCCGGCACGGCTGTCCATCACCATCACCCGGTGGAAGGTGCGGCCGATCGGCGTGTTGACATCCGCGGCGAGGGTGCGGGCGAGAGCAAGGAGGTCACCGCGCAACGACCCGGTATCCAGCGCCGAGCGGAACACGTCGGCATCGCGCACCGCGGCATCGACGATCAGTTGTTGGCGGTTGCCCCAATAGTGATAGATCGCTGCCACATCCAGGCGGTGTCGCTCCGCCATGGCTTCCACGCTGAATCGTTCGACGCCCCAACGTGCCAGCTCGTCAAGCACTGCCGGCATCACCCGCGCACGCAGGTCCGCGGGGATGGAAGCCGGGGATACGTCCGGTCGCTGTGACGGCCGCATGTGCTCTACCGTACGACTCGAGCGCCGCTTCGAGAACTACTTCTCACCCAGGCCGGGCACAATGTCGCCCAGGCTGAAGGTCAGCGGTTGCTCCAGCTGTTCGTAGGTGCACGAGCGCGGGTCGCGGTCGGGACGCCACCGGTTGAACTGAGCGGTATGGCGGAAGCGCGCGCCCTCCATGTGGTCGTAGCGCACCTCGACCACCCGCTCGGGCCGCAGCGGCACGAAGGACAAGTCCTTGCCGGCATTCCAGCGAGATCCCTCATTCTTGCGGGGAGTGCGTTCGCCGGATTCGTGTGCGGCCCAGTTCCAGGGGTGCTCGTCGAAGCTGGTGACCAGTGCCTGCAAATCGCCGAACAGGCGTCGGCGCTCGGCCATGGGGAAGGCGCCGATCACACCGACCGAGGCGAGTTGCCCGTCGTCCTGGTACAACCCGAGCAGCAGCGAGCCGACCGCGTCGCCGCCGGATTTATGGACCCGGTAGCCGGCGACCACGCAGTCCGCGGTGCGTTCGTGCTTGACCTTGAACATGACGCGCTTGTCCGGCTGATAGGTGACGGTCAGCGGCTTGGCGATCACGCCGTCCAGACCGGCGCCCTCGAACTCTGCGAACCAGCGCTGCGCGACGGCCCGGTCCGTGGTCGCCGGTGTGACGTGGAAGGACGGGCCGGAGTCGGCCAGCGCCCCGGCCAGCGCCGCGCGCCGCTCGCTGAACGGGCGTCTGGTGTAGTCGTCGTCGCCCAGGGCCAGCAGGTCGAACGCGATGAACGCAGCCGGTGTCTGCTCGGCGAGCATCCGCACCCTCGAATCGGCCGGGTGGATACGCTGTTGCAGCGCTTCGAAATCCAGGCCGCGAGCTGTTGCTATGACGATCTCACCGTCGATGACGCAGCGCGGCGGCAACTCGGCCTGCGCCGCCGCGACCAGCTCGGGAAAGTAGCGGGTCAACGGCCGCTCGTTGCGGCTGCCCAGCTCTACACCCACACCGTCGCGAAAACAGATGGACCGGAAGCCATCCCACTTCGGCTCGTAGGACGCATCCGGCGGAATTCCCTTGATTGACTTGGCCAGCATCGGCGAAATCGGCGGCATGACGGGTAAGTCCATTGGTTCATTCTGGCGTGCGGCATGCTGGACTGTGGATATGGCTGCCGCAGCAGAAGAACTCGACATCGACGGCATCGCCGTTCGGGTGACCAATCGTGACAAGGTCTACTTCCCCAAGCTCGGCTCCAACGGCACCAAGGGCCGGCTGATCGACTACTACGCGGCCGTGTCCCAGGGGCCGATGCTCGCCCCGCTACGCGACCGCCCCACCCATCTGCAGCGTTTCCCCGACGGCATCGACGGCGAGGAGATCTACCAGAAACGGGTGCCCAAGCATCATCCCGACTATCTGCAGACCTGCCGGGTGACCTTCCCGTCCGGCCGGACCGCGGACGCGCTGATGGTCACCCAGCCCGCCGCGATCGTGTGGGCGGCACAGATGGGCACCGTCACGCTGCACCCCTGGCAGGTGCGTTGCCCCGACACCGAGCATCCCGACGAGTTGCGGATCGATCTGGACCCGCAGCCGGGAACCGGGTTCGAGGACGCGCGGACGGTCGCCGTCGAGGTGCTGCGGCCGCTGCTCGCCGAGCTCGGGTTGACGGGTTACGTGAAGACGTCCGGGGGACGCGGCGTCCACGTGTACCTGCGGATCGCCACCGACTGGGATTTCATCGCGGTGCGCCGGGCCGGTATCGCCCTGGCGCGCGAGGTCGAGCGCCGTGCTCCGGAGCGGGTGACCACCTCGTGGTGGAAGGAAGAACGCGGCGAGCGCATCTTCATCGACTTCAACCAGAACGCCCGGGACCGCACCATGGCCTCGCCGTATTCGGTGCGGCGCACCCCGATCGCGACCGTCTCGATGCCACTGTCCTGGGACGAGCTGGCCGCCGCCGACCCGGACGACTACACCATGGCGACCGTCCCCGACCTGGTTGCGCGCCGCGACGATCCGTGGGCCGGCATGGACGATGACGCCCAGTCGATCGCGGTGTTGCTGGAGATGGTCGAGGCAGACGAGGAGCGCGGGCTGGGTGACATGCCCTATCCGCCGAACTACCCGAAGATGCCGGGCGAACCCAAACGGGTGCAGCCGTCGCGGGATACCGACCGCAAGAAATGAGATAACCGGACCCGACACGCCGTCGCGTGCATATTCTGTGAGCCGGGGACCGGCGAAGCGGGTGAGATGGATCTGCATCTGGCGGGTAAGACGGCCGTTGTCACGGGCGCCAGCAAGGGCATTGGTCTGGCGATCACAAAAGCACTCGTCGGCGCGGGCGCCTATGTGGTGGCCGGGTCACGCACGCCGGGCAAGGATCTACTGGCCATGGAAGAAGCCGGGCAAGTCACCTACGTGTCGGTCGACCTGTCGCGGCCGGACGGTGCGCAGGAGCTGATCGCGGCCGCCGCCCGTCGAGGCGGGATCGACATCCTGGTCAACAACGTCGGTGGTGCCACGCCACGCCCGGCCGGGTTCGTGGGCATCACCGACGAAGACTGGCAGGCCTCGTGGGATCTGAACATGATGGCGGTCGTGCGGCCCACCCGCGCGGCGCTGCCCGAGATCCACCGGCGCGGCGGCGGGTCCATCGTGATCATCGGGTCGATCAACGCCTACTACCCCGGCGCGGTGACCTACGACTATTGCGCCACCAAGGCCGCCGTCACCAACCTGGCCAAGGCTTTATCAAAAGAATTGGGGCCGTTGAACATTCGGGTCAACTCGATCAGCCCGGGACTGGTGCTGACCGAAAAGTGGACGGAAGGCGGCCTGGCGGAGGGGCTGGCCGAGGCGAACGGGGAACTCGCCGACGACGTGCTGGCAAACATTCTGGAAGACACGCCCACCGGTCGCTTCACCACCCCGCAACAAATCGCCGACCTCGTGCTGTTTCTGGCCAGCGAGCGCGCGGGCAACATCAGCGGCTCCGACTACCGGATCGACGGCGGGTTCGTTCCCACGCTCTGAGCGTGCTTTTCCCCAGCTGACCGCTGGCACGCAACCCTGAACGGACGGGATCCTGGCTCCGCTGAAAAATTTGCTGACAGCATGCCGGTAAATGTCTCGGGCCGTTCTCCCGTCGTGCGCCGGAGCGTCAAAAACTTCATCTCAAAGTAAGACAGAAAGATCGCGCTGGCCCGGGATTATCGCAGCTCAAAGAATATCTGTGAGACGTCATTCGGCCGCTGCCGGCAGGCGTTCGTCGCAATTCATTCGAACCTGTTGACCTGCGGACAAGCGCCGGTCATTCTCGTTCGGAGATTTTGCGGCACAGGTTGCTCGGAGGTGCGGAATGTCGTTTGTCAGCGCGGCGCCGGAGGTGGTTCTGGCGGCGGCTTCGGACGTGGTGCACATCGGCTCGTCGGTCACCAGGGCCAACGCGGCGGCGGCGGGTTCGACCACGACGTTGCTGGCCGCGGGCGCGGATGAGGTGTCGGCGGCCATCGCGGCGCTGTTGGGCGAGCACGGGCAGGCCTATCAGGCGATCAGCGCGGAAGTCGCTTCGTTCCAGCAGCGCTTTGTACAGGCCCTCAACGCGGGGGCAGGAGCATATGCGACCGCGGAGGCGGCCAATGCCGCGTCGTTGCAATCCCTCGAGCAGGACCTCCTGAGCGCGATCAATGCGCCCTTCAACGCGTTGTTGGGGCGCCCGCTGATCGGCAACGGCAGAAATGGAACCCCGGGGACCGGCCAGGCCGGCGGGCCGGGCGGGATCTTGTGGGGTAACGGCGGTGATGGCGGGTCTGGGGCTTCGGGGCAGAGCGGCGGTGCCGGCGGGTCGGCGGGGTTGTTCGGTCATGGCGGAACCGGTGGGGCCGGCGGCGTCGGCCTGGTCGGCAAGACCGGTGCGGTGGGTCAGGCGGGCGGTCCCGGTGGTACGGGTGGGACCGGCGGGATCGGCGGACACGGCGGGCTGCTGTTCGGGAACGGCGGACACGGTGGTGTCGGTGGTACCGGGGGGACTGGTGGCGTCGGGGGCTCGCCCGATGGTTCGGGCGTGTTCGGTGCCGGCGGGAAGGGCGGCACCGGCGGAATAGGGGGCGGGGGTGGCGCGCCCGGATTGCTGGGCAGCGCCGGTCACTCCGGCGCCGTGGGCGGAATCGGGGCCGACGGCGCTACCGGCAGCGGCTCCACCGGATTTGCGGTCGGCCCCTTCGTCAACCACACCGGTCTGCCCAACAGCCAGATCTACCTGACCGCACTCGGCCAGACCTCACCCGGCCAGTGGTCGTGGATCGACCAGAACGGCGTGGCCCACGCGATCGACCACAACGCCGCCAACGCCCCCGACCACCTCACACACAACGGCGTGAATTACGCGAACATGTCTTTCACCCTCGACCAGACGGGCAACTTCTCGATTCCGTCTGAGTTCCAGGGCGGCCGAATTTTCCTGTCGATGAAGCAGCCGCTGTACATCGGCATCAGCCCGGACAACTTGGGCTGGGCGGGTCTGGACCCCGCGAATCCCGCCGATCCCAACTACAACACGGTCTACGACTGGTATGAGCTGACCTACAAATACGGCGCAATACCCTTCGGCGGCAACACAACTCAGGTGGACCAGTTCGGGCTGCCGTTCACCTTCACGCTGACTCAGGATTCCACCGGGTTCTCCGACACCCGTGGCATCACATTGTCGCGGGCTCAACTGTTCCACCAGTACACGACCACCTTGCCAACCGAGTTCCAGTCACTGATCGTCAACGACGCCACCGGCAACCCGCTGCGGATTCTGGCCCCGCGGACCGCCCAGCCCGGCGGCCTAGCCACCTGGCTGGACCCGGCGATCGACAACTTCTGGTCGACCTATCAAACCCACCCGTTCTTTTACGACGGCCCCGGCTACACGGTGACCGGCAACGTCGACGCCGGCGGCCAGTTCGTTTACAACCTGACCCCCGACGGGGGCAGCGCCACGAGCTACACGATGGTCGAGCCCACGACCGCGCAAACCTTCGCCGCGAACGGTCCGTTCGTCGGCGTCGGCCAACAGGGGGCGTTCCTCGCCGAACTCAACGCCGCGTTCAACCGCGGTGTGGCGAATTCTCCGGACCAGTGGGCCAATGTCGATGCCTACTACCCGACGGGCGGGCGGTGGAACAACTGGTCAGAGTTCTTCCACGCCAACAGCATTGACGGCCTTGCCTACGGCTTCCCCTTCGACGACGTGAACTCCCAGAGCTCAGTCCTGATCCTCGGCAACTCACTACCGCCGACCCGGCTGTCCTTCGACCTTTTCTAGCGCGTGAGAGAGGAACTTTCCGATGGTGTACGTGTTGGCCGTGCCGGAGTTATTAGCATCGGCGGCAACGGATTTGGCAGGCATCGGTGCGACGCTGAAGTCCACGAATGTCGCGGCGGCGCTCCCGACGACGCGATTGTTGGCCGCCGGCGCGGATGAGGTGTCCGCGGCGATTGCCACGGCATGGGGCGAGTACGGGCAGGCCTATCAGGCAATCAGTGCGCAGGCCGTGACTTACCACCAGCGGCTTGTGCAGGCCCTGAATGCCGGGGCCGGGGCTTACGCGGTCGCGGAGGCCGGCAATGTCTCGTTGTTGCAGACTCTCGAGCAGGACGTGATGGGCGTGATCAATGCGCCCTTCAACGCGTTGTTGGGACGCCCGTTGATCGGTAAGGGCAGCAACGGCACCGCGGGGACCGGGCAGGCCGGTGGGCCGGGCGGGATCCTGTGGGGTGACGGCGGTGACGGCGGGTCCGGGGCGCCGGGACAAACCGGGGGCGCCGGCGGATCGGCGGGATTGTTCGGTAGTGGCGGGGCGGGTGGGGCCGGGGGAGCGGGGGTGACCGGCCCGACCGGCCCCGCGGGTCAGAGCGGCGGTACCGGCGGCACCGGCGGGGCTGGTGGGGCCGGCGGTCGCGGTGGGCTGTTGTTCGGCAACGGTGGGACGGGCGGCTCCGGCGGAGTCGGGGGCACCGGTGGGCTTGCGGGCCCGGCCGACGGCTCAGGGACGGTTGGTGCCGGCGGCAAGGGCGGCACTGGCGGCCTCGGCGGCGCGGGTGGCGCGGCGGGCCTGTTCGGCACCGCCGGTCAAGCGGGCGTCAGCGGGAACACCGGTGCCACCGGTGGCGGCACGGGCGGCGGTACCGGTACCGCCGGCTTCACCGAAATTTTCCGCGACGATTTCACCGGGGCCGCGGGTTCGACCGTCAACCGGTCGAACTGGATCTACGACCTCGGCACGCAGTATGGATTCGGCAACTCAGCGCCCCAATGGGGCACCTGGGAGATCGAGACAATGACCGACAGCACCCAGAACGTCTACCTCGACGGCAACGGCCACCTCGCGATCAACCCGATCAGGGACCCCGCCGGCCATTGGACATCGGGCCGGATCGAGACGGTGCGCACCGACTTCGCCGCACCGACGGGAGGAGTGATGCGCATCGAGGCGTCGATTCAGCAGCCCAACGTCAACCCCACCAACGGTCAGGGCTACTGGCCGGCGTTCTGGGCGCTCGGCGAGGCGGCGCGGCCCGTTGGTGCCACGAACTGGCCATCGATCGGCGAGATCGACATCATGGAGGCCATCAACGGCCGCGGCTCGGTGTGGTCGACGCTGCACGGCAACATCTGGGCAGGCGGGCCGCCGTTCAACGAGCCCACCGGAATCAGCTCCGGCGAACACGCCGTGCCGAACGCGGGCACGAGTTTCCATACCTACGCGGTCGAACTGGACCGCAGTACGAGCGTTGAGCAGTTGCGCTACTACCTGGACGGCAACAACTACTTCACCATCAACTCCAGCCAGGTCTCCGCGACCGACTGGAACAACGCCACCCACCACGGGTTCTTCCTCATCCTGGACGTGGCGATGGGCGGCTCCTTCCCGAACGCGTTCGGCGGTGGTCCCACCGGCGCAACGGTTTCCGGGCAGCCGATGCTCGTCGATTACGTGTCGGTGTCCACCAAGGGCTGATCCTGCCGAGGTGTTATCGACACACTCTGTGCAGACTTCTTCAGCTCCTCGTAGGCCTGCAGCGTGTAGTGGGCCAACCGCGACATGTCTTCGATCGCCGCGGCGTTGCCGATGAAGCCGAAGTCCATGCTGTCGTGGTACGACGCCAGCGTGGCGTTGAGCCCGATCGAGGCGGCCAGCGCGGATACCGGGTAGATGCCCAGCAGGCGTGCGCCGTTGAGATACCTGGTCTCCTTGGCGCCTGCGACGTTGGAGATCACCAGGTTGCAGGCGGGATGGCCGACCCGGTCCAGGTGCGTGGACGCGCCCAGACCCGCGAGCGCGACGAGTCCCACCGCGTAGGTCATCGCCGCCTCCGTCGACATGGCGGCCAACTCCTTCTTGGCGGCGGCCACCGACGACGCCACCTGCCCGATCCGGTCCGTCATCTCGGCTTCGGGTTCACCCAGCCGTACGAACAGCGCCGAGACCCGGGTCCCGATCGCCGTGTCATCGCCGCCCCGCAGCGACACCGGACACATCGCGATGAAGGGATGCCCGAAGGCTCGTCCGGTCTCCCGCAGGTAGGCGTGCAACCCGGCGTCGACGATGCTGACCGCGACGTCGTTGAGGGTGGCCCCGAAGTGCCGCCCGACGTCGTGCATCTCCTCGAGCGGCAGCGACAGTGTGGCGAAGCTGCGCCCGATCTTGAGTGGTTCGTTGGTGGGGGCGTGATGCGCCGCGAACGGCAGGCTGCCCTCGAGGTGAGACCGGAACATACCGGCGAACACCTTGCGCAACGCGGTGACCGACACCTGGTTGAGCGCCCCGACCTGGGTGAGCGCGCCCCGGATCGAGTCGGTGATGCGCCCGAGGAGCGGTGTCGGTGGGTGCGGCGCGGACGCCGGCACGTCGAGCGCGAAGGCGGGCTTGGGGATGGTCGGCTCGTCGGAGAGGTTCAGGCCGTCGTACAGCCGCCTGAGCCCGGACTCGCCGTCGATGATGCAGTGATGGGTCTTGGTGTAGATCGCGAACATCCGGTCCGGCAGGCCGTCGATGATCCAGCAGCGGAACAGCGGCCGGCTGCGGTCGAGTTGCGCCTCATGCAGGTCGGCAACCAGTCGCAGCAGGTCGTCATAACTGGATCCGGCAGGCAGCGCGAGGTGCTCGACGTGGTAGTGCGGGTCCCAGGTGTCCACTTCGCGGAAATGGGGGCCGCCGCGGCCCATCAGCTCGGGAACGTAATTGAACGGCGGCGCCGGCGAGCAGGCCCGGTAGAAGTCCACGATCTCGCGCACCAGCGACTCGCTGTCGGACGGCTTCTGGAACAACAGCATCGCGCCGACGTGGGTAGTGCTGCCCGGCGACTCGATCAGCAGCCACGAAAGGTCGAGCGGCGGAATCGGTTTGCTCATCACGCATCTCCTGTCCAAGGGGAGATGCTGCGCTGTGCCCGTTATCGCCGCGAGGGCATTTGGGCCCCGTTCGGGCACCCTTTAGTCACTTGCCGCCGTTCAGGCTTGTATTCGCGCCCACTTATATACAGTGGGGGATCGTGCGTCAGTCCGAGAACGTGAGCTCCGCTCGTAGCGTGCTGCCGTCGCCGGACGCGCAGGCGAAGCACACACCCCAGAGCGGATTCCGCGACGACATCGAGGGCCTGCGCGGGTTCACCCTGTTGGCCATCGTCGGCTGGCACATCTCCATGCCCGGTGTCAGCGGTGGCTTCGTCGGCCCGGACATCTTCTTCGAGATCTCCGGCTTCGTCATCACCGGCCAGCTCTGGAAGCAGGTGAGCACCACCGGCACCGTCGGGCTGAAGAAGTTTTACGGGGCGCGGTCGCGGCGCCTGCTGCCGGTGTCGGCGACGATCGGCGTCATCACCGCGATCGCCGCGGCGTTCCTGCTGCCCGTGGTGCAGGCCCAGAGCGCACTGAAGGACGCCATCGCGTGCGCGCTGTACGTCCCCAACTTCTGGTTCATCGTCCAGCAGGTCGACTATTTCGCCGGCGGCGTGCCTTCGCCGTTCCAGCACTACTGGACCCTGGGCGTGGAAGAACAGTTCTATCTGCTGTGGCCGCCGATGATCGTCGGCTTGGCATGGCTGATCCGGCGGTTGCGCCGGCGCCGCAACACCGATGCGGGGTCCGCAAGAATCCCGTCCAAGACGCCGTTCCTGGTGCTCGTCACATTCATCGCGGTTTCCTCGTTCTTGCTGTCGCTGCTGGTCACCTACGTGATGCCGCTCGCGGCGTACTTCTCCCTGTTCACCAGGGCCTGGCAGCTGGCTCTGGGCGCCCTGGTGGCGCTCACGGCCAATCAGTGGAGCAGGCTCCCGGAGCGGGCCGCGGTGACCATCGGCTGGATCGGCACGGCCATGGTGCTGGCGGCCTGCGTCTTCTACACCCCCGACATTCCCTACCCGGGCACCGCGGCGCTGTTGCCAGTCCTGGGCACCGCACTGTTGCTGGGCGCCGGCTGTTCCACACCAAATCAGGGCGCCGGGCGCATGCTGGGCTGGTCACCGATGCGGGCGATCGGTCGCCTGTCCTATTCGTGGTACCTGTGGCACTGGCCGGTGCTGGTGTTCGCCCCGATCGTGGTGGGCCACCCGCTGGGGTTGTTCGGCAAGTTCATCGCGGCGGTGGTGGTCTCCGGCGGGCTGGGATGGCTCACCCTGCGCTATATCGAGAACCCGCTGCGCTACGCCACTGTGCTGCACAAGTCTCCGATGAAGAGCCTGGCCGTCGGCGGGTTCGCCACCACGCTCGCGGCGCTGGTGGGCGTGGCGTTGCTGATGTACGTGTCGTCGATCCCGATGCCCGTTGCGGTCGCGCGCGGCGCGGTGGCCGCGCCGCTGACCATCAAGCCGCCGCCGGTGCCCACCGGGGACGACATCGCGGCCTACGACGCGGCGGTCCAGAACGTGTTCGGACAGGTGCAGGCGGCCGTCGCGGCATCAGCCGAATTGAAGGACGTGCCCTCTAACCTGAGCCCGTCGCTGGCGGACGCGGCCGGCGAAGTCGGCCAGATGATGTTCGACGGCTGTCTGCGCCTGCCGATTCAGGCCGGGCAACCGGAGTGCGCTATGGGCGACAAAGCGTCCAAGACGACGGTGGCCGTCATCGGTGACTCGCATGCCTCGATGTGGATCCCGGCGCTGCGGGAGGTCGGCAAGCAGCGGCCCTGGCGAATCGAAGCGATGGCCAAGGCGGCCTGCCCGATGATGGATCTGCCCATCGCCAACCGCTTCGTCGCCCCCATCGTCGAGTACCTCCAGCACTGCGAGCAGTGGCGCGGCGAGATCATGTCCCGGTTGCGGGCCGAACACCCGAAGCTGGTCGTGGTCAGCGTGTTTCGGGGTTACACCGCCACCCACAGCAACGGATTCCTCTCGGGCTTCTCCTCGTACGACGGAGCCTGGGTCAACGGCCTCAAGAAACTGACCGAGCAGCTGCGCGGCATCGGCGCCAAGGTGATGGTGCTCGGGCCGCTGCCGCATCTGAATGCCGCTGTGCCGGGCTGCCTGTCCGAGCACCTCACCGACGCGACCCTGTGTTCGCCGCCGATGTCGTTCGCGTTCGACCGGGACGGCATGGCGGCCGAGGCCGCCGCCGTCAAGGCCGGCGGGGGACAGTACGTCGACCTCACCGATCTGTTCTGCACCAAGCAGCACTGCCCCGTCATCATCGGCAACACCCTGGTCTACGTCGACGCGGGTCACCTGACGCTGGAATACTCCAGGCTGCTGGCGCCGGCTCTCGCGGCCCTGTCCGACCGCGCGCTCGTCGCTAACGGATGATCGAGGCGACCACGTCATCGGTGGTCACAATCGCATCGGCGTAGTTGGGAATGTTGACCTCCAGCGCGGCGTGCATCTCCACCTCCGAGTAGTCCGCGGTCGCGTCTTTGACCATCGTCACCGCGTAGCCCAGTTCGGCGGCGAAACGGACGGTGGCCTCGACGCAGGTATGCGCGATGAGCCCCATGACGATCAGCCGCTGGATGCCGTGCCGTTTGAGCAGCAGATCCAGGTCGGTGTTGGCGAAGCCGCTGGAGCACCAATGTTCTTGTGCGACAACATCACCCGGCAGCGGCACGAAGTCCGGGTGCAGCTCGCCGCCCCAGCTGCCGAATTCGAACGTGCGACGTTGCCACGCCGCCCGTTGCACGGGCGCGACGGACCGCCAATTCTCGTAGTCGCCGGCGCGGTACCGGCGGTGCAGCGCATAGAAGACGCGGATCTGTGCCTCGCGCGCCGCGTCCAGCACCCGCTTCATGTGCGGGACGCAATCGTTGGCTTCGATGACGCCCTTCAAGCGGTCCCAGACCTTGCCGCCGGGGGAGATGAAATCGTTGTAGGGATCGATCACCAGCAATCCGGTGGTGTCCCCGCGGTGGGTCGCGTCGCTCATTTCCTGGTCCCCCAACAACAGTTCGATTGCACTAATCTGACAAGCCGTGGCGGCCTGTAGCAAGTGCGGCACCGAACCGCTGGCAAACGCACGGTTCTGTCACGGGTGTGGCGCGCCGGTCTCGTCGGCCGATTCGCAGGCGGAGTACAAGCAGGTGACAGTGTTGTTCGCCGACGTGGTGCATTCGATGGACATCGCGGCGGCGGTCGGTCCGGAACGTCTGCGCGAGATCATGACTCAACTGGTCACCCGGGCGTCGGCGGTGGTGCAGCGCTACGGCGGCACAGTGGACAAGTTCACCGGCGACGGCATCATGGCCCTGTTCGGCGCGCCTGCCGCGCTGGAGGACCATGCGCTGCGGGCGTGCCTGACCGCGCTCGGAATCCAGGACGCAACCCGACGGTTGGCGGCCGAACTCGACGGCGATGTGGCGCTGCAGCTGCGCATCGGCCTGAATTCCGGCGAGGTGATTGCGGGTGAAATCGGTTCCGGTGCTTTGGGTTACACCGCGGTAGGCGAGCAGGTCGGAATCGCCCAGCGGATGGAGTCGGTGGCTGCGCCGGGTGGGGTGATGGTCAGCGAATCCACGGCACGACTGGTCGAGGGTGCCACGGTGCTGGGTGAGCCGCAGCGGGTTCACGTGAAAGGCGCCGACGACGCGCTGACCGGTCGGCAGTTGCTCAGCGTCGCCACGCCCGAGGAACGCGCCGACGTCCCGGTGTCGACACTGGTCGGGCGCGACTGGGAAGTCGCGGCACTGGCGGCCATGCTGGATCGCTCGGCAGCCGGCCGCGGGTCGGTGGTCGGCATCAGCGGTCCGGCCGGCATCGGAAAGACCCGGTTGGTGCGCGAGACCGTCCAGCTGGCGCAGGACCGCGGCCTGGAGGTGTTCAGCAGCTTCTGCGAATCGCACGCCACCGATGTCCCGTTCCGGGTGATGGAGCGTCTGCTGCGATCGGTCAGTCAGACGAACGGGCTGGCCGACGAGGCGGCGCGGCAGCGAGTTCAGCAGGGCATGCCCGACGCCGATCCGCAGGACCTGTGGTTGCTGTGCGATCTGCTGGGTGTCGCGGACCCCGAGGTGAAACTGCCCAAGATCGACCCGGATGCGCGACGGCGCCGGCTGACTGCGCTGTTCAACGCATATCTGCTCGCGCGGACCCAGCCGGCCATCTTCCTCGTCGAGGATGTGCACTGGATCGACGACGCCAGCGAATCCATGCTCGCGGATCTGCTGACGGTGGTCACCCAGACTCCCTCGATCGTGCTTTTCACGTACCGCCCCGACTACCAGGGCGCCCTGCAGCTCGTCCCCGGCGCCCAGACGTTCGCGCTGGCACCGCTCACCGATTCCGAGGCCTCGGTGCTGGTCTCCGAGTTGCTGGGCCGCGATCCCTCGGTCGCACCGATCGGTGACGTGATAGCCGCGCGCGCGGCGGGCAACCCGCTGTTCGCCGAGGAGATCACCCGCGAACTCGCCGAGCGGGGCGTGCTCGGCGGCGGGCGCGGCGACTACGTCTGCCGTGCCGACGTCGCCGACGTACGCGTGCCGCCCACCCTGCAGGCGACCATCGCCGCCCGCATCGACCGGCTCAGCCCCGCGGCCAAACACACCCTCAGCGCCGCGGCGATCATCGGGTCCCGGTTCTCCGCCGACCTGCTCGCCAGCCTCGGCGTCGATCCCAAGATCGACGAACTCCTGGCCGCCGAACTGGTGCACCAGGTGCGGTTCACCGCCGACCCGGCCTACGCATTCCGCCATCCGCTCATCCGGACCGTGGCCTACGAAGCCCAGCTGAAAGCCGATAGGGCCCGGTTGCACCGGCGACTGGCCGAGGCCATCGAAGCGCGGGAGCCGCAAACGGTCGATCAACATGCGGTGCTGATCGCCGAGCACCTCGAAGCGGCCGGAGACGGGTTCGCCGCCTACGGCTGGCACATGCGGGCGGCGAACTGGGCAACCAATCGCGATATCGCGTCGGCACTGCTGAGTTGGGAACGCGCGCAGAAGATCGCCGATGCGTTGCCCGCCGATGTGCCGCACCGCGCGGCGCTGCGCATTGCGCCGCGCACCATGCTGTGCGGCGTCGCGTGGCGGGTGCACGCCGATGCCGGCGGCCGGTTCGAGGAATTGCGCCAGTTGTGCAGTGCGGCGGGCGACAAGGCGTCGCTGGCAATCGCCATGGCCGGGATGGTGATCGGACTGGCGTATCAGGCGCGTATCCGCGAGGCGTCACGGCTGGCGTCTGAGGCGATGACACTGATCGAGGCGGTCGGCGATCCGACGTTGACGGTGGGGCTGTCGTTCGCGCCGATCTACGCCAAAGGCGAGAGCGCCGAGTGGTCCCAGGTGTTGCAGTGGTCTGAGCGGGTGATCGACCTGGCCGACGGCGATCCGGCCCGCGGCAATTTCATCATCGGGTCGCCGCTGGCCATCGCCCACACGACGCGGGCGATCGCCTGTTACTGCCTGGGCCGCGCCGGCTGGCGGGACGACCTGCGACAGGGTCTGGACATGGCCCGCCGGGCCGACCCGTTGTCTTACGCCAGAGCCGTTGCCTACGTTTACTTTCCGGCGATACCGGCCGGTGTGCTGAGGCCCGACGTCCGCGCGGTCCGCGAAATCGAGGGCGCACTGCGCATCGCCGAGCGATCAGGTGACAACTTCGCGCTGGCCTTCGCGCGGCTGACGCTGGGCGTCGCTCTGGTGCACCGCGAGACCGCCGAGCAGCACGACCGCGGCGAGCTGTTGCTCACTGAGGTCACCGAACTGTTCCAGCGGCAGGGGCACAATCTCTCCGAGCTGCCCATCGTCAACGTCTACTCGGCGCGGGACCGGGCACGACGGGGGGACCGCGACGACGCGATCGCCGAATTGCGGGCGGTCGTCGAGCATCTGGTCCGCGAAGGACAGCTGTTGACCTGGGGGATCCCCGCCACCGCGGTCCTGGTTGAGACGCTGCTCGATCGGGGCACCGACAGTGATGTCGCCGAAGCCGAGGCAGCGATCAAGACCGTCGCCGAGCAACGCCACGAGCAGGACCTGCCGGTCCGCGACATCTGGTTGCTGCGGATGCGGGCGATGCTGGCCCGCACCAACGGCCACACCGACGAATACGCGGACCTGGCCAACCGCTACCTCGAGATGGCGGTGGCGCTGGGTTTCGAGGGGCACATCGTCTGGGCAGAGTCGATGCCATGACCGAAGTCCTGTGGGAATCGGACGGACTTCTGGAGGCGCCCCGGCCGCTGCCCGACGGCTCGGTGCTGTTCGCCAACACCACGGCCGGCGGCGTCTACCGGTGGTCGGACGAGGGTGTGTCGACAATAGTGGAGAAGCGGCGCGGCATCGGCGGCATCGCGGTGCATGCCGACGGCGGATTGCTGGTCAGCGGGCGAGATCTCGCCTACGCCGGACCCGCGGGGCTGCGAACCGTGTGGGCGGCCGACGACGCCACCGGACTCAACGATCTGACCGTGGCTCCGGACGGGTCGGTGGTCGTCGGCGTCCTGCGTCATCAGCCCGCGCGGGGTGAGACGGCCGGACCCAGCGAACTGGTGCAGATCTCGCCCGCCGGCGCAACCCGGCTCCTCGTGTCAGACCTGTTGTGGCCCAACGGTGTTGGGTACGCACCGGACGGCACCCAATTGTACGTGTGCGAATACGCCGCGGCTCGGGTGCGCGTCATCGGGCCGCGGGGTTCGTCGGTATTCGCCGGGGCCCCCCGCGGGGAGTGTGACGGGCTGGCGGTGGACGTCGAGGGCGGCGTCTGGGTGGCGCTCGGGAGTGGCTGCGGCATTGCGCGTTTCGACTCCGCCGGCAGCCTTGACGAGGTCATCGAGGTGCCCGGACGGTTCGTGTCCTCGCTCGCCTTCGCGGGCAGCCTGGTTTATGTCACCACGATCGGTGCGCTGCTCCGGATCGACGTGGGGGTGCGGGGAGTGCCGATCCCCGCCGCCGCAATCCCAATCGGCTAGTGTGCTGGATCGTCAAGCGCGGCAACAGTATCCGCGAGCGTCGTACGGGCGTCGCGGAAGTGGATGCCGAGTTCGCGCTCGGCCGGCGAGTCGTCGGATTCCGGCATCTGTGTGTAGTACTGCATGCCCGCGGCGGTGATCGGGTTGTCAAACGGGAGATAGGGTCCCACGAAGTCGAAGATCGATCCTGCGGCCCGCAGGGCGGTGTCAGGTACCGGAACGGGCACCATCGTCGTGCCGCTGACCTCGCCGAGTGTTCTCGCCAGATCGGCGACCGGGAGCCGGTGGCCGCCGGCCATGTATCGGCGTGGCCCGCGTCCGGGTTCCAGCAGCGCCGCGTGCAGCGCGGCCACATCGCGGACGTCGACCACCATCCAGGCCGCGCCGCGTCCGGGGATCGCGTGCATCTGCAACGCGGCCTTGACTCCTTCGCCGGCCTCGCCGAACTGGTCGCCGACCGGCGGGCCCAGCACCATTCCGGGGTAGGTGATGTTGACCGGTGCGCCGGCGTCCTGCAGACCGCGGGCGTAGATCTCGACCTGCGCCTTGGACGTTCCGTACCCATCCGTCCCGCCGACCACGGGTAGGTCCGCGGTCAACGTTTCGAGATTCGGGTGGAACAGGGCGGTGAAGCTCGAGACGTGCACGACCGGGTCGAGTCCGAGTTGGACGGCCTGGCCCAGCACGTTGCGGGCGCCCTCCATATTGGTGGCGAGCATCTGGGCGGTCTGGCGCGGATCCGTCGCGACCAGCGCTGCGCTGTGCACCACCGCGTCGCAGCCTTGCAGTGCCTGACGAACGGAGTCGCGGTCCGTGATGTCACCGACCGCGAAGTCCGATGTGTCGACACCCAGCGCGGCAACCGACGTCTGCAGACGTTCCGGCTTTCGCACCAGGAACCGGACGTCGTGTCCGGCGTCAGCGATGGCCTTGGCGGTCCAGCCGCCGACGAAACCCGTGCCTCCGGTAACCAGAACGTGCATGGTGGCATTCTGCAACCGTCGACTGGGGCCCCGCTCGGTGGGGTGGTGGTGCGCCGCATCACAGCGTGCGGCGGTTTCTGCGCCCGGCGCAATGGGTATTTACCGGGTCAAATTTGAGCCAGGAGGCAGACGTGGCCGTCGGATTCGCAGATGTCATCAAGTCCAAGTACTTGTTGCTGACCACCTTCACCAAGGACGGTCGCCCCAAGCCGACCGCGATCTGGGGCGTGCCCGACGGCGACCGCTTGCTGATCATCACCGACGACGAGTCGTGGAAGGTCAAGCGGATTCGCAACACCTCCCGGGTGACGATCGCCAAGAGCGGGTCGCTGGGCAAGCCCAAGAGCGAGGATGTGGAAGGGGTGGCCCGCGTCCTGCCGAAGTCGGAGACCCGGCAGGTCTACAACGCGGTACTGCGGCGCTACTGGTACCACGCCTGGTGGTTCCTGCCGCACTCGATCGTGCGAGGCGGCATCGACAAGGTGCATGTCGGCCTCGAGGTGAAACCCGCCGCCTGAGCCTGTCACCATGGTGTGGTGACCACCGCAATCATCGTCGTGGCGTTGGTGCTGCTGGGTCTCGCCATCGTGATCAACGGGCTGCTACGGCTGCGTGACTGGCTGAAGACGTCGCCGCCGCTGCCGACCCCGGAGACCGATGACGAGGACGACCGGGACGAGCTATAGCTTGCCCGCGGCGAAGTCGGCCGCCTGCCCGGTCATTCCGTTCACCGGATAGGTGGTGTGCGCGAAGGTGGGTGTGGTGCCGCCACCGTTGCAGATGGTGTCGCCGTCGGCACACAACTCGATCGTCTTGGGCTGGTAGAGCGGGCCGATGGCGATCTGCGGTGCGTTGTACTGGCTCAGGAATTGTGGTGACGGCGTGCCGAACAGCGCAACCGCGGCAACATGATTCGCGGTTTCCGGCGCCAGCGGCTGCGGAACGGCGGCGGCGGGTACCCCGGCCGGCACGGCCGCCGAGGTGACGAAGCCGGCCACCGCCGCGCCCTGGGAGTAGCCGCCCAGCACCTCTCTGGTGTTGGGGCAACTCGATGCCATGGACTGGATGTGTGACCCGGCGTCGCGGATGCCGTCGATCACGGTCAGCGGGAAGTCGCTGCTGCCGAAGTCGGTGCTGGCGGGGTAGTTGACCGCATACACGCCAAGGGATTTCGGCCCAATGTCGGATCGCAGCGAGTCCACGAACGACTGGCCCACGCCGCCCACGCCCGGGGGTTCGCCACTGCCGCGGGCGAATACGACCTCGACATCAGGACAAGGCGCGGCGGCGGCTACCGGTACCGGCCCACCGATCAACAGGGAACCGCTCATCGCCACCAGTGCGCCGGCAGCGGCCAGCGGACGTCTCGAACTAACCATGAGTAAGGGATAGCCAGAAATCGCCGGCTCAATCAACGAAGCTGCCCCACGCGGATTCGGCCGATCCGCGCGGGGCAGCTTTATGCGATTGTCGAACAACGCCTTTCGGCGAGCACGCTACTTCTTGAAGGCGTCCTTCACCTTCTCGCCGGCGTCCTTCAGGCTGGACTTGGCCTGGTCGAACTTGCCCTCGTTCTCGGTGCTGCGGTCGCCGGTAGCCTTGCCGACGCCTTCTTTGGCCTTACCACCCAGGTCCTCGATCTTGTTCTTGATCTTGTCTTCGGCGCTCATGCGCGGCTCCTTCTTCGCTTATTGGCTGACTGCAGGGATGTACCCGAATGTGCAGGGTTCCGAAACCCCTCAGTACCGTGCCCGGCGCCGCCGGAATGCGTTTCTGATGTCCAGACCGGTGTCCTTGACGTTGGCCTTGGCCTGGTCAAGCTTGCCTTCGTACTGGGTGCGCCGATTGCCGGAGAGCCGGCCGAGGGTCTCCTTGGCCCTGCCGCCCCAGTACTGCGCTGTGTTGCTCAATCGATTGTTGGTAGCCATGTGCAGTGGGATACCCGCTGACCGGCGGCTTCATGCTCAACCGGTCGGCACCGTGCCGCGCGGCAGAGTCAGCGGAAGATCCGCGTAGGTGACGATGCCGGGGGCCGCCGCGACCACCGCGGGGATCGCGTTGATCGCGGGCATCGCCGTCATGATGTGACCGAGTGCCATGAACTCGGCCAGCGTCGTGGCCTCGAAATACGGAGGCGGCAGGAAGCCGACCTTGGTGGTCACCGTCGGCTGCCCGTCGATCTGGATCACCCAGCCGTCCTGGTCGATCTTCCAGTCGGGGTCGAGCGTCTGGCCCTTGCGCCACCGTACGTTGAGGTCGATGACGGTTCGGCCGGCGACGATGCCCTGCCAGCTGATGTAGACGCCCGCGACGCATCCTGCCGCAATGGTCCACGACGCCATCTCGAGATCGGCTGTGGTCTGGGCGAATTCGGGAACGCACCGGATCTCGTCGAGCTCGATTCCGAGGGCGTCGGCGACCAGCCGGACCGCCTCGCCGAAAATCGCGGTGCCCTTTTCGGCCATCTGCGCCAAATCGGGGTTGTCGATCGGCTGGCCGAAGCCCACGGGGCGTTCGGTGTCCGGCGAGTCGTAGAACGTGGTGTCGGCGGCTTCGTTGACGGTGACCTTGTCGACGCGGTTGCACACCATCGCCGACACGATGGCCAGCAACTCGGCGAATCCCGGGCTGACCCCGGAACCGAACATGGACGAGCCGCCCTGCCGGCAGGCCTGGTCGAGGCGGTCACGACCGTCGCCCAGGTTGTGCCCGGTGATGAAGGACGCCGTGGTCACCACGTTCACACCCGCGGACAGGATGCGGACCAGTTCGTCGACGTCGATCCACATCGGGTTGTAGACCACGCAGTCCGGCTTCAGGGCCAGCAGCGCGTCGATGTCGTTGGTGGCGACCACGCCGGTGGGCTCGATGCCGGCCAGTTCGCCGGCGTCGCGGCCGGCTTTGTCCGGCGACCACGCATAACAGCCGACCAGCTCGAACTGCGGGTTGGTGACGATCGACTGCAGCGAGCTCTTGCCGACATTTCCGGTGGTCCACTGCACGACGCGATAAGTGTTGGGCACTCGCTCAGCATAGGGAAGCGCGGGCAACTCTCAATAGGAAGACTCGCTCGCCAAGACTTCGGCCAGGTAGGCATCGGGCGGCGGTTGGTCCAGCCGGGCCCGCACCCAGGCGCGAATCCGGTCCCGGGCCTCCCGCGGTTCGGTCGTCTCGGTCATCGGGGCGCCGATGATCACCGCCGTCGTCGGCCAATCGTGGTTCCAGGCCGCCGATTCCGTCAACCCGCTGCGCTGCCCGTCGACCAGGGGGACGGTGGCCCGGCCGCCGGCGTCCAGGGCGCCGGCGCCGCTGATGTCGCCGGAGCGGACCCGGACCGCCACATCGGTGGCCGGGTCGGGGCCGATGACGGCCGCGCGTACCACGGCGACGACGGCCGGACCGGCCGCCTCGACGCTCCAGTCGACGGTGTCCTCGGCGGCGTCGAAGATGCCCGGCGGCACCGCGCCCCAGTTGATGGATGCGACACCCCGTCCGATCGCCGTGCCCGGGCCGGGGCCCGGCTGCGAACCGGCCGCCAGCGCGTAATCGTCACGGAAACCGGTAGGCATGGTCAGTGCCGTCGCCGAATCCTCCACTGCGACCGACAGTTCCGCCCAGTCCTCGCCTTCCAGGCCGACCTCGTCGGCCAACTCGGCACCGGCGCGGACCATTTCGCGCACTCGCGAATCGTCGGAGTGAGCGTGGCCTGTCAGAGCCGCGGCGTGCGGAGCGAGCAGTTGGGACACATCCGAATCCAGGGTGTCGTCGGTGAAATAGCCCTGGGCGCCGGCCGTCAGCAGGGCCACCTCGGCGTCGAGCAGGGCCCGGTCCAGGGCGGGGATGCCGTCGCGTTGGCTGGCCGGCCACCAGCGCCGCAGCCAGTGCCCCAGGGCCAGGCGGTGCAGCGGGGCCAGTGCTCCCGGGGCGATGTCGAGGCTGCCGGCCTCCTGAGCTTCCCCGGCGGACGACAGCAGGGCGACGTGGCCCGACGCGCCGACCACCTGCCACAGCCAGTCGGCGCGGGCGGCGTCGGTGAAGTCGATCTGCGCGGCGTCAGCCCCGGCCGGATCGTCGACGACCCACGTCAGCACCGCGCCGCTGACTTCCAGCACCGCCACCAGCGGCAGCGGCTGCTCCACGGACCCCACCAGTCTCATCCGGCCACCTGCAGTTCCAGCATGGACTTGATGCGTTGCCGATGGTCGAGGCTGACGGACCTGGCCACACCCTCCAGCAGCGACCGCACGTCGTCGACGTCCTCGCAGGGCTCCTGCCACACATCGCGTCCGTGCAGCCGCGCCCACAGCCGGCTCAGATACGGCTGCCGATATCTGGCCAGGTCTTCGACCACCTGCTGTTGCCGCGGATGGATCGGCCCGCCCTCGGCCAGATAGCGCCGCGCATGCAACACGTAAGCCTCCTTGCGCAGCCGCGCCTGGATCTGTGCGGCCAGCGCATAACGGCTGGTGACCGACCGGTCCAGGGGCGCGAGCTCGCCGGCGACCTCGATGCCCGCCACCAGCGTTGCCTGCTTGTCCTCGGCCAGCAACCCCCACGGCGCGCAGGCCCGGTCGACCTCCTCTTCGCACAGCAACGGGACGTCCGGCAACGCGTCGCGGTCCAGGGCGCGCCGCAGTGTGGAGCGCACCCGATCCACCACCGTGCGATCCAGCGGACGGTCACTGTCGGAGCCGCCGGCCACGCGCGGTTGTCGTTGCGGTGCAACGGAACTCAGGCCGAGTTCGACGATCGACCACGGCAGTTCGGCCCCGTCCACCCGGACCAGGGCGCCCAGGTTGTACGGCGTGGCATCAGCGACCACCGAAGACCACACCCGTTGGCGAGCCGTGGCCGCGGTGTGGCTGCGGGCCGGGCCGAGCACCGTGCTGAGCGCCGCCAGGAACGGTTCCAGTACCGCCGCCTCGGCCCGGACGTCGCCCCAGCTGGCCTCCAGTTGGGCCGCCAGGGCGGCGACGACGCCCGGATCGGCGACGTAGTCGTTGAGCACCTCGATCGCGGTGCGGTCCCGGCCCTGGTGCACCTCGTGCAGGACCGCGGCGGCGGCCTCGCGATCTTGTGGCGTGGGTGCGCCTTTGGTCACCGCCAGTTCGAAGCACACCGGGAAGTACAGTTCCTGGGCGTTGCCGCTGCGAATCCGCAGCCTGCGACGCTCGAGTTTGAGCACCTCGAACCAGGCTGCGGCGAAACGCAATTGAGCGCCGTTGCCGACGATCAGGTCGTGCATCTCGGCGGCCGTGTCGGTACCGACGGCGGGTGTGGAGAACTGCGGGTTGGCCCGCAGGCGCAGGACCAGGGGGTCGATGATCCGTTTGACGGTGCGGGTCAGCGGGCCGCCGTCATCGCTGCTGAGCACCTCGACACCGGGACCGATTGCGCGCCAGGCCCGGTCGATCACCGCGCGGCGGGGTTGACCCGCCACACGGCTGTCGGCGGCAGGCTGGGCCTGCGGATCGGCGCTCATGACCACAGAATAGGGGCACCGGCAAAAGTTCCGGTACTCGAAAAGTTGGGTTCGGTAGCTCTCGGGCGGCTCGAAGCTGGTCGCATGAACAGCAACCAGTTGTGGATATCAGTGGCCGGTATCGTCGTCGCCGCGATCTTCGCGGTGTGGGCCGCCCGGATCGCCCGGCGGGTACGGAGCGGCTCGGACAGGCTTGCCGTCGGGGTGGGTACCGTGCGCACGGTCGTCGACGACCGACCGGAAGCCGTTGGCGGAGAGCGCCAGATCTGGATCGAGGTCTCGAGCGTGCACGGTGACACTTTCGTCGGCCGGTTGATGGACCACGAATCCGGAGCGGACCTGTCCACCCTACGGCCCGGGCTGGTGATGCTGGTC
This sequence comes from Mycobacterium sp. Z3061, assembly GCF_031583025.1. Taxonomy (NCBI): domain Bacteria; kingdom Bacillati; phylum Actinomycetota; class Actinomycetes; order Mycobacteriales; family Mycobacteriaceae; genus Mycobacterium; species Mycobacterium pumcae. The sequence goes on along the minus strand of NZ_CP134062.1, from coordinate 6,490,066 downwards.
GCCTTCGATCCCGCTGCGCGCGAGGAGCTTTCGCTGCCGGATGACGTGTTGGCTGTCCGGGCATCGGGTCTGGCGCTGGTCTGACGTCATCGCGCACCGTCGACGGCGAAAGTGACCAGCGCGCCCCAGTGCACCGGGCTGGCGGTGACATCCCCGTCCCGCCAGCGGCGCATTTGCGCACGCTGCCAGCGATTTACGGCGTACCCGGCATCGGGCTCCTGGTGTGCGGCATCGACGGCGGACACGACATCGGCCATCGGGTCGAGATCGCCGGTGGGCAGCGCGAATTGGCGGTACGCCGCGGTAGTGGGCAGCGACCAAAGCGTGGCGGTCACCAGCTGCGCCCCGCCCAGGATCATCGCGGCGACCAGTCCGGTCGCCTCGTCGAACTGGTAGTCGCCGCCTGAGGCGCAGGCCAACAGCGCCACCCGGGGCGGCATCGGCAGACGCAGCGACATCAGATCCGACGCGGTCAGGGGCCGGTGATTGCCGATGGCCGCCGCGTCGCCGGGTACGGCCGCGGTACACGCCAGATGCAGCGCCGCCCGATCGGCCCGGCCCGACTCGCCATCGGCGGAGCTGGCATGTCCGACGTAGACCAGCCGGCTCGGCTTCTCCAGCAGCAACTCCGCCAGCCACCTACGGTCAGCGTCCTGGCGGCGGAAGAGTTCAACCGAACTTTCCGCGCGGGGTAGCACCGCGCGCCGCTGCATCAGCTCGGCGAAGTGCCGCGCCAATGGTGTGTGCTCCGAGGGCCTGCCGAGCACCGAGCCCAGGGCCGAGTCCGGCCGCTGCCCGGGCACGCGGGGATCCAGGATCAGAATCGGTGGGCCGTCTCGCCTGTCGTCCCAGCGCGCGGCCGTGCGCGGCGCGTGAACGATGTTCTGCGGCACCGCCAGCAGCACCTCGGCCAGCTCCATCAACCGGTGCCCGTCGGTGTGGTCTCTGACACCTTGGCCACCGAAGGCAAGTTGCCAGGGAATCCGGGCGGCGACCCGGCCGCTGGCGGTAATGGCATCCTGGCGGGCCCGCACCAGTTCCTCTTTGCTCGGACCGGATTTCGGCAGCGCCAACAGCCCCCACGGAACCCTGGCCAGCCGGGCGCTGGGGGAGATGAACAACGTGGGCCGCGGCGATGCGACACACTCGGACAGGAGTTGCCAGCCCGCGGCACCGATCAACAGCACCCCGAGGATGTAGGCCGCCGTCAACTCGGTATCCGGTGTTGCGAAGGCACCGTGCGACAGCGCCCTCTCGATGGCGTCCCGACGGGATTCGTCCCCGTGCGGCTCGGGTAGGGCCCCGGCGAGTTCTTGCAACGCAGCCAACAGGATTGGCTCCTCCACCACCCAGTTGACGGTTCGCGACGGCTCGCCGACGACCCACAGGCTCGCGTAGGTGGCGATCCCGACGTCGGCATACCGCAGTACCAGGGTTTGCCGGTCCGGATCGCTCACGGCCAGGTCGCCCACGCCGGCTCGGGTGCGGTGACCGCACGGCCGTACCGCTGCAGCGCCAATTCGCGATAGTGGCTCATGATTGCCGTCGTCCCGGGCTGCATCTGCAATGGGGGCAACGGTCCCAGCCGGGTCAGCGAATCCCCCTGCGTCCCGGACGGACCCGCGGCCGCGATGGCCGGTGTGAGTTCGTCGCCGGCTTCGATGAACCCCGGCGCAGCGGCGGTCGACTCCCACTCGCCGATCCGGCGCTCCTGGTGTTCGGCGTTGAAAGTCCCGCGCGCACTGTGGTATTCGACCAATTCGCTGATCAGTTGGGTGTTCTCCCATTCCCAGGCGACGGCGAAGGCGCTTGCCAGCACAGGTGCCGAAATGCGTGCCGCCCAGCGTGATCGTGCATCGGCGTCGGCGATCGAATAACGCACCGAGTCGACGGCCAGCGCGGCGGGCACCTTGAGTTCGGCGGCCTGTTCCAGCTTCTTCATCGCGCGCCAATACTCCGGGGTGCCCACCTCGCCGCGCAGGATTCCCAGCGACTCGGCCTGGCGTGCCTCGGTTTCCTGCAACGACTCCTCCGGGTCGCCCGATCCGTCGAATCCCATGTCCGACAACGCATCGGCCCGCCACACCGTGCCGAGGTGGTTGTCGAGCAGTGCGTACTGCAGCCAGCTGCTGCGCGGGGAGGAGTCGAGCAACTCGCGGGCCTGGGCGATCAGCTCGACAGCCTCGGCGAACCGGCCCCAGAAAATCGCAATCCAGCTGCGCTGCAGCAGAATGCGGTGTAGGTACAGGGGCTTGCCCAGTTCGCGCCAATGCTGTTCGGCCTGTTCCCAGCACCGGTCGGCTTCTTCGAGGGCGCCGCTGCCTAGGCGGGTGAGGCCGAGGTAGAGCCAGCAGCGGGACACGTCGTGTGCCCGTGCGTATCCGCTGATCACCTGATAAGCCTCCGAGGCCAATTGCTCGGTCATGACGTGGTCGCCGACCGACCAGCAGGCCGCCGCCCGCTCCAATTTCGTTCGTGCGTCAGCCAGTTGCCATCCTCTGGCCTGGGCACGCGCTCCCGCCCGACGCAACCAGGGCTCGGCTTCCGCTAGACGCCCGGTCTCGATGCAGAATCGTCCGTACCCGGTGGCCGCCAAAACCCAGATGTACTCGGCATATTCGGTGCCGGCGGCGGACCGGTCCAAGACGTCGAGCACCTGATCCCACATCGGAGCGGACTGCACGTGCAGGTCATCGTCACACAATGCCGTCGCGCACAGGACCCGGGCGTGGGTGATCAGGTTCGCGTGTTCGCCGGCCAGATCGGGGAGATCGGAGCCGGGTTCGCTCAGCAGATCCAGGGCAGCCAGGGCCTGCTCATGGTCGCCCTCCGCCGCGGCCAAACCGATCTGCAGAAACTGCGCCCGTCGCGAGTAGCGGCAGATCATCCGGTCGATCTCGGACTGTGACATGCGCACCTTCTCGGCCGCCTCCGGCAGCGTGCCGGCCCGAATTCCCCGATAGATCACCAGGGGCTCCCGGATGCGCTGAATGCATTCGCGCACACCGTCATTGGCTCCCCGAACCAGGTAGACGGCGCCGAGCTGAGCAAAGACTTCCAGCAGCAGATCGTCGCGATCCTCCTGCTCGATCCGCGGCATCAGCGACAGCAGCAGCTCCCTGGCCGCGGCCTCGTCGGCCGCAAACGCCAGGCTGTGGGCCTGCTCGAGCGCACGCTCGATGTCGTCGGAGATCGACACGGCTGCATCATAAGTCCTGCGTCCAATCCGGAACGGCGGACGTGCAGTGCACGTCCGCCGCTCCGAACCGCCCCTCGTCAGCCGCACGAGACCTTGATGTTGAAGTCCTTGGTGATCATTCCGGCCATCGGGTTCTTCAGGTCAGCGCCCTGAGCCTGACCGGTAATCGTGTAGGTCTTGCCGTCCACCGACACCTTTGCCGAGCCGACCTTGGAACCCATGTTGTCGGCGACCGACAGGGCGTTGCCGTCGACGACCATGGCCAGCGACTCAACAGTGGGCGGGTTGCCGTCGGCCATCACCACCGCCAGCGCCTGCTGGCCGCCGGTCGAACCGCTGCCGATGTTGATCTTGCCGCCCTGCTTGACGCAGGTCACCGAGGAGGGGTTCAGGCCCGGCAGGTCCGAGCCGCCGACCTTGACCTCGGTTCCCGCGCCGCCGTTGGTGGCCACGCTCGCCGGGCCGTTCGACGCCGGGCTGGCACTGTGGCCGCCGCTGGAACATCCGACCAGCGCCGACGCGCAGCCAAGGGTTCCGATCGCCACCGCGATAACACGCTTCACTGGACTTCCTTCCGTCATGCGCCGCCCCGATGGCGTCGTCATGGGAGAAGTACAGATCGCCGCTGCCGCTACCGATCCCAATTATGGTTGCGGCATGGCAAGCGTGAAGTGGCTGGAAAAGCCGGAGAGTCACGACTTTCCGGCCGCCGCCGACTATCTGGCACTGGTGGCCGACGCGCACACCGTCGACGAGTTGACCGCACAACTCCGGGCCGGTGACGTCGTGCACAAGAAAGCCAAGGACATACTCCGGGCCGCACAGTTGAGGTTGCTCGACGCGGACAACCCACACGTGGCGGCGGACCTGGCCAAGATCAAGAAGGGGCAACCGCTGTCGCCCATTCTGCTGATCCGCGGGAACTACGCGACCGGTGTCCCGTTACAGATCGCGGACGGCTACCACCGGGTGTGCGCGAGCTATCACACCGACGAGAACACCGACATCCCGGTGATCCTGGTGTAGCGCAGGAACTACTCCTCGACGGCGACGCCGCCCCGGGTGCGCCGGCGGCGGTGCGAGGTCTTGCCGGTGGGGCGGCGGTTACGTAACCGCGCGGACGACTCGACCGTCTTCTCCGAGGCCGGTGCCGGGGCTTCGACGGTCTCTGCGGCCGCCTCATCCGGCGCTGATTCCTCGCTCGGCACCGGGGCGGGCGCCTCGACGGTTTCGGCGGCAGCCTCGTCTTCGGTTTCGGCGGTGACGGTTTCCGTGGCCTCTTCCTGTTCCGAGGTCTCTTCGGTGGCCGCGTCGGTGTCCTCGGTCTCCCCGGTGTCCCCGGTGTCCTCGTCTTCGGTGTCCTCGTCCTCGTCTTCGTCGTCCTCGGCCACCGCCACGCCGGCCTTCCCGCGCTTCTTCCCGCGGATCCGGCGTTCCTTGACCTTCTTCGGCTTGATCGGTTTCGGCGGCGGGGGTGGCAGCTCAGCGACGAACGACAGATAGAACGCGAAGAACCCGAGCACCCCGATCGCCGCGGCGGCACCGTAGATCGCGAACAACCACTGGCCGGCGGTATCGAGGCTGAACCAGTGCTCACTGATCGCGGTGCCGATGATCAGCACCCCGGCCAGCACATGCGCGACGATCGAGCAGGTTCTGATGGTCAGCGCCAGCTGAGGCACGGCAAGTTCCGGCTTGCGGGTGCGCAACAGCGTGAACACCACCGGCAAGGCGGCCAGGCCGAGCAGGGCACCGGTCACGATGCGCAGCGTCATCCCCGCGCCACTGCTGATGTCGCCCATCAGCTCGGGCCACCGCGGCAGGACGAAATAGAAGTAGAGGACGCCGGCGCCGATCGTGAACGATGCGTGCCACAGGATGGCGACCTTGCGCCCCATACCACTCCCTCAAGCTGGTGAACCCAAGCCGCCGAAAATTGACCGGGCCCGACAGCCGGTTCCGGTATCGGTCCTGGTCAAACGGCAGACCGTACAGCGGAGGATGCGGGATTTGAACCCGCGAGGGCTGTTAACCCAACCCGCGTTCCAGGCGAGCGCCATAGGCCACTAGGCGAATCCTCCGTGGTCATGGTAGCTGCTGATGCGGGCCGGGTGTTCTCGCGGCCGCCGCCGCGCCGAGAAACCCAGGTACTACACTCGCCGTTGGACCCCGCGCGGCGTCTATCCTGTGAACTCCCCCAGGGCCGGAAGGCAGCAAGGGTCAATGGGCTCTGTCGGGTGCGCGGGGTCCCCTTATGCCCACGCTCGATATGCGTTTCGACGGGAAGGGTCCCTGGTGTCGTTCGAGTCCCTCAGCCCCGAAGAGCTCTCGGCTCTGCACGCGCGCCACCAGCAGGAGTACGCGGAACTGCAGGCCAAGAAGCTGTCTTTGGACCTGACGCGCGGAAAGCCCTCACCGGAGCAACTCGACCTCTCCAACCGGTTGTTGACGCTGCCCGGGGACGACTTTCGCGATGCGGAGGGAACCGACACCCGCAACTACGGCGGCCTGCACGGGCTGCCCGGACTGCGCGAGATCTTCGCCGAACTGCTCGGCCTGCCGGTGCAGAACCTGATCGCGGGCAACAACGCCAGCCTGGAATTCATGCACGACGCCGTCGTCTTCTCCATGCTGCATGGCGGTGTGGATTCACCGCGGCCTTGGAAAGACGAGCCGGCCGTCAAGTTCTTGTGCCCCGTTCCCGGTTACGACCGGCACTTCTCCATCACCGAGACGATGGGGATCGAGATGATCCCCGTTCCGATGGTGGAGGACGGTCCGGACGTCGACCTGATCGAAGAACTGGTCGCGGCTGACCCCGCGATCAAGGGAATGTGGACGGTTCCGGTGTTCGGCAACCCCACCGGGATCACCTACTCGTGGGAGACCGTGCGGCGACTGGTCCAGATGCGGACCGCGGCGCCGGACTTCCGGCTCTTCTGGGACAACGCCTACGCGGTGCATACGCTGACGCACGATTTCGTTCGCCAGGTGGACGTGCTGGGCCTGGCCACCAAGGCCGGCAACCCCAACCGGCCGTACATCTTCGCCTCCACCTCGAAGATCACCTTCGCCGGCGCCGGGGTGGCCTTCTTCGGCGGCTCGTTGGGCAACATCGCTTGGTACCTGCAGTACGCCGCGAAAAGGTCGATCGGCCCGGACAAGGTGAACCAGCTGCGGCACCTGCGCTTCTTCGGCGACGCCGACGGAGTACGGCTGCATATGCAGCGCCACCAGCAGATCCTGGCGCCGAAGTTCGCTCTGGTGGCCGAGATCCTGTCTGAGCGCCTCGGCGACTCCAAGATCGCCTCCTGGACCGATCCCAAAGGTGGCTATTTCGTCAGTCTCGACGTCCTGCCCGGCACGGCGCGCCGCACCGTCGCGCTTGCCAAGGACGCCGGCATCGCGGTCACCGAAGCGGGCGCGTCCTTCCCGCACCGCAAGGATCCGGAGGACAAGAACATCCGCATCGCGCCGTCCTTCCCGTCGCTGCCGGACCTGCGCGACGCGGTCGACGGGCTGTCGACCTGTGCTCTGCTGGCGGCGACGGAGTCCCTGCTCTAGTTGGCTCTGCGCCCACGGCGCAGAAGTGCGAGTGGCCTCCGCCCTGAGCGCAGCATCAACACCGCTGCTTGCGGGTGCTGCGCGGGGCTTGAGTGTGCATCCTCCGCATCGCGTGTGCGTCCACTGCGGCGACGCGCCGACGGGTATCGCGGTACGCGCACACTCAGCGCGGGAGTGCACAAGAGAGCGCCCTCCGGGGCGCGCATCGTCACCGGGCTGGGTTGATGGCCCGCCTCCTCCTCGCGCCCTCCGGGGCGCGCATCGTCACCGGGCGTCGGTAGCCTGCTCACGTGGCTCTCTACCGCAAGTACCGACCGGCAACCTTCGCCGAGGTGGTGGGGCAGGAGCACGTCACCGAGCCGTTGTCCGTCGCCCTGCAGGCGGGCCGGATCAACCACGCCTATCTGTTCTCCGGGCCACGCGGCTGCGGGAAGACATCCTCGGCGCGCATCCTGGCGCGATCGCTGAACTGTGAGCAGGGCCCGACGCCGACTCCGTGTGGCGTCTGCGACTCCTGCCAGGCGCTGGCGCCCAACGCACCCGGCAGCATCGACGTCGTCGAACTCGACGCGGCCAGCCACGGCGGCGTCGACGACACCCGCGAACTGCGCGACCGCGCCTTCTACGCTCCGGCCCAGTCCCGCTATCGCGTGTTCATCGTCGACGAAGCGCACATGGTCACCACTGCGGGCTTCAACGCGCTGCTCAAGATCGTTGAGGAGCCGCCCGAACACCTCATCTTCATCTTCGCCACCACCGAACCGGAGAAGGTGCTGCCGACCATCCGGTCGCGCACCCACCACTACCCCTTCCGGCTGCTGCCGCCGCGCACCATGCGGGCGCTGATCGGCCGTATCTGCGAGCAGGAAGGCGTAGTCGTCGACGAGGCGGTGTATCCGCTCGTCATCCGGGCTGGGGGCGGGTCGCCCCGGGACACCCTGTCGGTACTCGATCAGCTGGTGGCCGGATCCGACGGCGGCCGGGTGCACTACCAGCGGGCCCTGGGCCTGCTCGGTGCCACCGACGTGGCACTGATCGACGATGCCGTCGACGCCCTGGGCGCGGGCGACGCCGCGGCGTTGTTCGGGGCCGTCGAGTCGGTGATCGATGCGGGCCACGATCCGCGGCGTTTCGCCACCGATCTGTTGGAGCGCTTCCGCGACCTCATAGTGCTGCAGGCGGTGCCCGATGCGGTAGCCCGCGGTGTGGTCGATGCGCCCGAGGACATTCTGGATCGGATGCGCGAGCAGGCGGCCCGCATCGGCCCGGCCACCCTGACCCGCTACGCCGAGGTGGTTCAGGCGGGCCTGGGCGAGATGCGCGGCGCGACGGCGCCGCGGCTGCTGCTGGAAGTGGTGTGCGCGCGGCTGCTGCTGCCCTCGGCCAGCGACGCCGAGTCGGCGCTGCTGCAACGTGTCGAACGCATCGAGACACGGCTGGCCATGTCCATCCCGGCCACCGATGCCGAACCGGCGGCCACCGCCCCCCCAGCTCGTCCCGCGCCGGTGCGCCGCTCGGTCCAGCGTCCAACCGCGCCGCCCCCCGAACCCGCCCCGGCGCCGGAGCCCAAGCCGGAACCGCCGCCACCCACACCCACACCAGCACCGGCGCCCGCGCCGGCCGCCTCAACTCCGGCCCCTGGCGAACTGAACGCGGCCGCGGTACGCAGTATGTGGCCGACGGTGCGCGACAAGGTCCGCGAGCGCAGCCGCACCACCGCCGTCATGCTCTCTGGCGCAACGGTTCTGGCGGTAGAGGACAACACGCTGGTGCTCACCCACGAGGCGGCGCCGCTGGCCAGGAGGCTCTCCGAACAACGCAACGCCGACGTCATCGTCGAGGCACTCAAAGACGCCCTCGGGGTGAACTGGCGGGTGCGCTGCGAAACCGGTCCGCCCGCCGCGGCCGATATCAGCGCGGCGCCGGCCAAGGTCGAGGAGCCTGCGCCCGAGCCGGATTTCGCTGCGCGCGACGACCGTGATGACGAGGAAAGCATGCTCGCCGAAGCCGGCCGCAGCGACCCGTCCCAGCCGCGCCGCGACCCCGAGGAGGTCGCCCTCGAGTTGCTGCAGAGCGAGTTGGGCGCCCGCCGCATCGAGGGCTGACGGCGTCACCGGCATAGCAAGGCCGAAACAGCCTCAACGCCATCACCCGACCCGGGGCCGAAAGACCCTTTTCCGGTGCCGCCGAGGTAGCGCAATATTTCCGGCAGTCGACCTGACATGCATGCCGGGCTGTGCCGTGCCGAACTGAACGAGAGCGGTCCATGGAGTCACAACGATGACCGAATCCGCGCACCGCCCGAAGAACGGTCTGGGGACGGCTGCGTTGGTGATCGCGGTCATCGCCTGGGCGGTGGACTCAACGGCAATTCCATTGGGGAACGGCTGGCCGATTTTCGGCGGGGCGATCGTGGGCGCCGTGGCGGTGGTGGTCGGAGGTGCTGCCCTGAGCCGTGCCCGGCGCGGCGAGGCCGGCGGTAGCCGCTTCGCGATAGCTGGGATCGTGCTGGGTTGCGCTGCGCTCCTGGCTGGAGTCGCGCTGGGAGTCCTTGCGCTGATCGGTTTTGCGCTTTTTACGTGGCTGTACGCCTTGATGGAGGGCAATTGACGCCTGGTCTCTGATCCTTCGGTCGGCCGTACGTATCGTGGTCCACGACAAACGGCTACCTAGCAGAGGAGTGACACCTGATGGGACAGGTGAAAGCAACCAGCACCGTCTTGATCCAGGCGGAGCCCGCGAAGGTGCTCGACGCGGTTGCCGACTATAAAACTGTCCGCCCGAAGATCCTCTCGCCGCAGTACAGCGATTACGAGGTGCTCGAGGGCGGCCAGGGGAAGGGCACGGTCGCCAAGTGGCGGCTGCAGGCGACCAAGTCGCGGGTGCGCGACGTGCAGGTGAACGTCGACGTCGCGGGTCACACCGTCATCGAGAAAGACGCCAATTCGTCCATGGTCATCAACTGGACGGTGGCGCCCGCCGGGCCAGGTTCCAGCGTCACCGTGACGACCACCTGGACGGGTGCCGGCGGCGTCAAAGGTTTCTTCGAGAAGACGTTCGCACCGCTAGGGCTGAAGAAGATCCAGGGCGAGGTGCTGGACAACCTGAAGAAGGAACTCGAGAGCTAGCGAGCCTGCCCCTGGGTTGCCAGGAATCCCGCGACGCCGCGCACCAGCGCGTCGGCGTACTTCTGCCGGCCCTCCGCGGACTCCATCAGCGCCGAGTCCGCGGGATTCTTCATGTTGCCCAGCTCCACCAGGACCGATGGGTACTGGGCCAGGTTGAGTCCGGCCAGATCCGCTCGTCCGTACAGGCCGCCCTGGCCGATGTAGTTGGCCGGCGGAATGCCCGACGCCTGCAGCTGGTCCCGCATGACGCGGGCGAACTGCACCGACGGCCCGGCCTGGGCGGCGTTCAGCGGCGGGGACGAGTAGTTGACGTGGAAACCGCGGCCGGACGCCGGGCCGCCGTCACCGTGCAGGCTGACGATCGCGTTGGGGTGCAGCGCGTTGGCCATGTTGGCGCGTTCGTCGACGCACGGGCCCAGCGCGTTGTCATTGCCGCGTGACATGGCGGTGCGCACTCCCAGCGCGTTGAGCGCGGCGCGCAGGCGCAGCGCGGTGTCCCAGGTGAAGGTGTGCTCGGGATATCCGCTGTTGGTCGACGTTCCGCTGGCCTGGCAGTCCTTGGTGCCGCCCCGGCCCGTGGGTACCTGACGGCCGATGGACGCGTCGTTTGCGCCGTTGTGGCCGGGATCGATGAACACCACCATGCCGGCCAGGCTGCCCGGCGCCGCGGCGGCTTTGGGCATGAGCGGCATGACGGCGGCGACGAGCACCCCGACGAGCATGGCTAAACCGACACGCAGGCTTACAGGTACGTCCACTGCGCCAAGGTAACGCGGCGCGGACTACGCTGAATGTTTCAAATCGCCCGACAACCGCAGGCGAAACCAACTCGAGACCAAGATGCGAGGGGACTGTCATGCAACCCGGAGGCGATATGTCGCAGCTGCTGGCGCAGGCGCAGCAGATGCAGCAGAAACTATTGGAAGCCCAACAGCAGCTGGCGAACTCCGAGGTGCATGGTCAGGCAGGCGGGGGCCTGGTCAAGGTCGTCGTCAAAGGCAGCGGTGAGGTGGTCGGCGTGACGATCGACCCGAAGGTCGTAAACCCGGACGACATCGAGACTCTGCAGGACCTGATCGTCGGCGCGATGGGCGACGCGTCCCGGCAGGTCACCACGATGGCGCAGGAGCGCCTGGGTGCCCTGGCCGGTGGCATGCGTCCGCCCGCCCCTCCGGGACCGCCGCCCGGTGTGCCGGGGGTCTGAACTTCGGAATGTTTGAGGGACCGGTTCAGGACCTGATCGACGAGCTCGGCAAACTGCCGGGCATCGGACCCAAGAGCGCGCAACGCATCGCTTTCCATCTTTTGTCGGTGGAGCCGCCGGACATCGATCGGTTGACCGCGGTGCTGGGCAAGGTCCGCGACGGCGTCCGGTTCTGCGCCGTCTGTGGCAATGTGTCCGACGACGAGCGGTGCCGGATCTGTGCCGATCCACGCCGCGACGGCTCGCTGGTGTGCGTGGTCGAGGAGCCGAAAGACATTCAGGCCGTCGAGCGCACCCGCGAGTTCCGCGGTCGGTATCACGTTCTGGGCGGTGCGCTGGATCCGTTGTCGGGAATCGGGCCCGAGCAGTTGCGAATCCGTGAGTTGCTCACCCGCATCGGTCAGCGCGTCGACGACGTCGACATCGCCGAGGTGATCATCGCCACCGACCCCAACACCGAGGGCGAGGCGACCGCCACCTACCTGGTGCGGATGCTGCGCGACATCCCCGGTTTGACCGTGACGCGCATCGCGTCCGGGTTGCCGATGGGCGGCGACTTGGAGTTCGCCGACGAGCTGACGCTGGGTCGCGCGCTCACCGGTCGCCGCGCCATGGTCTGAGCCGGGTCACCTGGTCACTACGGCGAAGTTGCCGCTGGTGGCCCATGCCGCCTCGAAGGTGGCGAGCGAAATCTGTTCGTCGCGGCCGGCCTTGATCCCGCTGTCGTTGACGTGCACCACCCCGGTTCGGGTGTCTATCCCGGTGACGACCACGAAGTGGTTCTCCCGGCTGCGGTCGCCGCCCTCGTCCCACAGGATTCTGTTGTTGACCCCGGCGATCACCTTGCGGCCCTGGTCCAGGGCACGTTCCAGGGCGGCCGTGTCGCTCCTGGTCTCGTCGGCCTGGATGCCGTAGTGCGCCAGCAGGACCGGGAGGTCCCGGTTGCTGGTCCTGTTCCCCGGTGTGTAGATCGGTCCGGCATGGGCTGTGCTGGGGATGTTCCCGGCCGCGTCGTCGATCTCCTCCTCGGAGATCTGGTTGCCGGTGATCTGACCGATGACGTCGGCCACGGCCATCTCCCCGCAGTCGCGGTCCTGCTTCTGGTAGCGCCAGTAGGGTGCGGCGGCGCCCGGGTCACCGTGCATCCCGCCGGTGCTCGGATCGGCCTGGGCCGTGCTGGGGAATCCGAGCAGCGAGCAGGTCACGGCCGCGAGACCGACCGCTGCGGCAACGCTCGTCTTGAAACCAGGGGCCATGGCGATCCGTTTCTTCCATCCCCCGGGGGGATTCTAAATCCGTCGCGCTCTTCTGATAACGCTTCGGGCACGACGGACGAAATGCATTACTGAGCCGCCGCGTCGAACCCCGTCGGCGGCAGAAGGGATGGCGATGTCGTTCGTAAGCGCAAGACCGGAATTGCTCGAGGCGGCATCGGCGGACCTGGCGGGGATCGGATCCAACCTTGCGGCGACCAGCGCCGCGGTGGCGGCGCCGACGACCGCCGTGCCGGCACCGGGTGCCGACGGGGTGTCGGCGGCGCTATCGGCGATGTTCGGCTGGCACGGCCAGGCGTACCAGCAACTGAGCGCGCAGGCCGCCGTTTTCCATGACCAGTTCGTGCACCTGCTGAGGTCTGGCGCGCAGTCCTACTCCACCGTGGACGCCGCCAACCAGGCGGCGTTGCAGGCCGAGACCGTGGTGAGCGGCGGCGGCGCAGGCGGTCCCGTGGCGACGGAAGCGCAGATCACCCCGGCGGTCGGCCATGCGGTTGCGGCAGACACGCCCCTGTATGCGGCACTGGCAAACAGCCCCGCGTTCGAGGGCCTGGGCGACTGGCTCCAAGCGCTCTAGGCTCCCAGCCGCTCCCGGCGCAGCAGGTCCACCTCGGGTAGCTCCAGGGGCGGCAGCTCGCCCACCACCTGGCTCAGCAGATGGTCGGCAAGCTCCGGATTGCGCGCCAGGCACGGCCCGTGCATGTACGTCGCCACCACGCTGCCCTGCACCACGCCGTCGAAACCGTCGCCGGCGCGGTTGCCCGCGCCCCTGGTGACCGCGGCCAGCGGCGACGCGGCCGGTCCCAGCACCGTCCCTCCGCGGTGGTTCTCGAAACCGGTCAACCGCTGCGACAAACCGGGCAGCAGCGGCTTGGACACCAGCTCGCCGATGGTCCGTTTTTCCTGCGGCGACGTCGTCGCGTCCAGCATGCCGACGCCGTCCACCCGCTCACCCGACGACGTCTCGTACCAGTGGCCGAGCACCTGGACCGCGGCACAGATCGCCAGCACCGGGGCACCACGCTCTGCCGCCCGCTGCAGACCCGGGTACTGCAGCAGATGCCGGGTGGCCAACCGCTGGGCATAGTCTTCCGCGCCGCCGAGTGTGTAGAGGTCCAGCGAGTCGGGCACCGGATCGGCCAGCGTGATCTCGACTATCTCGGCGGGGATGCCCCGCAGCAGCAACCGCTGGCGCAGCACTACGGCGTTGCCGCCGTCACCGTAGGTGCCCATGACGTCGGGCAGGACGAGCCCGATCCGGACCGGTTCAGTTCGCAAGTCAGCCACGCCGCGCCAACCTCCGGTTCAACTGCAGAAAGGCGGTGTAATTGGCGACCACCTCGACCCGCCCGGGCGGGCAGGACTCGATGGCCGCAACCGTGTCGTGCACCAGGGTGTGCTCGACGCCGGCGTACCCGAGTCGCACCGCGAGGTCGGTGCCGCGTTCGCCGGCGGCCACCACCCGGGTCTCTTCGAAGTGTTCGAAGCGCACATCCCACAGCCACGACAGGTCTTCGCCGTCGGGAACCTGCCCGTTGACCGCGATAACCACGCCGTCGGCGTGCTTGTCCACCATCGACAGCGCTTCCTGCCAGCCGGCCGGGTTCTTGGCCAGCAGGATCCGCGCGTCGTGCGTTCCGATCTTCACGGTGCGGTACCGCCCGGCGACTTCGTCGACCATGCAGACGGCCGCCACCGCCTTGCGCGGGTCGGCGCCCAGCGCGACGGCGGCCGCGACCGCCTGTGCTGCATTGCCGCGGTTCACCGCTCCCGGCAGGGCCAGCCGCATCGGGACGGCGAGGCCCTCGGGTCCGTACAGCATCCCGCCGTCTTCCGGGTCGAACCACCACTGCGGGCTGGGCCGTTTGAAGTCGGCGCCGGTGGAGTACCAATGGCCCTGCTCGCGCACGATCACCTCGCCGCTGCGCGGACAGCTCACCGAGTCGTTCGACCAGGAGCCGCCCGCGGCCACCCACACCACGTTGGGGCTGTCGTAGGCGGCCGAGGTCATCAGCACGTCGTCACAGTTGGCGACCACGACGGCGTTGGGATGCCGGGCCAGGCCGGCTCGCAGGGTTCGTTCGATGACGTTGATCTCGCCGACCCGGTCCAGCTGGTCGCGCGACAGGTTGAGCAACACGACGGCGGTCGGCTCGACCGCGTCCGACACGTGCGGCACGTGCATCTCGTCGACTTCCAGGGCCGCCAGTCCGGCCCGGCGATCCGCCGCCAGCGCCGCCACCAGCCCGGCGTCCATGTTGGCGCCCTCCGCGTTGGTGGCCACGGCCCCCAGCGTGCCCAGGGCCGCCGCGGTCATCCGGGTGGTCGTCGACTTGCCGTTGGTGCCGGTGATGATGACGGTGCGACGGCCCACCCCGAGCTGCCGCAGGATCGACCGGTCCAGAGTCATCGCCACCAGTCCGCCGATCATGGCGCCGGCCCCGCGGCCGGTGACGCGCGACGCCCACCGCGCGCTTGCCCCGGCGGCAAGAGCCAGACGTGCGCGAGTCGTGATCATGCGTGCAGGTTAACCGCCGACACGACGCGGCAGCGACCCAGCGATGTCGGTCGGACGTGCCATTCTCATGGCATGAACCGGATGTCCTGGGGTCGCCCGGCGCGTGAGCCGGACGCGGGATGGGCCGTCATCGACGTCGAGACCTCGGGCTTTCGCCCGGGTCAGGCCAGGATCATCAGCGTCGCGGCGCTGGGCCTGGACGCCGACGGCCGCGTGGAACAGTCATTTGTGAGCTTGCTCAACCCGGGCGTGGATCCCGGTCCCACCCACGTGCACGGGCTCACCTCCGCGATGCTCGAAGATCAGCCACAGTTCGCCGAGATCGTCGAAGACCTGGTTGACGTGCTGCGCGGCCGCACGCTGGTGGCCCACAACGTCGCCTTCGACTACTCGTTCCTGGCCGCCGAAGCCGAGATCGCCGAGGCGGAACTGCCGGTCGATTCCGTGATGTGCACGGTCGAACTGGCCCGGCGCCTGGAACTCGGCGTCGACAATCTCCGGCTGGAGACGCTGGCCGCGCACTGGGGAGTCACCCAGGAACGGCCGCACGACGCGTTCGACGACGCGATGGTGTTGACCGGAATCCTGGCTCCGGCGCTGCAACGGGCGCGGGACCGCGACATCTGGCTGCCGGTGCGGCCGGTGACCCGGCACCGCTGGCCCAACGGCCGGGTGACGCATGACGAGCTGCGGCCCTTGAAGGCGCTGGCCGCCCGGATGCCCTGCCCGTACCTCAACCCCGGCCGCTACGTCCGGGGCAGGCCCCTGGTCCAGGGCATGCGGGTGGCGCTGGCAACCGAGGTGCGACGCACCCACGAGGAACTCGTCGAACGCATGCTGTACGCCGGGCTGGCCTACAGTGACGACGTCGACCGGGAGACCTCCCTGGTGGTGTGCAACGAACCCGCGCCCGAACAGGGCAAGGGCTATCACGCCCTGCAACTGGGAGTGCCGGTGGTCTCCGACGTGCAGTTCATGGACGGCGTCGGCGCGGTGGTGGGCGGTCGCAGCATGGAGGAGTTCGCGGACACCGCGATGGTCGACGAGCAGTTCGCGCTGTTCTGAGGTTGGCGACCCCGTTTTTCAGGGGCCGCCGCGCCAGTGGTCGATGCGGTGGTGGTCCGGGGTGAACCCGTGATCGACGCCCCACAACACGGCCTGCGTGCGGCTTTCGACTCCGATCTTCCGGTAGATCGTGCGGATGTAGGACTTCACCGTGTTGGGGCTCAGGTAGGTCAGCCGCGCGACGTCGGCGTTGCTTTTGCCCTGGGTGATCAGCGCCAGGATCTCCGCCTCGCGGTCGCTGAGTCCTTCGCAGCGGCCGGGCCAGTCCAGCCCGGGTGCGCTGCGCGCCCGCATTGCCACCTCACTGATCACGACGTCACCGGAATGCACGGCCTCCAGGGCGGCAACCAG
Organism: Mycobacterium sp. Z3061; assembly: GCF_031583025.1. Lineage (NCBI taxonomy): Bacteria > Bacillati > Actinomycetota > Actinomycetes > Mycobacteriales > Mycobacteriaceae > Mycobacterium > Mycobacterium pumcae. The sequence continues at coordinate 6,473,763 of NZ_CP134062.1, read as the reverse complement.
TTCACGTGCCGGCAGGGTCTTCGACAGATAGCCGTGCGCCCCGTGCTGTCTTGCACTTTCGACGAGATCGGGGTGAAAGTTCCAGGTGTACACCACAACTCGACGCGCCCGAGGGTTGGCGACCAGGTGGGCGATCTCCTCGTGATCGGACTCCGGCTGAGCGAATGAGTCGTACAGGACGATGTCGACCGTGTCCTGGAGAGGCATGGAGGAATCGAGTTCGGCTATCACGATGCGTTCGCGGTAAGGGTCAAGCATGTTCGCGACACCCTTGACGACGACGTCGTAGTCATCGACGAGCGCGATCGTGATCGGTGTGCCGGATGCTGGCGGCATGCCGGGGAGATTACCCCCTTAGGGGTGTATTAGTACCCCCCGTAAGGGTGGTCGACTGAATTGGTCACTGCCCCAACGTGGCTGCCCGACATCACTTCTGATTTCGCGATCGACGTTTAGCCCCGGGACAGACGGTTATTCAACACATGTACGAGAGGAGCGCGAAATGCCCACTTGGGAAACGATTTTGATTGCGGTCTTCGCCGTAATCGCCGTCGCCTTACTGATCGGCGCGGTCGGCTACGCCATGAATCGTCGCAGGACACAGCGACTGAGACAGCACTACGGCCCCGAATACGAGCGCCTGGTGTCGGAGACCGGAGGCCAGAAAGCAGCGGAGAAGGAGCTGATCGCGCGGGAACACAAGCACGAGAAGCTCGACATTGTCCCGCTGCCGCCTGCCGCGCGGTCGAATTTCACCACCCGCTGGAATCAGGTGCAGACGGCGTTCGTCGACAACCCCACCGCCGCCGTCGGCGTCGCGGATCGGCTGGTGACCGATGTGATGCGCGAAAGGGGCTATCCCGTAGACGATTTCGACCAGCGGGCGGCCGACATTTCGGTGGACCATCCGCAGATCGTCGACAACTACCGCGCTGCGCATGCTGTTCATCTTTCGCAACAGCACGGCGAGGTCAGCACCGAACAGCAGCGAGAAGCGTTCGTCCATTACCGGGCGTTGTTCGAAAAGCTTTTGGAGACAACATCACAGGAGGCAAAGAAATGACCACGCACGATCAGCGAACCGACACCAGTGGCGCATACGACGACACCCAGCGGGCCGCATACGACGACACCCAGCCGCCGCAGCAGGCACCCGCGGCGCCGGTGCAACCCTCCCACGAGGCGGGCCACGAGACCAGCCGATCATCAACGGAGGAAACACTTTTCGGAGACGCAGACCTCGCGGATCTGCGGGCGCGCTGGGCCGGCGTACAGGCGGCCTTCGTCGACGATCCCAAAGACTGCGTGCAGAAGGCCGACGTGCTGGTCTCCGATCTGGTCGACCAGCTCACCACCGGATTCGCTCATGCGCGTTCGCGTCTGGAGGAACAGTGGTCACGCGGTGAGGAGGCGTCAACCGAAGACCTACGTCTCGCGCTGATGCACTACCGCGAGTTCTTCGAACGACTGCTCGCCGTCTAACCCCTCAAAGCACGGGCCCGGCCTCCCTGCCCCGGCGGGGCCGGGCCCGCCCCTGTCGCTAGCGCGAGGCCCGGTTGACGGCCGACACCACGGCGCGCAGCGACGCGGTGGTGATCGACGGCGCGATGCCGACTCCCCAGACGGTCCTGCCGGCCACCGAAGCCTCCACATAGGCAGCCGCCTGCGCGTCGTCGCCGGCGCTCATCGCGTGCTCGGAGTAGTCCAGCACGGCGACGTCGAACCCGACCGTGCTCAGCGCGTCGACGAACGCGGCCAGCGGGCCGTTGCCGGTGCCGCTGATCTCGGTCTCCGTCCCGTCGATCTTCACGGTGGCCGTGATGCTGGTGGTGCCGGTGTCTTCTTCGGACGCGTCTACCCGCTGCTTGATGCGTTCCAGCGGCAGGATCGGGGCCAGGTACTCCTCGGAAAATGCCTCCCACATCTCCTTGGGCGACACCTCACCGCCCTCGCCGTCCGCCATTTTCTGAATGACCTGCGAGAACTCGATCTGCAACCGGCGCGGCAGGGCCAGTCCGTGGTCGGCCTTCATGATGTAGGCCACCCCGCCCTTGCCGGACTGGGAGTTGACCCGGATCACCGCTTCATAGGTGCGCCCGACGTCCTTGGGGTCGATCGGCAGATACGGCACCTGCCACAGCATGTCTTCGACATCGCTGTCGGCGGCATCGGCGTCGAACTTCATCTGGTCCAGACCCTTGTTGATGGCGTCCTGGTGGCTGCCGGAGAACGCGGTGTACACCAGGTCACCGCCGTAGGGGTGACGCTCGTGGACCGGCAGCTGGTTGCAGTACTCGACCGTGCGACGGATCTCGTCGATGTTGGAGAAGTCGATCTGCGGGTCGACGCCGCGGGAGAACAGGTTGAGCCCCAGTGTGACCAGGCAGACGTTGCCGGTGCGCTCACCGTTGCCGAACAGGCAGCCCTCGATCCGGTCGGCGCCGGCCTGATAGCCCAATTCGGCTGCGGCAACGGCCGTTCCGCGGTCATTGTGCGGGTGCAGGCTCAAAATGACGGAGTCGCGGCGCGCCAGGTTGCGGCTCATCCACTCGATCGAGTCGGCATAGACGTTGGGTGTGGCCATTTCCACGGTGGCCGGCAGGTTGAAGATGATCGGGTTGTCCGGAGTCGGCTGGATCACCTCACCGACGGCGTCGCACACCTGCTTGGCGTACTCCAGTTCGGTCCCGGTGTAGGACTCCGGCGAGTACTCGAACCGCCAGCGGGTGCCCGGGTACTTCGCCGCCTCCTCGACACACTTGCGTGCGCCGGCGGTGGCGATCTCCTGCACGGCGGCCCGGTCGGCGCGAAAAACGACGCGACGCTGCAGGATCGAGGTGGAGTTGTAGAAGTGCACGATGACGTTCGCCGCGCCCTCACACGCCAGGAAGGTGCGCTCGATCAACTCGGGCCGGCACTGGGTCAGCACCTGAATGGTGACGTCGTCCGGAATGGCACCGTCGGTGATGATGTCACGGACGAAGTCGAAGTCGGTCTGGCTGGCCGAGGGGAATCCGACCTCGATCTCCTTGTAGCCCATGCGGACCAGCAGGTCGAACATGCGGCGCTTGCGCGCCGGGCTCATCGGGTCGATCAGTGCCTGGTTGCCGTCGCGCAGGTCGACCGCGCACCACAGCGGTGCGTTCTCGATGACGCGGTCGGGCCAGGTGCGATCGGCCACCCGGATGGGCTCGACCTCGTCGGCGAACGGGCGGTACCGGTGGACCGGCATCGCGGTACCGCGTTGCGGATTCCACGCCGGCTGGCCGGGCCTGGGCGGGCCGGCGGGTTTGTGGATGGTGCGCGCTGAAACGTAAGCGTCGGGTGAATCGGGATTGGTCACGGTCGTTGCTCCAGGGATGTTTGAGAAGGAACCTCAGACCGGCGCATCGCGAACACCCGCGACGGGAAGCCGGTCTGGATCAGACCCCGTCGCGGCGTCCGAGAAGGAGCACCCGCTGCACGGTGTGAACTCTACCGCGCCCGGCCCATCGGCCAAAATGTGAGTCATGCACCACCGCGTGCCGTTGGCCCGCCTTCGCAGCTACGTAGCGCGACTGTTCGCCGCCGGGGGAGTGGCGGTGACGCTGGTGTTCTTCGGCGTGGCCGCCTACGACTACTACTCCTACCTCGTCGGCACACCGACGCAGGCGCAGGTCGTTTCGTGCGTCAACGAGCGGGTGGGTTTCGCGTGCGCGGTGACCTGGGACGCGGCGGGACGGTCTCACGTCGAGAAGTTGCAGGGGACGGCCGCTCATCGCCACGAACAGGGCTCGAGCATCGATATCCGCGTCCATCACGACAAGGCGTTCGTGGTGTTCTCCGGCGTGATCTATGCCGGCTTCGGGCTCCTGTTCGCGGTGATTACCGCGGTCGGCGTCGCGAAGTTCGCCTCGGAGGAATGGTTCGACCCGTGGCTGGACCGGCGTCCGGGGTGGTTTCAGCGGTTGGCGCGATTCGCCAGGGGCCTCCAGGATGACGACGGGGCAGGGTGGTTGTGATCCTCGGCGCCGCGTAAATCAAGATGCGCCGCCACGTATTCTGTTGTGGACTTAATGCAGGCCCGTCCCAGACAGGAAAAGATTTCAGTGGCGCTCGTCGTGCAGAAGTACGGCGGATCCTCGGTGTCCGACGCCGACCGGATCCGCCGAGTTGCCGAGCGGATCGTGGAGACCAAGAAGCAGGGCAACGACGTCGTGGTCGTGGTCTCGGCGATGGGCGACACCACCGACGAACTGCTGGACCTGGCCCAACAGGTATGCCCGGTGCCGCCGCCGCGGGAGCTCGACATGCTGCTGACCGCCGGCGAGCGCATCTCCAACGCGCTGGTCGCCATGGCGATCGAATCGTTGGGCGCCCAGGCTCGGTCGTTCACCGGCTCTCAGGCCGGCGTCATCACCACCGGCACGCACGGCAACGCGAAGATCATCGAGGTGACCCCGGGCCGGCTGCAGGCCGCCCTCGACGAGGGCCGGATCGTGTTGGTCGCCGGGTTCCAGGGCGTCAGCCAGGACACCCGCGATGTCACTACCTTGGGTCGCGGCGGCTCGGACACCACCGCCGTCGCGCTGGCCTCCGCGCTGGGCGCCGACGTGTGCGAGATCTACACCGACGTCGACGGCATCTTCAGTGCCGACCCGCGCATCGTGCCCAACGCCCGCAAGCTGGACACGGTCACTTTCGAGGAAATGCTCGAGATGGCGGCCTGCGGAGCCAAGGTGTTGATGCTGCGCTGCGTCGAATACGCCCGCCGTTACAACCTTCCCGTGCACGTACGGTCCTCCTACTCGGACAAGCCGGGCACCGTCGTCGTCGGATCGATCAAGGACATAGCCATGGAAGACCCCATCCTGACCGGCGTTGCCCACGACCGCAGCGAGGCGAAGGTGACCATCGTCGGGATCCCCGACATCCCCGGATACGCCGCCAAGGTGTTCCGGGCGGTTGCCGACGCCGACGTGAACATCGACATGGTGCTGCAGAACGTGTCGAAGGTCGAGGACGGTAAGACCGACATCACCTTCACCTGTTCGCGCGACAGCGGACCGGTGGCGGTGGCCAAGCTGGACTCGCTCAAAGAAGAGATCGGCTTCCTGCAACTGCTGTATGACGACCACATCGGCAAGGTCTCGCTGATCGGCGCCGGTATGCGCAGCCACCCCGGCGTCACGGCCACCTTCTGTGAGGCGCTGGCCGCGGTCGGCGTCAACATCGAGCTGATCTCCACATCCGAGATCCGCATCTCGGTCCTCTGCCGCGACACCGAACTAGATAAGGCCGTCGTTGCGTTGCACGAGGCGTTCGGGCTCGGCGGCGACGAGGAGGCGACGGTGTACGCAGGGACGGGTCGGTAACGATGGTTGCCGTAGGTGTTGTGGGTGCCACCGGTCAGGTGGGCCAGGTGATGCGCACGTTGCTCGACGAGCGCGACTTCCCGGCGACCAGCGTCCGGTTCTTCGCCTCGGCCCGCTCGCAGGGCCGCAAGCTGGCGTTCCGCGGCCAGGAGATCGAGGTCGAGGACGCCGAGACGGCCGATCCGACCGGGCTGGACATCGCGTTGTTCTCCGCCGGGGGAGCGATGTCGAAGGTTCAGGCGCCGCGGTTCGCCGCGGCCGGCGTCACCGTGATCGACAACTCGTCGGCGTGGCGCAAGGACCCCGATGTGCCGCTCGTGGTCTCCGAGGTCAACTTCACCCGGGACGCCCACCGGCGGCCCAAAGGCATCATCGCCAACCCGAACTGCACCACCATGGCGGCAATGCCGGTGCTCAAGGTGCTGCACGACGAGGCGGGCCTGACCCGCTTCATCGCCTCGTCTTATCAGGCGGTGTCGGGCAGCGGCCTGGCCGGTGTCGAGGAGCTGGCGACGCAGGCACGCGCGGTCATCGACAACGCCGAGCAACTCGTGCACGACGGCAGTGCCGTCGACTTCCCGCCACCGAGCAAGTACGTCGCGCCGATCGCGTTCAACGTGGTGCCGCTGGCCGGATCGTTGGTCGACGACGGCTCGGGTGAGACCGACGAGGACCAGAAGTTGCGCTCGGAGAGCCGCAAGATTCTCGGCATTCCGGACCTCCTGGTCAGCGGTACCTGCGTGCGGGTTCCGGTGTTCACCGGCCACTCGCTGTCCATCAACGCCGAATTTGCCCGGCCGCTCTCGCCGGAGCGGGCCCGCGAGCTGTTGGCCGTTGCGCCCGGGGTGAAGCTGGTCGACGTGCCGACACCGCTGGCCGCCGCGGGCGTCGACGAATCGCTGGTCGGCCGCATCCGGCAGGATCCGGGAGTGCCCGACGGCCGTGGCCTGGCGCTGTTCGTCTCGGGCGACAACCTGCGCAAGGGGGCGGCGCTCAACACGATTCAGATCGCCGAACTGCTGGCCGCCGAGCTGTAGTCGACGGGTGCGCTCCGCCCTGTTCGCGCGGTGTGCTCTGGTCTTGTATTGCGTTGTCTCGCAAGGATTTTGGCCCGCGCGCGCCGACCCGCCGGCCCCGGCTCCGCAGCCGGTGCTGCAGCCGCTCGCGCCTGGTCAGGTGTTGCGGATGGGTCCGGCGGCCGGCACCGGAACGCCCACCGCCGATTACGGCATCGGCGCGACCGACCTGTGTGAGTTCGTCGAATTCCCCAGCCAGCTGCTGCAGGTGTGCGGCGACAGCTTTGCCGGGCAGGGTGTGGGATATGGCGGCTGGTATGCGCCGGTCGCCTTGCGCGTCGACACTGCGTCCGTCGACGACCCCGACGGCGTTCGCTACACGGGCGTGACCGGCATCAGCCGACCGTTGCTCGCCGACCCCACACCGCCCGGGGCATCGCAGCTGCCCGCCGGAGTGGTGCAGATCAACCGGCGCAACTACCTGATGGTGGCTACGACGAAGAACCTGGACCCGTTGAACACGCGGCTGGTCCGGGTCGACCCCGCCCGCGGTGGCTGGGAGACCGTTCCCGGTTCGGTGCGCATCGCGCCCTACCAGGGCGGCCGGCAGACGCAGATCAGCGGTTACTACGACCCGATTCCCCGGGCGGACTCACCGACCGGGTGGGTGTACATCGTGGCCAACAGCTTCACCCGCCGACAGCCGGTGGTGCTGTATCGGGCCACCCCGGAGGCGTTCACCGACCGGTCCCGCTGGCAGGGCTGGTCGGCCGGGCCGGGTGGCGGGTGGAACAAAACGCCGACACCGCTGTGGCCCGACCTGGTCGGCGAGATGAGCATCAAGCAGATCGACGGCATGACGGTGCTGTCGTACTTCAATGCCACCACCGGCGACATGGAGGTCCGGGTGGCCGCCGATCCCACTTCGCTGGGTTCGGCCCCGGTGACCACGGTCGTTCAACACGACGACGAATGGCCCGATCCGCCCGAAAGTCTCCCGCCGCCGTACGACAACCGGCTCTCGCAGCCCTACGGCGGCTACATCTCACCCGGTTCCACCCTCGATGAACTGCGGATATTCGTCAGCCAGTGGGACACCGACGCGCGCCGGGAGGCCCCTTACCGGGTGATTCAGTACGCGGTGAATCCGTTCAAGCCCTGAGCTACCGCCAGCCCGGCGGCAGGTCGGCCGCGTGGTTGGGGCACTGGTTGCGAGTGGCCGTGAACAGGACGTGCGCCGCGGCGTCAGCCGCCATCTTGGTGGAGAGCACCGCATAGGCGTACTGCAGGACCGACTCGCCATATCCGAAATGAACGGCACTGGCGCTGTCATCCATCAGCTCGCACGCTTCTCGCTCGTGGTTGTCGTCGGCGTGGGCGATTCCGGTGCCGCACCACGCTGCCAGGCTCATTCCCGCGGCAGCTGCGAGCGTCCGGAAATGGTGTGTGGCGGGGGACTGGCGCGTGTGCAATTTCGTGGCGTACATATCGGGCTATACCCGCAGGTAGAGCCCGTGAATCAGGCTGATTGTCGCCTGATTGCCCGAATGTCGAGAAGAGATCTCTTTTCAGTGACAGTGAGGACTTCGGTCCCTATCGGCTCGCCCAGCTGCCTGTTCGAATGGAAGTGCAACACCTGCGAAGGGATCAGAGCCATGGCGGTAGCTCCGGAGACGAACGTCATCGCCCTGCAGTCTCATCACAGGTGGCGTGCCGCACGACGGCAGGCAGTCGAGGTTGACGCGGCGATCCGCCGGCATCCATCGTCGTGGCGAGAGGGTGCCGTCGCGGCCAAGGCGCTGTCCAGCGTTCCGGGTTCGGCCAGGTGAGACGTGGTTTCGACGCTCACAGCTGGTACATAACCAGCGCATAGCGGTCACTACTGTTCGGCCCTGATCATTCGTGGCATGAGCGAAATTTCTGACACCCCCACTGCGCGGACTTCGACCGCAGTAGCACCACCACCGCCCGCTGAGCGGGTTGAACACCGGACACCCAAGGTCTTCAAGGCCGCTGCATGGGTAGCCATCGTCGCCGGGATCGTGTTCATCGTCTCGGTCATTTTCTTCACCGGGTTCCGGCTGGGCCTGGCCGCCGGGCATGGCGGGGGACACCACCGGCACCACAAGCACCACCCGGCGATGATGCACCGCTCGGGATTCCCCACCAATGGGGGCCAGCAGCAGGTCGGCCCGGGCACCGGACCCGGCGGACCCGCCCAGGTTCCGTCCTCGGTCAGCCCGTCCGTCACGCCTTCGCCCACACCTGGTCGCTGAACGCACTCCGCTAACAGCCCGGCGCTCAAACCGCGAGCGCCGGGCTTCATCAATTCACGGCAACTTTGTGACCGCGCCCCTTTACGCTGCTCCTGGGCTGGACCATATTCGAAGGTATGACTGAAACACCCGAATCCCCAGTTCCACCGGCTCCGGTCGCCACCGCACCGCCGCCCAGGCCGGTGTACCGGGAGAAGCCGCCGCGCCTTTACGTGGTCGCGGCGTGGGTGGTGATCGTCGCCGGCATCGTGTTCATCGCATCCACCCTGCTGTTCACCGCTGCCATGATCTTCGGGGGCGGACATGGCTACTACCACCGTCACCACCACCATGGCATGTTCCACCCCGACGGTCCCGGCGGATACGGCGGTCCCGGCTGGCAGTTCCGCTACCCGGGTGGACCCCCTCCTCCGGGCATGGCACCCGGATTCCCGGGTGGCCCGGGTGGCCCCGGTGCCGTCCCACCTGGCGCGAGCCCCGGGCAGACGCCGACCTCCGCACCGCCGGCACCCAGCACCGCGCCCAGTCGTCCCTAGTTTCGCCTCGGCGCGTAGCGGGGAACCAGCGAGTGAATCGAGTTTTCCGCAGACGCTTGGTTTTTCGATTGTTCAGGTAGAGGAGATTGCGAAAAATGACGGAACGCTACACCACCACAGACGGCGGCAGCCCCGCCCCGAGCGACGAGCAGTCGTTGACCCTGGGTCCCGACGGCCCGATTCTGCTGCAGGACCACTACCTCATTGAGCAGATGGCGCAGTTCAACCGGGAACGCATCCCCGAGCGCCAACCGCATGCCAAGGGCGGTGGCGCCTTCGGCCACTTCGAGGTCACTAATGACGTCAGCAAGTACACCAGGGCGGCGGTGTTTCAGCCTGGCACCAAGACCGACACCCTGATCAGGTTCTCCACGGTGGCGGGCGAGCGGGGCAGCCCAGACACCTGGCGCGACCCGCGCGGCTTCGCGCTGAAGTTCTACACGTCGGAGGGCAACTTCGACATGGTCGGCAACAACACGCCGGTGTTCTTCATCCGCGACCCGATGAAGTTCCAGCACTTCATCCGCTCCCAGAAGCGGATGCAGGCAACCAATCTGCGCGACCACACGATGCAGTGGGACTTCTGGACTCTGGTGCCGGAGTCGGCGCACCAGGTGACCTGGCTGATGGGCGACCGCGGCATCCCCAAGACCTGGCGCCACATGAACGGCTACAGCAGCCACACCTACAGCTGGATCAACGCTGCCGGCGAGATCTTCTGGGTGAAGTACCACTTCATCAGCGACCAGGGGGTCGATTACCTGACCCAGGAGGACGCCGACCGGTTGGCCGGCGAGGACGGCGACTACCACCAGCGCGATCTGTACGAAACCATCGAAGGCGGCGACTTCCCGAGTTGGACGCTCAAGATGCAGATCATGCCGTTCGAGGAGGCAAAGACCTACCGCTACAACCCCTTTGACCTGACCAAGGTGTGGCCGCACGGCGACTACCCGCTGATCGACGTCGGCAAGCTGACGCTGACTCGCAACGTCACCGACTATCACACCGAAATCGAGCAGGCGGCCTTCGAACCGAACAACATCGTCCCCGGCACCGGCCTGAGCCCCGACAAGATGTTGCTCGCGCGCGGCTTCTCCTACTCCGATGCACACCGGGCCCGGCTCGGCACGAATTACAAACAGATTCCGGTCAATACGCCGAAGGTGGAGGTCAACAGCTACTCCAAAGACGGGGCCATGCGGATCAAGAACGCGACCGATCCGGTGTACGCGCCCAACTCTTTCGGCGGCCCGCACGCAGATCCGGCGCGTGCTGCCGAGGTGCGCTGGCAGGCCGACGGCGAAATGATTCGCGCGGCCTACACGTTGCGTCCCGACGATGACGACTGGAGCCAGGCCGGCACGCTGGTCCGCGAGGTTCTCGACGACGAAGCGCGGGATAGGTTGGCTCACAACATCATTGGACATGTATCCAAGGGTGTGAAGGAGCCGGTGCTGTCCCGGGTCTTCGAGTACTGGCGCAATGTGGACCCCGATCTGGGTAAGAAGGTCGAAGAGGGGGTCCGGGCGAACCTCGGCTGACACGGTCGCGGCTGGCATGATCGAGCCCATGAGCATCGAAGTCGTTTACACCACGGCAGCCACGGCGACGGGCGGCGGCCGCGACGGCCACGTCAAGTCGGACGACGGTCGCGTCGACCTGGACACCCGCCCGCCGAAGGCGATGGGCGGCAACGGCGAGGGCACCAACCCCGAGCAGTTGTTCGCCGCCGGCTACGCCGCCTGCTTCCTGGGTGCGCTGAGGTTGGTGGCGGGCAAGGCGAAGGTCAAGCTGGATGACGCCACCGACGTCACGGTCGAGATCGGGTTCGGCAAGGACCCCGACGGAGGGTTCGGGCTCACCGGCGCGATCGTCGGCCACCTGCCAGGGCTCGAGCAGGGCACGGCCGACGACCTGGTCCACCAGGCCCACCAGGTGTGCCCGTACTCCAAGGCCACCAAGGGCAACGTCGACGTCACCGTCTCGGCCCGGGTCTAAGCCGGATGCGGCTTGCCGTCACAGCGGTGGGCATCGGCCTGGCCATCGGCGGCGCGGCCAGCGCTGCGGCCCATCCGTCGGAACCGGGAGTGGTGTCCTACGCCGTGCTCGGCAAAGGATCGGTCGGCAACATCGTCGGCGCCCCGATGGGGTGGGAAGCAGTGTTCACCGAGCCGTTCCAGGCCTACTCGGTGGATCTGCCGGTCTGTAACAACTGGGCTGAGATCGGCCTGCCCGAGGTGTATAACGACCCCGACCTGGCAGCGTTCAACGGGGCCACCGCGCAGACGTCGGCCAGCGACCAGAATCACCTCGTCAAGCAGGCGGTCGGAGTCTTCGCTACCAACGACGCGGCCGACCGGGCTTTCCACCGTGTCGTCGATCGCACGGTGGGTTGCTCGGGTCAGACCACCCCGATGCATCTGGACAACGGCACCACCCAGGTGTGGTCGTTCTCCGGCGGCCCGGCCGGGGCCACCGACGCGAATTGGACCAAGCAGGAGGCGGGAACCGATCGCCGGTGCTTCGTTCAAACCCGGCTGCGTGAAAACGTGTTGCTCCAGGCCAAGGTCTGCCAATCTGGCAACGCCGGCCCGGCGGTCAATGTGTTGGCCGGGGCGATGCAGAACGCGCTGGGCCAGTAGCCGAGGCGAGAATTGGGTATCCATCTCCCTCGTGCAGCTGAAAAGGTCGGGAATATGTCGGTGCTCTCTGGAAGATGAAGTGATGGTGGTTATCGTTTCGATAGCTGCGCATCCAGCTGCCCCGGAGGGATCGTGAAATGACGCGCATCGCCGCTACCGCGGGCCCGCAGCTGGACGACATCGATGTGGCCAACGCCGAGCTGACCAGCTCGGCCGCCGTCGCGAAGCACATCTCCGAAGGCTGTCTTGTCGATGGACCGGTGGGACGCGTCGGTCTGGAACTGGAGGCGCACTGCTTCGATCCGGCCGATCCGCTGCGCCGGCCGAGCTGGGACGAGATCAGCGCCGTGCTGAAGTGGCTCAAACCGCTGCCGGGCGGCAGCGCCGTCACCGTGGAGCCCGGTGGTGCCGTCGAACTCTCGGGTCCGCCCGCCGACGGCGTGCTGCCCGCTATCGATGCGATGGCCGGCGACCAGGTCGTGCTGAGGAGCGCGCTGGCCGAGGCTGGTCTGGGTTTGGTCTTCTTGGGCGCAGACCCGCTGCGGTCGCCGGAGCGGATCAACCCGGGAGCCCGGTATCGCGCCATGGAACAGTTCTTCGCCGCCAGCGACAGTGGATCGGCTGGCGCGGCGATGATGACTTCGACGGCGTCGATCCAGCTCAACCTGGACGCGGGACCGCAGGCGGGCTGGGCCGATCGGGTACGCCTGGCGCACGCGCTGGGTCCGACGATGATCGCCATCGCGGCGAACTCCCCGATGCTGGCCGGCGAGTTCTCCGGTTGGCAGTCCACCCGGCAGTGGGTGTGGGGTCAAATGGACTCGGCGCGATGTGGCCCCGTGCTGGGAGTCAGCGGGGACGATCCCGGCACCGACTGGGCCCGGTACGCGCTGAAGGCGCCCGTGATGATGGTCCATGCTCCGGACGCGACGGCGGTCACGTATTACGTGCCGTTCACCGACTGGGTGGACGGCCGGGTGCTGCTCGGCGACCGCCGCCCCACCATCGCCGACCTGGAATATCACCTGACCACGTTGTTCCCGCCGGTGCGGCCGCGGCAGTGGCTGGAGATCCGCTACCTCGACAGCGTTCCCGACGCGGTCTGGCCCGCGCTGGTCTTCACGCTGACGACCCTGCTCGACGATCCGGCCGCCGCTGACCTGGCCGCCGAGGCCGTCGAACCGGTCGCCACCTCCTGGGACACCGCAGCGCGGCTGGGCCTGCGCGATCGGCGGCTCTACGCGGCCGCCAACCGGTGCCTGTCCATCGCCGCCGAGCGGGCTCCGGCCGAACTCGCCGACACGATGCAGCAATTGATGCTCAACGTCGAAACCGGACGATGTCCGGCCGACGACTTCTCCGACCGCGTCATCGAACATGGAATCGCCGCCACGGTCGCGCAGGCCGCCCGCGCGGCGCAAGGGGAGCAGTGACAGCACGAGAGCAGTTGGCCGGCGATCTGGAGCGGGCCCGCGCGCGGACGTTGCGGCTGGTGGATTTCGACGACGACGAACTTCGCCGGCAGTACGACCCGCTGATGAGCCCACTCGTGTGGGACCTGGCGCATATCGGTCAACAGGAAGACCTGTGGTTGCTGCGCGGCGGCAACCCGGATCGGCCGGGCATGCTGCCTCCGGAGATCGAAGGACTCTACGACGCGTTCGTGCACTCGCGCGCCAGCCGGGTGGACCTTCCGCTGCTGTCGCCGGCCCAGGCGCGGTCGTTCTGCCGCACGGTCCGCGATGCCGCATTGGACGCGTTGGACGCTCTGCCGGCGGACGCGGGAGACTTCCAGTTCGGACTGGTCATAAGCCACGAAAATCAACACGGCGAGACCATGCTTCAGGCATTGAACCTGCGTACCGGCGCGCCGCTGTTGCAGGAGACCTCGGAGGTCCCCGCCGGACGGCCCGACCTGGCAGGAACGTCGGTTCTGGTGCCCGGCGGGCCGTTCGTTCTGGGCGTCGACGCCGCCACCGAGCCCTACTCGCTGGACAACGAGCGGCCTGCCCACACCGTTGAGGTGCCCAGCTTCCGGATCGGACGGGTACCCGTCACCAACGCCGAATGGCGCGCCTTCATCGACGACGGGGGCTACGCGCAGCCGCGGTGGTGGTCCGAACGCGGGTGGCAGCATCGACAGCAGGCCGGCCTGAACGCCCCGCAGTTCTGGAACGCCGGCACCCGCGCCCGGTTCGGCTACATCGAGGACATCCCTGGCGACGAGCCGGTGCAGCACGTCTCCTATTTCGAGGCCGAGGCTTACGCCGCCTGGGTGGGCGCCCGGCTGCCCACCGAGGTGGAGTGGGAGAAGGCGTGCGCCTGGGATCCGGCGGCCAACTCCCGGAGGCGCTACCCCTGGGGCGACCAGCCGCCGACGCCCGAGCGCGCCAATCTGGGTGGCACCGCGCTACGGCCCGCGCCCGTCGGCGCATACCCGGCCGGTGCGTCGGCGTACGGCGTCGAGCAGCTGCTGGGCGACGTATGGGAATGGACCAGCTCGCCGCTGCGTCCCTGGCCGGGATTCGTGCCGATGATCTACGAGCGCTACTCCCAGCCCTTCTTCGACGGCGACTACCGGGTGCTGCGCGGCGGCTCTTGGGCAGTCGAACAGTCCATCCTGCGTCCCAGCTTCCGCAATTGGGACCATCCCTACCGTCGGCAGATCTTCTCGGGTGTCCGGTTGGCCTGGGACGCCTGATGTGTCGTCATCTGGGCTGGCTCGGTGCACCGGTCAGCGTCTCCTCACTGGTCCTGGACCCACCGCAGGGTCTGCGGGTGCAGTCATACGCCCCGCGCCGGCAGAAACACGGCCTGATGAACGCCGACGGGTGGGGCGTCGGCTTCTTTGACGACTGCCCGGACCCCGCGCCGCGACGCTGGCGCAGCCCCGCGCCGCTGTGGGGTGACGTCTCGTTCGAGTCGGTTGCGCCGGTGCTGCGGAGTCATTGCGTCGTCGCCGCGGTGCGCTCCGCGACCGTGGGCATGCCGCTCGAAGCCAGCGCCACCGCACCGTTCACCGATGGGCGGTGGCTGTTGTCGCACAACGGCGTTGTCGACCGCGCCGTTTTACCACTCACTGCCACGGCCGAATCTGTCTGCGACAGTGCGGTTCTGGCCGCCACCATCTTCGACCGCGGCCTGGACGCGCTGGGCGACACCATCGTCGAGGTGGGTGCCGCCGATCCGCTGGCCCGGCTGAACATCATGGCCGCCAACGGTTCTCGGCTGATTGCTACGGCGTGGGGAGACACCTTGTCGATCCTGCGCCGTGCTGACGGCGTGGTGCTGGCCAGCGAACCCTACGACGACGACCCGGACTGGGAAGACATACCCGACCGGCACCTGGTGGAAGTCAACGGCGATCGCGTCGAATTGACTGCGTTGAACCGCTCGAAAGGATCCTGATGACGCTCACGCTGTCCAACCATCTGGCCGAGGACTCCGCGTTGCACGCACTGCGCCGCGACGTCTTCGTGGGCCTGCAACAGCAGCCGAAATCGTTGCCGCCCAAGTGGTTTTATGATGCGGCCGGCAGCGACCTGTTCGACCAGATCACCAGGCTGCCGGAGTACTACCCGACGCGCGCCGAGGCCGAGATCCTGCGTGCCCGCGCCGCCGAGATCGCCGCGGCAAGCCAGGCCGACACCCTGGTCGAGCTGGGCAGCGGGACATCCGAGAAGACCCGGTTGCTGCTCGATGCACTGCGCGACCGTGCGTCGTTGCGCAGCTTCGTACCGTTCGACGTCGATGCCAGCGTTTTGTCGGCGGCCGCCCGTGCCATCCAGCACGAGTATCCAGGTGTCGAAATCAGCGCGGTCTGTGGTGATTTCGAGGAGCACCTGGCCGAAATACCCAGTGGTGGGCGGCGGCTGTTCGTGTTTCTGGGCTCGACGATCGGGAACCTGACGCCGGAGCCTCGCGCCGACTTCCTCGCCTCGCTGTCCGCGGTGATGCAGCCCGGGGACAGTTTGCTGCTGGGTACCGACCTGGTGAAGGACACCGGCCGGCTGGTACGGGCATACGACGACGCGGCCGGCGTGACGGCGCGGTTCAACCTCAACGTGCTTGCGGTGATCAACCGGCAACTCGACGCGGATTTCGACGTCGACTCGTTCGAACACGTCGCGCGCTGGAACAGCGACGAGGAGCGCATCGAAATGTGGCTGCGCTCCACCCGTCCCCAGCGGGTACGTGTCGACGCGCTGGACCTGACCGTCGACTTCGGCGCCGGCGAGGAGATGATCACCGAGGTATCGTGCAAATTCCGCCCGGACGCGGTGAGCGACGAGCTGTCCGCCGCAGGGTTGCGGAGGATCCGTTGGTGGACCGACGAGGCGGGTGATTTCGGCCTGTCGCTGGCCGCCAAGTGAGCCATCCCGAACAGCTGGCGCAGCGGTGGCGCCAGTCCCGGCCGCCCGTAGCCGGGCTGCATCTGGATAGCGCGGCGTGCTCGCGGCAGAGCCTGGCGGCACTCGACGCGGCAGCCCAGCATGCGCTGCACGAATCCGAGGTCGGCGGATACGTGGCGGCCGAAGCGGCCGCCACGGTGCTGGACGCGGGGCGCGCGGCCGTCGCGAAGCTCTGCGGCCTGGTCGATGCCGAGGTGGTTTACACCACCGGCTCGTTGAATGCGCTGGATGTGCTGTTGAGCAGTTGGCCACGGGACAGGCGCACGCTGGCCTGCCTGCCCGGCGAGTACGGGCCCAACCTGGCGGTGATGGAGGCGCACGGATTCGAGGTGCGGCAGCTTCCTGCCCTCGACGACGGCCGGCTGGCGATTGACGATGCGGCGTTCGAGCTGGAAGACAACCCGCCCGACCTGGTTCACCTGACACCGGTGGCCAGCCACCGGGGCACCGTGCAGCCGCTGGCGATGATGGCCGAGCTGTGCCGCGAGCTCGGCGTGCCGTTGGTGGTGGACGCCGCGCAGGCGCTGGGGCAGATCGACTGCGCGGTGGGAGCCGACGCCACGTATTCATCGTCGCGGAAATGGATGGCAGGGCCCCGGGGCGTGGGGGTGCTGGCGTTGCGGCCCGAGCTGATGGAGCAGCTGATCCCGCGGGTGCCACTGGGTTTCGGTGAGGCGAATGTGGCGGCGCGAGTGGGCTTTTCGGTAGCGGTGGGCGAGCATCTGGCGTGCGGCCCGGAGCGGATCCGGGCGCGACTGGCCGAGTTGGGCGGCATCGCGCGCAGGCTGCTGGCCGACGTTGACGGCTGGGTGGTGGTCGAAGAGGTCGAAGAGCCAAGCGCCATAACCACTTTGGCGCCCACCGAGGGCGCCGACCCGGAAGAGGTGCGGGAGTGGTTGCTTGCCGAGCGCCGCATCCTGACCACCTACGCGGGAGTGCAACGTGCCCCGATGGAATTGACCGGCCCGGTGCTGCGGATCTCTCCGCATATTGACACGGCATCGGAAGACCTGGAAACTTTCGCCGAAGCGCTGATCGAGGCGACGGCTGCTACCGCTTCGACCTGAACTCATACCGGAGACCTTGCTCCGCCTGTAACACAAAATTTTTCGTACGAACCGCGTGCATATTGGTCATGTGTGGAGTAACTTCTGCCTTCGAATGCAAACGGGTCGTTAGGGGTGGGCTCCTTAACGCTCGCGCGATTCGCCGCTTGGCGATCGATCCAGTGATAAGGGGTGCTTCCGCCGATGAATTTTTCAGTGCTGCCACCTGAGATCAACTCGCTTCGGCTCTTCACTGGCGCAGGTCCCGGCCCGTTGCTGGATGCGGCGTTGGCCTGGGACGGCCTTGCCGCTGAATTGAACTCGGCTGCAGAATCTTTCACGTCGGTGACGGCCGGCCTGACCAGTCAGGCGTGGCAGGGGCCGGCGGCTGCGGCGATGGCCACGGCGGCGCTCCCGTACGCGGGCTGGTTGAATTCAGCGGCTACCCAGGCTGCGGGTGCGGCGGTTCAGGCCAAGGCGGTGGTCGGCGTATTCGAGTCGGCGGTGGCGGCGGCGGTCCATCCGTTTGCGGTCCAGGCAAACCGGTCCGGCTTCGTGCGACTGGTGCTCTCGAACCTGTTCGGACAGAATGCACCGGCCATCGCGGCGGCCGAAGCCGTCTATGAGGAGATGTGGGCCCAGGACGTGGCCGCCATGGTCGGCTACTACAGCGGTGCCTCTGCCGCGGCCGCCGCGCTCGCCCCGTTCACCGAGCCGCTGAAAGCCCTTGCCGGTCTGCCGGCCCAGCTGGCCGCCGGGTCCGCGGCTGCCGCCGGACTTCCGAGCGCCGCCGGGGAGACGCTGCAACTCACGCTCGGGTGGGCGAATGTCGGTGCAAGCAACTTCGGCTTCGGCAACGTCGGCAGTGGCAACATCGGCAGTGGCAACTTCGGCATTTCCAACCTGGGCGATGCGAACATCGGCAATTTCAGCATCGGCTTCGGCAACCTGGGCACGTCCAACATCGGTCTCGGAAACTTCGGCATCGGCAATAAGGGTCTTGCCAACAGCGGTAACTTCAACATCGGTTTCGGCAATACCGGTAATAACAACATCGGTATCGGGCTGACCGGTGACAACCAATTCGGCATCAACCTGAATTCCGGCAGCGGTAACGTCGGGTTGTTCAACTCCGGCACCGGAAACATCGGCTTCTTCAACTCGGGCCACGGAAACTACGGACTCTTCAACTCGGGCAGCTTCAACACCGGCATCGGCAACTCCGGTACCGTCAACACCGGCTTATTCAACCCGGGCACCTTCAATACGGGAGCCTTCAACGCAGGCTTCGCCAATACGGGTACCTACAACGTCGGCAGCTTCAACACGGGCGACGTCAACCCCGGTTCCTACAACACCGGCGGCTTCAACATCGGCAACACCAATACCGGTTATTCCAACTGGGGCAACTTCAATACCGGTGCCCTCAACACCGGAAACATGAACAACGGCATCGGCTGGACCGGTGACCAACAGGGCGGCGTCGTCGTCGCCATCACCACCCCGGACATCCAGCTTCCCCCGGTCGACATCTCGCAGATTTTGGTCGGCGCCTTCAACACCCCGCAGATCAGCATCCCGCCGATCACCATCCCGCCGTTCACGACGCCGGCGAACATCCGCATCTTGCCGTTCGACCTGCCGACGATCAACATTCCGCCGATCAACATCGGGCCCTTCACCTCGCCCGAGAGTGTCCTGGTCTCCGCGTTCAGCCTGCCGGATATCACCGTGCCGCCGATCAACATCGGCGCCTTCTTGTCACCGATTGCCGCGCTGAGTGCGTTCGAGACGCCGGCGATCGGTATCCCGGCGATCACCATTCCGGCGTACACGACGCCGTCGACCATCACGATCGGCAGTTTCGCCCTGCCGCAGATTGGTATTCCGGCGATCACTATTCCGGCGTATACGACGCCGGCGAATATCAATATCGGCAGTTTCGCGCTGCCGCAGATTGGTATTCCGGCGATCACTATTCCGGCGTACACGACGCCGGCGAATATCAATATCGGTAGCTTCGGTTTGCCGCAGATTGGTATTCCGTCGATCACTATTCCGGCGTATACGACGCCGGCGAACATCAATATCGGCAATTTCGCCCTGCCGCAGATTGGTATTCCGGCGATCACTGTTCCGGCCTACACGACGCCCGCCAATATCAATATCGGTAGCTTTGGTCTGCCCCAGATCGGTATACCCGCGATAACGGTTCCGGCTTACCAGTCGCCGGCGCTTACGGTGGGAGGGTTTAACCTGCCGTCCGTTACTACGCCGCCTATAGCGGTACCGCCGATAAATCTACCGCAGGTAATCATTCCGCCCTTCCAGACGCCGACCGTAACTGTCACGGGCTGGAACCTGCCTTCAGTCACCGTTCCGCAGATCAATATCCCGCGTATACAGTTCCCGAACATCTCCGTCCCGGGCGGAAACCAGACGCTCATTACCCTGGACACGAGCTTCATTGCGGCCCCCACCTACCGAATTGACCTCGGTACCTTCAATATCAACGCGATTTCGCTGGGCTTCACTACGCAGGGCTACATCGAGCAATTCAGCTTCCCCAGCATCCAGATCGGTGCGATGACGCTGCCGACTCTCAACATCAGCAATGCCGGTGGCAACTACATCATTCCGTCGATCGGGCTCTCCGGTTTCAACATCCCGTCCATCACTTTCAACCCAGTGCAGTTCAGCGGCTTCACGCTGCCGCAGATCGGTTGGCCGCAGTTCTCGACGCCGGCGTTGACCATCCCGCCGATTCAGCTCGGGTCGTTCGATCTGCCGCAGGTGGGTTGGCCGCAGTTCTCGACGCCGGCGTTGACCATTCCGCCGATTCAGCTCGGGTCGTTCGATCTGCCGCAGGTGGGTTGGCCGCAGTTCTCGACGCCGGCGTTGACCATTCCGCCGATTCAGCTCGGGTCGTTCGATCTGCCGCAGGTGGGTTGGCCGCAGTTCTCGACGCCGGCGTTGACCATTCCGCCGATAAATCTCGGCTCCTTCGATCTGCCGCAGGTCGGCTGGCCGCAATTCACCACCCCGCCGCTGACCATTCCGCCGATCGAGCTCGGCGAGATCGTGCTGCCGCCGATCAGCTGGCCCGAGTTCTCCACTCCGGCGTTGACGATCCCGCCGATCTCCATCGGCGACTTCCTGCTCCCGCAACTCGCTTCGGAGGCGTTCTCGCTGCCCGAGATCGGCATTCCGCCGATCGCGCTGGGTGCGTTCAACCTGCCCCAGGTCATCGCCTCCGCGTTCGACCTGCCGTCGATCGGGATTCCCAATATCGCCATCGGCGAGTTCATCCTGCCGCAGATCGACTTCCCGGGCTTCGTCACGCCGCCGCTGGTCATTCCGCCAATCGGAGTCGGCGCCTTCAACCTGCCGGACATTTACATTCCGAGCATCCACCTGCCCAGCCAGAAGCTGTTCGAGTTCCAGATTCCGCCGACGCCGGGCTACGGCAACACCACCGACAACATCTTCACGACGTCGGGCTTCTTCAACACCGGTGGCGGCAACAGCTCGGGATTCTTCAACAACGGCAGCGGGGTGTCCGGGTTCTTCAGCGGAAACCCGTTGGGACTCATCGGCGCTTCGGGCTACAACGTGTTCGGCGAAGGGTCCTCAGGTCTTTCGGTCCTGGGCAGCGGTGTGTCGGGTCTCGGAAACATCGGGACCCTGCCGGCCAACGTGAGCAGCTTCGTATCCGGCCTGCAGAGCATCGGTTCGAACCTGGCCGGGATCTTCCTGCAGAACTACTGATCCGCCTTGTGCGCGCTCAGCAGATAGGCGGGCATCATCACGCGGCCCTTGTCGTCGACACGGTGCGGGGACCCTTCGGGAAGCTCAGGGATATCCGGCAGCTGCGGTATGTTCCCATGGATCGCCGCGGGCCGAATCTCGTCGACCTCCCAGTATTTGCTTACGGCGGAACGTAGTTCCTGCTCGTCGACCTCGTTGGGCCGGTACGGGGCCTCGGCCGGGAAAGCGCCCTTGGCGAACACCAGGGCGAAGTAGCCGGCGCCGGGTGCGGCAGCCCGGTGAATCGCCTGCAGGTAGGCGTCGCGGTCCTCGACCGGCAGTGAGTGGAACAGCGTGCTGTCGATCACCGTTCCGAATCGGCCGTCGTGACCGGAGAACTTCGTGATGTCGTCCACGACAAAAGTGGCCGTGGTGAGCCCGCGCTCGCGCGCGGCTTTCGTCGCCTCGGCAATCGCTGTAGGCGAATTGTCAATACCGACAACGGTATAACCACCGGCCGCCAGCGTGAGTGACAATTCCGCGACGCCGCATCCGGCGTCCAGCACGTCACCGCGGACCTTTCCGGCGGCGATCAGCGCGGCCAAGTCAGGCTGCGGTTCTCCGATGTTCCACGGCGGCGGCGCCTGGAAGACCTTCTCCTGGTACGCGTCGTCCCAGTCCATCACCTGCTCCGTCATGGTTCCCAACCTACGCCCGTCGCATACTGGGAGTTATGCCGCAGCTGCCGCCGGCCCGCTATCTGCTACGCGCGAAGGATTTCGCCGACGCCCGCTACGCCGAGCCGATCACGGTGGACGACCTGGCCGCGGCCGCGGGCCTGTCCCGTTCGCACTTCAGCCGGATGTTCACCCGCACCTTCGGTGAGTCGCCGCGCTCGTACCTGCAGACACGCCGGCTGGAGCGGGCGGCGGCGCTGCTGCGCCACACCGATCGGTCCGTCGCCGACATCGCCGTCATGGTGGGTCTGCGCAGCGTCGGTTCGTTCACAACGAGTTTCGCCCGCGTCTACGGCCTGCCGCCGGCCGCCTACCGGGCGAGCCTCCGGCCTGCGTCGGTGCACGCGCGGGTGCCGAGTTGCATCCTCGCGCGCGACACCCGCCCGCCCGCCGACAGTCGGGTCAAGACAGCACACGGGGAGAAGACGCACGGACCGGCCGGGTCGTAGCGTGGTGGCCATGCTCAAGATTGCCAGCGCCCACCTCTGGGTGCACGACCAGGAAGCCGCCCTGAAGTACTGGACCGAAAAGGTGGGTATGGAAGTGCGGCAAGATGTTTCGCTGCCCGGCCTGGATTTCCGGTGGCTCACCGTGGGTCCTCCCGGCCAGGACGACGTGTCCATCGTGTTGATGGCGATTCCGGGTGAGCCGGTGATGGACGAGGCGACCCATCAGCAGGTCGCCGAGGTGATGGCGAAGGGTTTCGCCGGCACGGTGTTTCTCACCACCGAGGACTGCGCGGCCACCTACCGCGAAATGAAGTCCCGCGGAGTGGAATTCACTGAAGACCCGCATGAGATGCCGTATGGCATCGACTGCGGGTTCCGCGACCCGTCCGGCAACAGCGTGCGGTTGACGCAATTGGCCGAGATGGGCTAGTCGGGCCTGCGAACGGGCCACGTGTGCACCGGTTCATTGGCGTGCATGTGCTCGCAGTAGCGGCGCAGCATCTCGGCCAGGGCCCGGGGCCGGGTCATGCCCGCGTCCTGCAGTGTGCGGACGGTGGCTACCTGCCAACTGGCTCCGTTGCGCCCGGTTCTGGCCCGGCCCTCGATGACGCCCAGGAAGCGGTCGCGGACTTCGACATCTACGCCCCAGCGCCGTAAGCCCTCGTGGGCCATCGGCAACAGCGTGTCCAGCACCAGTTTCTGGGTGCTCACCTCGCCGACACCCGGCCAGTGCTGCTGCGCGTCTATGCCTTGTTGAGCGGCGTCCAGGAAATTACGGTGCGCCACCGGAAAACCCATCTGCGACCACACCGGCTGTTCGGCTTCGGACATGGTCCGCAGCATTCCGTAGTAGAACGCTGAATTCGCAAGCATGTCAACGACACTCGGTCCGGCCGGCAGTACCCGGTTCTCCAGGCGCAACTGCGGGCGGCCGTCGGAGACGTCGTACACCGGCCGGTTCCACCGGTACACGGTGCCGTTGTGCAGACGCAGTTCGGCCAGGCGCGGTGTGCGTCCCGCCGTCAGTTCCGCGACAGGATCCTCATCGGACAGTTCCGGCAGCAGTGACGGGAAGTACTTGATGTTCTCCTTGAACAGGTCGACGGCCGAGGCGATCCAGCGCTCGCCGAACCAGACTCGCGGCCGGACGCCCTGAGTTTTCAGTTCTTCGGGGCGGGTGTCGGTGGACTGGGCGAACAGTTCGATGCGGGTCTCCGCCCACAGGTGATGGCCGAAGAAAAAGGGTGAGTTCGCGGCCAGCGCGAGTTGCGGGCCAGCCAGCGCCTGCGCCGCGTTCCAGTTGGCGGCGAAGTCTTCTGGAGCCACTTGCAGGTGCAATTGCATGCTGGTGCAAGCGGATTCGGGCGCGATGGAAGCGGCCTGCCAGCTCAGGGGTTCGGGGCCGGCGATGTTGATGGGGATGTCCTCCCCGCGGCCCTCCAAGATCGACTCGTTGAGGGCTGCGTACCGGTTCGACTCGCTCATCCAGCCCTCCGACAGATGCTTGGGCATCAGGGTGGGCAGGATGCCGATCATGACGATGTGCGAACCACTGGCGTTGGCCTTGAGTTCGGCGTCGTTGAGGCTGGCTCGTACGTCCTTCTCCAGGTCCAGCGTGGTGTGTCCGGGTAGCGGGCGCGGCGGCACATTGAATTCGATGTTGTAGGCGCCCAATTCGGTCTGATATGCGGGATCGCCGATGGCGTCCAGCACGTACCGGTTCGACATCGCCGGCTGGTATTCGGCGTCGACCAGGTTGCATTCGATTTCCATGCCGGTGAGCGGGTGCTCCGAATCGAAGCTGGTACGCGAGAGCATTGTCTCGAAGACGTCGAGACACACCCGCACTTTGCGCCGGTACTCCCGCCGATGTGCGCGGTCATACGTGGTGCGCTTGACCTCTTCGCCCACCTGACCGATGGAACAGGTTTCCCGGGCCGCGCGCAACCCGGCCCGACACTGCGCCATCATGTACCTGCAGTGTCCAACGCCACCCTAGGAGAGGCCGAGTTGGCTGAGTCGCCGGAATTCATCGCAGCCATCGACCAGGGCACCACCAGTACTCGCTGCATGATCTTCGATCACGACGGCGCCGAGGTGGCCCGTCATCAACTCGAGCACGATCAGATCCTGCCGCGGGCCGGCTGGGTCGAACACAACCCGGTGGAGATCTGGGAGCGCACCGCGTCGGTGCTGATGTCCGTGCTGAACGCCAGCAACATATCTTCGAAAGATATTGCGGCACTCGGGATCACCAACCAGCGGGAGACGACGCTGGTATGGAATAGGCGTACCGGAAGACCCTATTACAACGCGATCGTCTGGCAGGACACCCGGACCGATCGGATCGCGTCCGCGCTGGACCGGGACGGTCGCGGCGACGTGATCCGGCGCAAGGCAGGTCTGCCGCCGGCCACTTACTTCTCCGGCGGCAAGCTGCAGTGGATCCTGGAGAACGTCGACGGGGTGCGCGCGGCCGCGGAAAAGGGTGACGCGCTGTTCGGCACCCCAGACACCTGGGTGTTGTGGAATCTGACCGGCGGCCCGCGTGGTGGCGTGCACGTCACCGATGTGACCAATGCCAGCCGGACCATGCTGATGAACCTGGAGACGCTGGACTGGGACGACGAATTGCTGTCGTTCTTCTCCATCCCGCGGGAGATGCTGCCCAAGATCGAGCCGTCGTCGCCTCTGCAGCCCTACGGCGTGACGTCTGATACCGGCCCCTTCGGCGGTGAGGTCCCGATCACCGGTGTCCTGGGTGACCAGCATGCGGCCATGGTCGGCCAGGTCTGCCTGGACGCCGGCGAGGCGAAGAACACCTACGGCACCGGTAACTTCCTGCTGCTGAACACCGGCGAGACGATCGTGCGGTCCCAGAACGGGCTGCTCACCACGGTGTGTTACCAGTTCGGGGACGCCAAGCCCGTGTACGCCCTGGAGGGCTCGATCGCGGTGACGGGCTCCGCGGTGCAGTGGTTACGCGACCAGTTGGGCATCATCAGCGGCGCCTCGCAGAGCGAGTCGCTGGCACGACAGGTCGCCGACAACGGCGGGGTGTACTTCGTACCGGCGTTCTCCGGGCTGTTCGCGCCCTATTGGCGATCCGACGCCCGCGGGGCGATCGTCGGGCTGTCCCGGTTCAACACCAACGCGCACCTCGCGCGGGCCACGCTGGAGGCGATCTGTTACCAGAGCCGCGACGTGGTGGACGCCATGCAGGCCGACTCCGGAGTAAGCCTCGAGGTCTTGAAGGTCGACGGCGGAATCACCAGCAACGAGTTGTGCATGCAGATTCAGGCCGACGTGCTGGGTGTGGACGTGGTGCGGCCGGTGGTCGCCGAGACGACCGCGCTCGGTGCCGCCTACGCGGCGGGCCTGGCCGTCGGATTCTGGGCCGGCCCGTCCGAGCTGCGGGCCAACTGGCAGGAGGACAAGCGCTGGACGCCCGATTGGGACGACGACCAGCGCGCCGCCGGATATGCGGGCTGGCGCAAGGCGGTGCAGCGGACCCTGGACTGGGTCGACGTGTCCTGATCCAGGGTCCGCCGCGACGGGCCTCAGTCCTCGCCGAGGATGCCGTAGATCTCCCGACGCGCGTTGTTGAGCACGTCGACGATGCGTTGCTGCTGCTCAGCACTGGCCGCGTGGGCCGACTGCCCGACGGCGCCGAAGAGCTGGCGGGCGGCGCTGCGGAGATTCAGGTGTCCCGGGTCCACGCCTTCGGCGATCTCGTCCCACGGCGGGGTCTCGACCTTCGCCGCCTCGGTGCGACCGTCGTCGGTCAGCTCGAACAGCTTCTTGCTGCCGTCTGTTTCGCTGGCGTTGATCAGCCCCTCGTCGTCCAGCAGCTGCAGGGTCGGGTACACCGAACCGGGGCTCGGCTTCCAGATTCCGTTGCTGCGTTCGGCGATCTGCTGAATCATCTCGTAGCCGTGCATGGGCCGCTCGTTGAGCAGCACCAGGATGGCGGCGCGCACGTCACCGCGCCGGCCCCGGCCGCCACGGCGTCCGCCGCGGCCACCCGGGCCGAATCCGAAGCCGGGGCCGAACCCGGGCCCGAATCCGGGGCCGAAACCGGGTCCGAAGCCCATGGGGCCGCCGTGCTCGCCCGCCTGCTCGCGCAAGTTCTCGAAGAATTCCCGGCGGGCCTGGCGCCGAGCGCCGGGGCCGAAGCCGAAACCGGGGCGTGGGCCGAAGGGCCCGGTGGGTGGGGTGAAAAGGGTGTTCATGTCTGTGGTCCTTCAGTCAGGGGAGGCGCCGCGACGGCGCTCCGGTGTATCACTATGTATCACGATATATCGTTAACTATCGGCTGGCAAGCAGCGGGGCCTCCTGCGGGGCATCCACCGTCCCGCGCGCACCCAGCCGGTAAATCCGCAGCGAAAGTGCGAGTACGCGCCACCAAATCTGCAGGCTCGGTGACGGTTGCACGGGCACTCGCCCCGAATCTCGACCGTTTGCGCACCCCGAACGCCGGGTAGCACCTGACGGGTGAATGGCAATAACCGCTTCCGGACCATGACCGGCCCCGGCAGCGCCACCGATCCCACTGGCGACGACGGCGAGAAGGCCCGGTCGCGGGTCAACTGGGTGTTGGCCCTGCTGACCGTGCCAGGTGCCGCGATCGTGATGCTTTTCGCGCTCGGCGCCGTGATGAGTACCGACTCCTGCACCCAGAACCGTTGCCCGAGCCTCGGCGGCGGAATCAGCTTCGACGTCTTCTTCTACGGTCCGCCACTCGTCGCCGTCTTGGTGATCGTCGCCTCGGTCTTCACCGCAAAGCGGCACGGGGGTATCGCGGTGCCCCTGGTCGGGCTGGCGTTGTTGGTGACCGACGTGGCCATACTGGCGGCCTCCGTCGCCCAGTACTAACTGGGTAAGGAGAAGCCGCCGGGTTCGGGGTTCTGCGGGGGCGACTCGGGAGTGGGAGTCCAGCCCGGTGCCGGCGGCTGGTAGTTCGGCCAACCCTGCTGCTGAGGCCAGCCCGGCGCGGGTGCTGGGCGCAGGCGAGCGAGTTCCCGCCGGTGCCGCTCGGCGAGCACCGCGGCCAGGACCAGCTGCGGCGGTACGCCCGGCGGAGGCGGCGGCGCGATATGCGACACCACGTCACTGGCAATCCGATAAGCCATTTGATCGCGCAGCGCCGGGTCGAGTTGATGCGCCCGCGACAGGAATTGCCGGGCCACTTCGGCCTGGCCGGTGGTCAGTCCGGACAGTTGCAATGACGCCGCCCACCCGGCCAGTGCCGGTGGCATCACCGGCGGCGGACTGATCCGTGGTCCGCGTTCGCTGACCACCACGGTGCCGGCGAATATGTCGCCGACCCGCTTGGCCTTCGGCGAGAGCACGCTGCAGATCACCGCGGGGCTGCCGAGCAGCATCCAGATCTCCACCACGGCGGCCAGCGCGCGGAACAGCGCCTGCCGGAACCGTTCCGGGCCACCGTCGTCGGAGACGACCCGCAGACCCATCACGATCTTGCCGACCGAGCGACCCCGGGTCGCCATCTCGATGGCCACCGGGTAACCGACCATGGCCAGCACGGTGAAAATGATCAAGAAGGCGACGGTCAGGGCCTCGTCCAACTGGGAGAGGGAGGCCGCCCACAGCATCACTCCCACGATGTAGGCGATGAAGACGACGGTGAGGTCGATGATCGCGCTGATTGCGCGCACCGGTAGCTGGGCTATCTGGACGTCGAGCACCACGGCGTCCCCGGTCACCACCTCCGACATAACCCGAAACGCTACAGGCTGGGTAGGCTGCCCAAGTGGACGTCGACGCGTTCCTGCTCACCCATCGAGGCACCTGGGACCGGCTCGACCAGTTGATCAAGAAGCGGCGTTCGCTGACGGGCGCCGAGATCGATGAACTCGTCGAGCTGTATCAGCGGGTGTCCACGCATCTGTCGATCCTGCGGTCGGTGTCGTCGGATTCGCTGATCACCGGCCGGCTGTCCAGCCTGGTGGCGCGAGCCCGGTCCGCGGTCACCGGCGCCCATGCCCCCTTGACCAGTACCTTCGTCCGCTTCTGGACAGTGTCCTTTCCGGTGGTCGCCTACCGTTCCTGGCGATGGTGGTCAGCGACGGCCGTGGCGTTCTTCGCGGTGGTCGTGGTCATGGCGTTCTGGGTGGCCGGCAGTCCCGAGGTGCAGTCGGTCGTCGGGACGCCGGCTGACATCGACCAACTCATCAACCACGACGTGGAGTCTTACTACAGCGAGCACCCCGCCGGGGCGTTCGCCCTGCAGGTCTGGGTGAACAACTCGTGGGTGGCTGCCAAATGCATCGCGATGTCGGTGGTGCTCGGTGTGCCGATACCGTTCGTGCTGTTCCAGAACGCCGCCAACGTGGGGGTCATCGCCGGTCTGATGTTCCCGGCGGGCAAGGGTGGCTTGCTGCTGGGTTTGCTGCTGCCGCACGGCCTGCTGGAGCTGACGGCGGTGTTCCTGGCCGCCGCCGTGGGGATGCGGTTGGGGTGGTCGGTGATTTCGCCCGGTGATCGGCCGCGTGGCCAGGTTCTGGCCGAGGAAGGCCGCGGCGTGGTCTCGGTTGCCGTGGGACTGGTGGGGGTGTTGCTGGTGTCGGGGTTGATCGAAGCGATGGTGACGCCGTCGCCGTTGCCGACGTTCGCGCGTATCGCCATCGGCGTCCTTGCCGAGGCGGCGTTCCTGGCCTACATCGTCTACTTCGGACGCCGGGGTGTTGCTGCCGGTGAGACCGGCGATATCGAGGACGCCCCGGACTACGTCCCCACCGGGTAGTCAGAGCTGCCCGGTCGCCTTCATGGCCAGATAGCGGTCGGCGAGGCTGGGTGCGATGTCGGTGGGTGGTGCGTCGACGACTTCCACCCCGCTGCGCCGCAGCCGCGAGGCGATGGCCCGCCGCTCGTTGCGGGACCGTTCGGCCGCCGCCGCGTCGTACACCGCGGCCGCGTCGCTGCGCCCGGCCGCGAGTTCGTCGACGCGTGGGTCGGACACGGCGGCAACCAGCACATGGTGCTTGGCCGACAACTGCGGAATCATCGGCAGCAAGCCCTCGTCGAGGGCGGTCGAGTTCAGGTCGGTGAGCAACACCACCAGCGACCGCCGCCGGGTCCGCCGCAGAATCGCGGCAACCATTGCCCGCCAATCGGATTCGATGAGCGCCGGTTGCAGCGGGGCCATCGCGTCGACCAGTTGGGCAAGCAGTTCGGTACGCGACGCACCGAAAACGGCGGCCCGGCTCACCCGGTCATGAGCCAGGAAGTCGACGTGGTCACCGGCGCGAGATGCCAACGCCGCCAACAACAGCGCGGCGTCCATCGCCCAGTCCAGTCGGGGCCAGCCGGCCGGGTCGGCCGCCGTGGGGTCGACACCGACGCGTCCGGCCGCCATCCGTCCGGTGTCGAGCACGATCACCACGCGCCGATCCCGTTCGGGCCGCCAGGTGCGGACCATGACGTCGCTGCGCCGGGCGCTGGCCCGCCAGTCGATCGAGCGAACGTCGTCACCGACGACATACTCACGCAGCGAATCGAATTCGGTGCCCTGCCCCCGGATCAGCGTCGGTAGCAGTCCGTCGATCTCCCGCAGCCTCGCCAGGCGCGACGGCAGGTGCTTGCGGGACAGGAAAGGCGGCAACACCCGCATCTGGCCGGGCACCCGTTGCGAACTCTGCCGGCCCGCGAAACCCAGCGGCCCGATGGAGCGCGCCGTCACCAGCGCGGCGCGTTGATCGCCGCGCCGAACCGGCCGTAGGTGCGTGTGCACCTGCTGGCTCTGCCCGGACGCGATGCTCAAACGGTGGGTACGCGGCTCGCCCCGGGCACTGGGCGGCCACGCATCGCGCACCTGGCCGCGGAAGCGGCGGCGGCCGTCGTTGTGGATAGCCAGACCCGCGTCCACAGGTTGACCCAACCGGACCGAACCGTTGGGCGATCGGGTGAAGCGCAGCCGGCGGGGACTGGCGGCCAGCATCACGTCAATGCTGACCAGAATCGCCAACACAGCCAGAAGGATCGCGAAAGCCCTTGCCGGCCATGGTGATACCGCGATCGGCAGGACGCAGACGAGCGCGAGCAGTCCGGTGCGGCCGGTGAGGATCACTAGCGTGGCACCGGGACCGAGGCCAGGATGCCGTCCAGCACGCCGTCGGGTGTGGCGCCCTCGAGCTCGGCTTCCGGACGCAGCATGACCCGGTGCCGCAGCGTCGGGCGGGCCATCGCCTTCACGTCGTCGGGGGTGACGTAGTTGCGTCCGGACAGCCAGGCCCAGGACCGGGCGGTGCCGAGCAGGGCGGTGGCCCCGCGGGGTGAGACCCCCAGCTGCAGGGCGGGGGAGGAGCGGGTAGCGCCGACGATGTCGACGATGTAGCCCAGCACCTCGTCGGCGATCAGCACCTGACGCACCGCTTCGCGGCCGGCCGCCAGCTCGGCCGGTCCCGCTACGGGCTTGATCGCGGACAGGTCGCGCGGATCGAAACCATGCGCGTGCCGGCTGAGGATGGCGATCTCGGCATCGCGGGGCGGCAGTGTGACATTCAATTTGAGCAGGAAGCGGTCGAGTTGGGCTTCGGGCAGTTGGTAGGTGCCCTCGTACTCGATCGGGTTCTGGGTGGCGGCGACGATGAACGGGTCGGGCAGCGGTTTCGGCTCACCGTCCACGCTGACCTGGCGCTCCTCCATCGCCTCGAGCAGCGCCGCTTGTGTCTTGGGTGGCGTGCGGTTGATCTCGTCGGCCAGCAGCAGATTGGTGAACACCGGGCCCGGCCGGAAGGCGAACTCCGCGGTGTGGGTGTCGTAGACCAGCGATCCGGTGACGTCACCGGGCATCAGGTCCGGGGTGAACTGGACCCGCTTGAACTCCAGCTGCAGCGCAGCGGCCATGGCGCGGATCATCAGCGTCTTGGCCACGCCGGGAACGCCTTCCAGCAGCACGTGGCCGCGGCACAACAAAGCGATCACCAGGCCGCTGACGACGCCTTCCTGTCCCACGACCGCTTTGCCGATCTCGGCGCGCAATCCCAGCAATGCCTCGCGGGCGGAATCCGGTTCTGTCACGAGTGGGTGACCTGCCTTTCGATGTCGTCGAGCGCTCGGGCTAGGTGGAGTAGGTCGGAGTCATTGGCCGGCGGGGGGCCGAACAAGTGGTACTGGACGAAGTCCGGGTCGGCGCCACTGCGCTGTGCCACCGTCATCACCACCGCGGGTGGCGCCGCATTGGGTCCCAGGCCGAGCCGGGGGACCAGGCGTTGCAGCGCCGCCGTGCGCAGTGCTTCCGCGGCACGGTCGCGGGCCCGCCGTGAGCGGTAGAGGCGGCCGCGGCCCTCCACCGTCTCCGAGGCGCGCACCACCACGGGGAGTTCTTCGGCGACCAGCGGGCCGATCCGGCGGCCTTTCCACAACGCGACCAGGATCACCACCAGCCAAAGCTGCCAGACCATCCACGTCACGTTCTCCGGAATCAGGTCCATGATCGATCCCGGCGCCGACGTGTGTCCCTCGACCCGCTGTGGGGCGTACCAGATCAGCCGGGACCGGGTGCCCGCGAGATTCATGGCCAGCGCCGCGTTGCCTTCTTCCAGAAGCCCGTCGTTCTGCATGAAGTGGCTGGTGCCCACCACGGTGACGGTGCGGCCCCCGTCGCGGTAGCTGACCAGTGCCCCGCCGTAGCAGCTGACCAGGTCGAGGTCGCCTGTCGCCCGGTACGCGTCGCTGGATCCCAGGTTGACCGAACCGGCTCGATTAGCCTGCGGCAGCTGGCAATTCGGTTCGTTCTCCAAATTGCTGGCGGCCCCGACACGCAGCTTCGGTGTCAGTGCCGCGCGGGTGCGCGACGTGGGGTCGACCAGCAGCAGATCCCCCGGGACGTCGGCCAGGTCGTGCAGCAACGAATTGTCGGTCACGTGCTGCGACTGCGCCACCAACAGCAGCGTGTCCGCCCGCGCCGCGCGCTGGACCTCGGCGACGGTGCCGGCCACCACCACGTCGACGCCGGCCTCGCGCAGCAGTGTCACCAGAGCGTGCGCGCCGGCCGGGCTGGTGGCCTCGGGGTCCATCGTGCCGCCGGGTCGCGGCGCCGTGAGGTACGTGGTGATCGACGCGACGACGGCCAGGGCCGCCAGCGTGAGCAACACCCCGCGCCAGGGGCGGCGTCGCTGCGCGGTGCCGGTTGGCGCACCGGGAAGGGTGCCCGTCACCGGACCTTCGCCCACGAGTCCGGTGCCGCGGCCTGCGCGACGACGGGAGATGTGGCGGACCTCGACCGCAGATGGTCGTCGAGATCGGCGATCATCTGGTATGCGGCCTGGGTTCCGGGACGCTCGCCGTAGGTGACGTCGTTGAAAGCCGTTGCCGCTTGCGACAATTCCGCTGCCAGATGGGGCAGTGCTTCGCCGGCGTCGTGGGCCAGCTCGTTGGCGGTGCGGCCGGGAACCTGGGTCAGTACGCCCGTCTCCTCCAGCTCGCGGGCCACCGCGCGCAGCCGATGTCGGATTGCTGCCGCCCAATTACCATCGGCGGCAAAAGATTCCGCGGTCGCACGATGCTGAGCCGCGGTCAATTGGCCGGCGTCGAAGAGTTCGTAGTCACCGCCGCGGTTGGTGCGCATGGTGCGCCGCGCGATACGGATTGCGACGAAGATCGCGATGGCCGCCAGGATCACCAGCACGGTGACGGTGAACCATCCGCCGGATATGTGCGAAGTCTTCAGGATGAGCTTGAACAGGAATTCATTGATCTTGTCCATGATTTCGTCGGTCAACGACGGCCTGGGGTAGATCGGCTTGTTCAACTCGCGCTGCGCAGCATCGTGCGCGGCATCGCGGTCGATGTCGATGGCGGGCACTGTGCTCCTCAGTAAGGCCGGGTCAGCCAGAGGTTGTCGGTGGATTCCACGGCGGCCGGCCCGCCGGCGGCGCCGGTTTGCAGCACCAGGTCGAAGGCCTCGGCACGGATCCGACGGTCGGTGTAGAGCAGCACGACGACGCCGGCGACGAACGGCGTGGTGACGATCTGGCTGATTCCTCCTCCGATGGACGACAAGGTGGTGCCCACCAATAGCGTTGTGGTGCTTGACGCGCCCATCAGCATCACCTGGCCGACGATGCTGAACGGTGCCGAGATCGCACCGCCGACGATGCCGACCACCATGGCCGCCAGCACGCGGATGCCAAGTACCCGCCAAAAGCCGTTGCGCACCAACCGGAAAGACCTCGTGATGGCGTCGAATACCGGAAGCCGCTCCAGCACGATCAGCACCGGCGCGAACAACAGCACGGTATACGCGTAGGCCAGCAGCACAATGACCAGCAACAGCAACGGGAATCCGAGCAACACGGCTGCACCGGCGTTGGCGGCCACGCCCACGCCGATCAGGATCACCACCACCAGGCCGATGATCACGGCCAGCCCGACGGCCTCCAGCAGTGCCAGGCCGAGCAGGGCCAGTAACCGGCCGCGGACCTTTGCCCACGCTTCGGCGATGGTGATCGGCGAGCCGAAGACCGCGCGCCCGACGATGACGGTCAACATCCCGCTGAGCAGCATGCTGCCCAGCCAGCTGACCAGGGCGCTGCCGCCCAGTGACGCCGTCCACGCCCCGAGGGCTCCGAGGCTGGGCTCGGACTTGTTGGTCTGCAACGAGTTCGCGGCGGCCAGTGGGCCGATGGTCGCCAGCAGCGAGATGACTTGCATGACGACGACGACCATGGCGGTGATGCCCAGGGTCGGCTTCGGATTGGCCCGGATATAGCCGACCGCGCCGTTGAAGATGTCGCTCAGAGTGAGCGGCCGCAGCGGGATGATGCCGGGCTTGACCGCACCCGGGATCAATGGCGGACCGTAGCCGGGAGGCGGTTGGCCGTAGCCCGGCGGCGGAGGGCTGTAGCCCGGTGGTGGTCCGTACGGCGGTTGGCCGTAGCCAGGTGGTGGTCCGTAGCCGGGCGGGGGTTGGCCGTAGCCGGGCGGAGGTTGGCCGTAGCCGGGCGGAGGACCGTAGCCGGGGCCATATCCAGGGGCCGGTCCGTATGCCGGTGGCGGTCCGTATGCCGGTGGCGGGCCGTATGCGGGTGGCGGGCCGTAAGCCGGCGGCGTTTCGTATGCCGGTCCCGGTGAGGCCTCACCCGGGTATTCAGGCGGCAGCGTGCTCACCGTAGGCGGCGGCTGTCGTCGGTTGTCATGGGGTACATCCTGTCGGCGGTTGGTGCATTTCTCAATGTAGGTCCCCGGAGCAGCGCGTAGCGTCTCTTGAATGGCGGAACTCAAATCCCGGCTGCGGGCCGACCTGACCGACTCGATGAAAGCGCAGGACAAGCTGCGCACTGCGACGTTACGCATGCTGTTGGCCGCGATTCAGACCGAAGAGGTCTCGGGCAAGGAGGCCAAGGAGCTCTCCGACGACGAGGTCCTCAAGGTGCTCGCCAAGGAGTCCCGCAAGCGCGGTGAGGCCGCCGAGATATACACGCAGAACGGTCGCGGTGAGCTGGCAGCCAACGAGCATGCCGAGGCGCGCATCATCGACGAGTATCTGCCGACGCCGCTGACCGATGCGGAGGTGGTCGACGTCGTCGAAACCGCGATCGCCCAGGTTGCCGAGACGCTCGGCCACGCGCCTTCGATGAAGGAGATGGGCCTGGTGATGAAGGTTGCGACCGGAATAGCCGAGGGAAAGGCCGACGGGTCGCGGCTGTCCGCGGCGGTCAAAGACCGGCTCTGAAATGGGTCGCGTCGTCCCTGCACCCCGGTAGCGATCAACGCTCACCGAACCTTGTCGGTGCTAGCAGGTATACTCGAACATATGTTCGATAAGTTGCCGTGCCTTCCGTGTGGGTTGGCGGAATATGACGGCTACCTGGCGGAGGTGGTGGCTCACCGGCGGGCGCTGCTGGAACAGACCGAGGAGTCGGTGGGCTGGGTGGCGCGTATTGGTGGGGCGGCGCGGGTGGTCAATCAGGGTGCGGCGGCGGAGTTGGTGGGGATCGGGGCGTTGTTCGCCCACCGTTTGGTGGGCGGTGGGGAGCGGGGGCAGTGGGCGATCGACACGGTCAAGGCGGTGGCCGGGGAGGTGGCGGCGGGGCTGCGGATCAGTCAGGGCCGCGCGGAGACCAAGGTGCGTTATGCCCGGGCGATGCGGGAGCGGCTACCGCAGGTGGCGGCGGTGTTCTGCGCCGGGGACATCGACTATGAGGCATTCACGACGATCGTGTACCGCACCGATCTGATCGAGGACCCCCAGGTGCTGGCGGCGGTGGATGCCACGGTCGCCGCGCGGGTGACGCGCTGGCCCTCGCTGAGCCGGGGGCGGCTCTCGGCGAAGGTGGATGCGATCGTGGCCCGCGCCGATGCCGATGCGCTGCGCCGCCGCACAGAGGTGGTTCAGGCCGAGCGGGAGGTGTGGATCAGCCCGCCCCTGAACGGGCTGGCGCAGATCGAGGGACGCCTGCGCGCCACCGATGCCCAGGCCATCGATGCGCGGCTCTCAGCGCTGGCGGCCACCGTCTGCCCGAACGATCCCCGCACCACCGCCCAGCGCCGCGCCGACGCCCTGGGGGCCTTGGCCGCCGGTGGCACCCGGCTGGGCTGTGAATGCGGCCGCGTCGACTGCACCGCCGCCGGGCGCAAGTCGGCCAGCCCGGTGGTGATTCATGTGATCGCCGAAGCCGCCACCCTGGCCGGGCGCAGCGACAGCCCCGCGTGCCTGCTCGGTGGGGAGGACCTGATCACCCCCGAGCTGCTGGCCGAGTTGGCGTTGACCGCCAAGCAGGTGCCGTTGATCCACCCCGGCTACGCCGCACCCGAACCCCACTACCACCCTTCGCAGGCGTTGGCCGATTTCGTGCGGGCCCGGGACCTGACGTGCCGCTGGCCCGGCTGCGAGGTGCCGGCCACCCACTGCGACCTCGACCACACCATCCCCTGGGCCCAGGGCGGGCCCACCCACGCCGGCAACATGAAGTGTTACTGCCGCACCCATCATCTAATGAAAACCTTCTGGGGCTGGACCGAGAAACAACTCGCCGACGGCACCCTGATCCTGACCAGCCCCGGCGGGGACACCCACGTCACCACCCCCGGCTCCGCGCTGCTGTTTCCCAGCCTGTGTCACGCCGTGGGCGGCATGCCCGCCCCCGAAGCCCAAACCCCACCCACCGATTACTGCGCCCAGCGCACCGCGATGATGCCCACCCGCCGCCGCACCCGCACCCAAGACCGCGCCGCCCGCGTGGCCGCCGAACGCCGCGCCAACCACCACGCCCGCACCACCGCCACCGGCCCACCCGACAACGAACCCCCACCCTTCTAGCTGGTCTGCACCGTTTGCGCAGCTGCCTTCCGGGTACCCGTCAGGCATGGCACGGTTCGGTTATACCTTGATGACGGAGCAAGCGGGTCCGAAACAGCTTGTGCGCGATGCTGTTTCGGCGGAGCAACGCGGCTTCGACTTCGAGGTCTGCAGCGATCACTTCTCGCCGTGGCTGGCTTCACAAGGCCACGCACCCAACGCCTGGGCGGTGCTGGGGGCGGTCGCACACGCCACCGAACGGGTCGATCTGTACTCGTACGTGACCTGCCCCACGATGCGCTACCACCCCGCGATCGTGGCGCAGCAGGCGGCCACCGTGCAGATCCTTTCCGACGGCAGGTTCACCCTCGGCCTGGGCAGTGGTGAGAATCTCAACGAACACGTGGTCGGCAAGGGCTGGCCGACGGTGGAGCGCCGCCAAGACATGTTGCGCGAAGCCATCAAGATCATCCGCGAGCTGTTCGGCGGCGAGTTGGTCGACTGGCGCGGCGACTACTTCCAGGTCGATTCCGCCCGCCTGTGGGACGTACCCGAGGTGCCGCCCGGCATTGGTGTGGCAATGGCCGGCGCCAGGGGCGTGGAGAAGTTCGGCAAGCTGGCCGATCACCTGATCGCCGTGGAACCCGACCAGGAACTGGTCGATGCCTGGCGCACCGCACGCCAGAGTGGTGGCTGGCCCGGCGCCGGCCGGGTGGTAGGGCAATTGCCGGTGTGCTGGGATCCCGACCGCGACGCGGCCATCGCTCGCGCACACGACCAGTTCCGCTGGTTTGCAGGCGGCTGGACGGTCAACGCTGACCTGCCGACGCCAGCCGGATTCGCCGGCGCTACGCAGTTCGTGCGGCCCGACGATGTCGCCGACAGCATTCCCTGCGGCCCGGACCTGGACGCGATTGTCGAGGCTGCAAAGTCCTACTGGGAAGCCGGATTCACCGATATCGCGCTCATCCAGATCGGCGGCGAATCCCAGGAGCAGTTCCTGAAGGAAGCCGCCGAACCACTGCTGGACGCGCTACGCAGCGCTTCCAGTTGAGTCTCCGTCACGTATGGGGCCACGTTTGGGCGGCTAGCGCGGGGGTACCTGAACAGCACCCGACGACCGCCGGAATGATGCGGCGACACAAGGAGTTTGGCTGATGAACGATCCCGCAGCGAGTAAAACGGCGGCGCTGGTGAAAGGGCTGGGAGTCGCCAGCTTGGGCCTGGGCCTGTCCGAAATTCTCGCACCCGGCAAGATCGCCGCGCTGGCCGGCGTAGACGAAACCTCTCGATCCCGCAACATCATCCGCTCCCTCGGCATGCGCGAATGTGGCCACGGCGCAGCGCTGTTGGCCGGTCCCGACAAGCTGGTGTGGACACGTGTCGCAGGTGATGTTATCGACGTGGCGTTCCTGGGCGCGGGAGTCATGCGCCGTGGACCCGGCCGGCGGCGGCGCGGCATCATCACCGCCGCCGCGCTCACCGCGATCGGCGGGGCGGACCTCTATGCCGCGCTGCGGACCAGCCGCGGCGACTCCGCCCGCCACTCGGGCGGTCAGCGGCACCGCACGTTGCGTGCCGCGGTCACCGTAATGCGAAGTCCGGAATACGTTTACGGGTTCTGGCGGAACCTGGAAAACCTGCCCGACTTCATGTATCACCTGCAATCGGTCACCACAGCCGACGACGGGCAGTCACACTGGATCGCCAACTCCCCGATCGGACAGCCCGTGCAGTGGGACGCGCAGATCGTCGAAGACCTGCCCGGCAAGAAGATCGCCTGGCAATCGTTGCCGGGCTCCGGAATTGAGAACAGCGGATGCGTCGAGTTCACGCCTGACCACTCGGGCAAGGGCACCGAGGTGCGCGTCACGCTCGCCTACCAGATGCCTGGCGGTGCGCTGGGCAAGGCGGCGGCGACGCTGCTGGGCGAGTCCCCCGAGCAGCAGGTCAACGACGACCTCCGGCGTTTCAAGCAAATCATGGAAACAGGTCAGATAACGCGTTCCGACGGATCGCCGGAGGGCACAGCCGCCCGGCGACAACTCCATCAGCAGTCGGCCCAACCCTCGGGCAAGGTGGTGCGACGATGAAAGCTACAATTTGGGCCGGACGCAATAGCGTTGAGGTGCAATCGGTTCCGGATCCCAAGATCCTGAACGACCGGGATGCAATCGTACGGGTCACCTCGACCGCGATCTGCGGCTCGGACCTACATATCTACGACGGCTACATCCCCACGGTCAAACAGGGCGACATCCTCGGACACGAATTCATGGGTGAGGTCGTCGAAGTCGGCAAGGGTGTGGACAACCTCGCCGTCGGTGACCGGGTGGTGGTGCCGTTTCCGATTGCCTGCGGGGCGTGCTCGGCTTGCGACCGCGACCTGTATTCGCTGTGTGAGAATTCCAATCCCAACGCGGGAATCGCCGAGAAGTTGATGGGACACTCGCCGGCGGGACTCTTCGGCTATTCCCACATGCTGGGCGGATTCGCCGGTGGGCAAGCCGAATACGCGCGGGTCCCGTTCGCTGACGTCGGCCCGCTGAAGATCGCGGACGACCTGACCGACGACCAGGCGCTGTTTCTCTCCGACATCCTGCCGACGGGTTACATGGGTGCCGAAATGTGCGATATCACCCCTGGTGACGTGGTGGCCGTGTGGGGCGCCGGTCCAGTCGGACTGTTCGCG
This sequence comes from Mycobacterium sp. Z3061, assembly GCF_031583025.1. NCBI lineage: Bacteria > Bacillati > Actinomycetota > Actinomycetes > Mycobacteriales > Mycobacteriaceae > Mycobacterium > Mycobacterium pumcae. Next base: position 6,434,590 of record NZ_CP134062.1, on the reverse strand, counting down.
GCGGTGAGCGCCAACCTGCTCGGCGCGTCACAGGTGATCGTTATCGACGAGGTGCCGTACCGGCTGGAGTTGGCCGAACGGCTGGGCGCGACCCCGCTGAACTTCGCCGAAACGTCGGTGCTCGAAGAACTGCGGGAAATGACGGCCGGACGCGGCCCGGATCACTGTATCGACGCGGTGGGCATGGAGGCCCGCAGCGGGACGACCGTCGTCGACGTCTACGACCGGGTCAAGCAGGCCGCAAGGCTGGAAACCGAACGGCCACATGCACTTCGCGAAGCGGCGATGAGTTGCCGCAACGGCGGCACCATTTCGATCGTGGGCGTCTACGGCGGGATGATGGACAAGTTCCCGATCGGCGCGGTGATGAATCGCTCGTTGACCATCAAGACCGGACAGTGCCACGTGCAGCGCTACATGCGTCCACTGCTCGAGCGGATCCGCAACGGTGAAATCGACCCGACGGCGATCATCAGCCACCACATGCCGCTGAACCAGGCGCCCCAGGGATACGAGATCTTCAAACACAAGCAGGACAACTGCACCAAGGTAGTCCTGAATCCATAAGGAGCTGATTCCGATGACTTTGGACGGCAAAAGAATTGCCATCCTGGCGGCCGACGGGGTAGAGAAAATCGAACTCGAGCAACCGCGCGACGCACTGCAACAGGCCGGCGCGCAGATAGACATCGTGTCGCTGAAAGACGGTGAAATCCAAGCCCGCAATCACGATCTCGAACCCGCCGGAACCATCAAAGTCGACCGCACGGTGTCGGATTCTTCACCGGCGGAATACGACGGACTGGTGCTGCCCGGTGGCACCGTCAACCCGGACAAGTTGCGACTGGACGAGTCCGCGGTCTCGTTCGTGCGCGACTTCGTCGAGTCCGGAAAACCCGTTGCCGCAATATGTCATGGCCCATGGACGCTGGTGGAAGCGGGCGTGGTGACCGGCCGCACACTGACGTCGTATCCGAGCATCCGCACCGACCTGCGCAATGCGGGGGCGAATGTGGTCGACGAGGAAGTGGTGGTTGACGGCAACCTGATCACCAGTCGCTCACCAAAAGATTTATCCGCCTTTTGTTCAACGATTCTGCAGCAATTCGCTCAGGCGTCTTCCGGTTCGTCCATTTAACGACAAACCCCTGAAATCGGTTTCAACGCCTTCTTTTGAGGGCATAGAAACGCCGAGCCGTGATCGCCACGGCGTAATCCTCCGACGGGTCGAGAAAGGCTTGCCGTGACGACCACATACCCCGCGCCACTCGAAACACTGGTCGCCGAAAGGGTTTACCAGCCCCAATACGACTCCTACCTGTTGGTCGACACGATGCGACGAACAGGTCTGATCCCCCGGCGACGGGTCCTCGACCTGTGCACCGGATCAGGATTCGTCGCGATCGCGGCGGCAGAAATGGGCTGTGCCAGTGTGACCGCATATGACATCTGCCCATCCGCCGTCAGCTACTCGCGCGGCAACGCCGCCGGTGCCGGTGTGAATGTCGATGTGCGGCAGGGTTCTTGGGTTAAGGCCCTGGATCACGGACCCTACGACGTCGTCGTGTCGAATCCGCCTTACGTCCCGACCCCGCCTCTCGATGACACAAGCGCGATCGCGTCGATCGCGGGCCCGTCCCGCGCATACAACGCCGGGCCGGACGGCCGGCTGGTGCTGGACCCGTTGTGCGGTTCGGCGTCGAAGTTGCTGGCTGACGGCGGGTCCCTGCTGTTGGTGCACTCGGCTCTCGCCGGTGTCGATCCGACGTTGCAAACCCTGCGGGACACCGGACTGAAGGCCGATGTCGTTGCATCACAGCTGATCCCATTCGGTCCGGTCTTGACGGCGCGAGCACAATGGCTGGAGGAAACCGGTCGCATCGGGCGCGGTTGCCGGAGGGAGCAGATCGTGGTGATCCGGGCAGACAAACCGTGAGCACGACTCGCGTACAGGTGATACCGAACGGGCCGGTGCTGGTCTCCGGCCCGGCGCGGATCGAGACACCCGGCGGGGACGTGGTGGAATCCGATCGTTTCATGGTGGCCGTGTGCACCTGTCGGCGCAGCCAGGACTACCCGCTGTGCGACACCAGTCACCGCAGATGTCGTGGCCCCAAAGTCGAGCGCTTACTCAACGCCGAAAGCTGATACCGCCTACAGGGGCCGCCGCAGCGACGACCTTCCCTGCTGCCAGGACGTCATGAGCACATCGGCCAGCCGGTCTTCGACCGCCGCGTGCGCGCGAATCCCGAACACCACGTCGCTGTCCAGGTGAGGTTCACGGGCCAGCAGATCGCCCACCACGTCGATTCGCACAATGTGCTCGTGTACCGCGTCCGCTTCCACGTGTTCGCGGTAGAAAGCCACGCACGCCTCCGGCGCCTGCATCCGACGCAGTGCGTCGACCATCCGCCGTGATCCTGGCGGCGAGGTGATCTCGGTCGACGCGAAGTGCCCCACCGCGGCGCCACGCAGCCGCCGGTGCAGGCCGAACAGCGACATCAGGTTTACCGACGCCAGCGCCTCCGCCGGCACCGCGTCCAGATAAGCCAGATAGGTCGAATCCAGGCCCGCCGCCTCCAGCAGGTCGGCGAACAGCTGCTGGTGCATGTGCGGACCCCGCCCGGCGCCGTACTCGTCGTACTCGATCGCGACGAACGCCGCCTTGGCGGTCCCGAGTAGGCGGGGGATGGCGAATGCGTGCGGGTCCGCCTCTTTGAGGTGGTAAAGGGACCGGTGCACGAAGTACTCCCGCATCTGCTCCCAGGTCCCGCTGTCCCGCAGGTGCCACGACGGGCCGGAGCCATCGCGCGGTTCAATAGTCAGCGCTTCCATTTCCGCGGCCGCTGAGTGGCCGGCATCGATGGGTCCCACGTCGCGGCGTACGCCGGCGAGGAAGACGCGCTCCAGTTCGGCACGCAGCCCCAACAGGGCCGGATTCCACTCCCAACCGGGATCCACCGACGCAAAGCCGCGGTAGTGGAGTTCGTAGCACATGTACAACGCGAGCTGCAGGTCCAGGCCGTAGGGATCGGAGTCGCGCACCGACGCTCCGATCCGGCCCGACGGTTCACGCGAGGCCGGAGTGGTCAGAATGCGGCGTACAGCCGTCGACAGGGGACCGTGTGCCGCCGGCAGGGCCGGTTCAACGGTGATCGACGTGTGAGTCACCACGATGTTTTACCCCGCTCGCGGTCAGGCAAACGAAAGACGATGTCGATGGTGGTGCCGTCGGGGCGGTTGTCGATGAGCATCGACTCGCTCATGACACTCATGAGCGGCAGGCCCCGGCCCCCGTTACCCGGGTCGGCCGCCGGCGGCTTCCACGATCCCGAGTCGGCGATCCGCGCACGGATCTCCCCGTCGGCGGCTTCCATCTCGAGCCGCATGGTACCGAGCTCGTGTCCTTCGTAGGCGTGCTCGACGCAGTTGGTGCAGGCCTCGCTGATCACCAGGACGATGTCGGCGGAAAGCAGCTCCGAGACGTCGGCATCCCGGAGCCATGAGGTCAGCGCCCGCCGGATAGGCGCCAGGTTCTCGGCGGTCGCCTTGGTCTCGATGCGCAACGGGGCCAGCCGGTGCCGGTACACGACCATCGCGACGTCGTCGTCGTAACCTCCCGCCGGTGCCAGTTGGTCGAGCACCGCGTCGGCGACGGCACTGATGGGCAGTCCGACGGTGTCCGTCAGCACGTCGGCGACCCGCGCGAGCCCGTCGTCGATCGACTCGTGCCGGCGCTCGACCAGGCCGTCGGTGAACCACATCAGCATCGACCCCGGGGTCAGCTGCTCGGCTGCCTGCGGCCGAGTCTCATTGCGCCGCACGGCAAGTGGCACCGAACTGGCATCGGTCAGCAGCAACGTCGCGGTGGGCGTCCCGGCCACCGTCCGGACCAGCACGGCCGGCATGTGACCGGCGTTGCTGTATTCGAGCACGCCGGATTCGGTGTCGATGATCGCCAGGAAAACCGTCGTGCAGTACGCGTCCGGAATCAGCGACGCGGCGGCGTCGAGCTGCTCCAGCAGCACCGCCGGTCTGGCCCCGGTGAGCAGCAGAGCCCGCGCGGAACTGCGCAACTGGCCCATGATCGCGGCGGCCGGCAACCCCCGGCCAACGCAGTCGCCGACGACGATCCCGATGCGGGTTTCGTCGATCGGCAGCACGTCGTACCAGTCACCACCGATCTCGAGGGGCGGGACCGCCGGCTCGTACCGCACCGCGAAGCCTGGGGGCGGCTGCATCGGCGGCAGCATCGCCCGCTGCAGCGTCAGCGACGTCACGCGTGCGGCCTCGAACTGCCGGACGTGCTGGATGGCCAGGCTCAGGTGGCCGATCAGCATTGTCACCAGCAGCTTGTCCTCGGCGCTGACCCAGCGTGGCGAAGCGAGTTCCAGCCACAGGGCCACGTCGCCGGCGCCCGACAGCATGGCGACCAGGCCCCGGGCCTTGCCGGGAGCCTGCGCCCACTCCACCGTCTTGGCGGTCAGCGGGAGCTGATGGCGGGCTTCCTGGAAAATCTCCCGAAGCTCAGGATTCATTGCGCGCCAAGTGGATTCGGGTGGATCGCCCGCCACCACGACAGTCGGTTCGCCCTCGCCCGACGGCCACATCACCGCGACCACCCGGCGCACGTCGACCGCGGCGCGGCTCTCCTCGAGGGTGATCTCCAGCACTTCGGCCACGCTCTTGGCGACACTCACCGAGGTGGCCAGGCGCATGACCGCGCTTTCCCGGGCGGCGAAGGCCCGCCGCGCGGTGACGTCACGGATCGTTCCGACGTAGACGTCCGGCCCGCCGTCGGGCCCGCGAACCGCGTTGATGCTGACCGCAACCCAGGCCAGGTGTCCGTCCTGGTGACGGACCGGGATCTCGTACTCGGCACTGCCCAGTTCGCGGACCCGTTGCTGCTCGGCGTAGGTGCCTTCGCGGTCCACCAGCCACGGCTGGGGCCACGAATACGGCAGTCCGTCGGCGCCGTATCCGAGAATGTCGGCGAAGGCGTTGTTGACTTCGACGACCCCGCCGTCCTCGTCGGCGACGAAGAAGCCCTCCTGCAACGAGTTCACCAGTGCTGTGCGGAACCTGTCGCGGTCGGCGAGGTCTTCGGCGCGAGCCCGTTCCTCCGCGTATCGCTTTGTGCCGTCGATGAAGCCGCGAGTTGCGACGTCCAAGGGCGCCAGGGTCTGCAGCACGAATTCCAGTGCGGTGCCGCGGTCGACCGGGTCGGTCTTGGAGAGTTCGTCGAGCAGCCAGAACGTGTTCTCGATGATGTCGAGCATGCTGATCTGTTCCTGCAGTGCCCGGCGCCCGAGTTCGTGCCCGACCGCCAGGCCGTCCTCGTTGGGCGTCTCCAGATAGGTCCGCAGCGCGGCCCGGTACTGATCGTGGAATTCGCCGGGGTACGTCATGTCGAGATACCCCGGTGACGCGCGGCCAGCACCATGGCGTCGTCGGTTTCCTTGGCGTGCTTGGCCAAGACCTGTTCGGCGATGTCGGCGGCGGATGCCGCGAAGTCGAGATGGTCGAGGTAGTCGTCAGAGATGCCGTCGCTGGTGATCAGCAAGAGATCGCCGGTGCGTATCGAAACGACCTGTGCGGGCCTGGTTTCCGGGATTCGGTAGCCGACGATGCCGCCGACCAGCCGGGCGCTGGACCGGATCTGGACTCCTCCGACGCTCTTGGCCACCAGGTTCGCCCGGACGTTGCCGATCCCGGTCCAGCTCAGCTGGCTGGTCTGAAAATCGATTCGGGCCAGAGACATCGCGGCTCCCCTGGTGCCGGTCAGCACCCGGTGGGAGAGCGCGACCAGAACTTCCAGCCGCTGTTCCCTGGCGTTCGCGAGTGCCTCGACGCCCGCGAGCGCGGCGCCGGCTGCGGCCGGTCCGTGGCCCAGACCGTCCAGCACACCGAACAACGCGGCCCCGCCGTCGACGTCCACCGCGACGGCCTGGTCGCCGCAGAGTTGCTCGCCCGGACGGGGGCGACTGGCCGTCGCCCACTCGATCGGACCGAACCGACCCGCCGACCGGGAGCGGTCAGGCACGGGCCGGAACCCATTTCCACATCTCGATGACCGTTCCGCGCCCTAGCGAGGACTCGACCACCAGGCGGTCCATCAGCCGCCGCGCTCCCGGCAGTCCCATGCCCAGGCCGCGCCCGGTGGTGTAGCCGTCTTCCATCGCGCGGTCGATGTCGGCGATGCCGGGGCCTTCGTCTTCGGCCCGTACCACCAGCGCCTTGCGTCCCTCCCGATCGGCGACGGCGACGCGAACCTCGCCGTGGCCGGCATAGCTGGTGATGTTACGGGCGATCTCGGAGATCGCGGTGGCGATCATCGTGACGTCGGTCAGGGAGAACCCCAGATCGAGGGCGAGCTGATGACCGGCTTTGCGGGCGGCGACGATGTCGTCGGAGGTGTTGATCGCGACCACGGTCTCACCCGCCACCGTCGCGCCCGATCATCGATTTGCCCAGCCCCAGCCCCAGTTGCTTGTTGAGCAGCGATATGCCCTCTTCGAGGTCCAGCGCGGTGCTCATGTCGTCGAAGGCCAGGCCGAGTTGCACCATGGCGAACGCCACTTCCGGCTGTAGACCCACGATCACCGTCGTCGCCCCCCGCAAGCGGGTCATGTGCGCGATCGTGCGCAGCGAACGGGCCGCGAACGAGTCCATCACGTCGATGGCCGTCACGTCGACGACGATCCCCTGAGCGCGGAACCTGCTCACCCGTTCCATCAGGTCTTCGCGCAGCCGCTCGGTGTCGGAGTCGGTGAGAGCGGCCTGGACGGTCGCGATCAGGATCGCGCCCTGCTTCAGGATCGGTACGGGCATGGGCTGATCGCCGACTTACTCGCCGGTGCGGGTGACTTCGTACCCGAGCAGACGCTCGGCTTCTTCGATGCCGCCCTGCAGGTCGCCTACCGCGTTCATCTTCGACAGGTCCAGTCCGATGGTCACCAGGGTCAGCGCGATCTCGGAGGACAGGCCGGTGATGATGACACTCGCGCCCATCAGTCCCGACGCGTCGACCGTCTGCACCAGGTGGTTTGCCACCGTGGAGTCGATGGTGGGCACACCGGTGATATCGATGACGACCACCTTGGCGCGGTTGGCGCGGATGGCGCGCAGCAGCTGCTCGGTGACCTGCCGGGCACGCTGGCTGTCCAGCACGCCGATGATCGGGAGGATCAGCAGCTGTTCGCGGACCTGCAATACCGGCGTGGACAGCTCGCGGATGGCCTCCTGCTGCTGGCGGATGATGCGTTCGCGTTCCTGTACGAAGCTGACGCCCACGGTGTTGGCGATGCGGTTGGCCGCCGGCTCGTAGGCGTCCAGCACCCGGTTGAGCATGTCGAATTCGGCCTGGTACTTCTCGAACAGCGAGCGCGCCAGCACGTCGCGCAGCAGCAGCACGATGCCCAGCACCTCATCGGTCTCCACGCCCCGCGGGATGATGCGTTCGGAGAGGTCGCGCGCGTAGTCCTGCAGCGCCTCGACGCTGCCGGTCTCGAGCACCTCCACGTAGTTGTCGTAGACGGCGGTCGCCTCGGAGAAGATCTCCTCCGGGGTCATCGCGGTCAGCAGTTCCGCCTCGGTGATTCGGCGAGCCCATTCTTCGCGCAGCGCGGTCCGATTTCGCCGCAGGTGCTGAACGAGCTGCGGTAGCAAACCTTCGGAGGAGACGCTGTTACCGGTGCTGCTGGAATCTGACGGCAAATCTGACATGTGCCCCTCCAACCCCTCCGAGCCCTCCAGGGGCCGCTATGGGGAGAGTAGCTTGAGCGACATCGAGAGACTTCTTGAGGTCTTCCACTACTTGCGGTAAGCACGGCAGGTTAGGCTTGCAGCACACTCGTTCACTCGTGAGGCCCGGACTGAAGGATCGCCTGTTGTCAGCTCCTGATTCGATCACCGCCTCGGTCGCCGACCATGACGGAATCGTCGTACTCAGCATCGGCGGCGAAATTGACCTGGTCACGGCACCCGCTCTGGAAGAGGCCATCGGCGGTGTGGTGGTGGACGGTCCCTCGGCGCTGATCATCGATCTTTCCGCGGTGGAATTCCTCGGTTCGGTGGGGTTGAAGATCCTGGCGGCGACCTACGAGAAGCTCGGCGATGCGGCGGAGTTCGGTGTGGTGGCGCGCGGACCGGCGACCAGAAGGCCGATTCACCTGACCGGCCTGGACAAGACATTCCCCTTGTATCCGACGCTGGACGACGCCCTCACCGGTGCGCGGGAAGGCAAGCTCAACCGCTGATAGGGCTCACGCGGGTAACGGTTCCGTCACAAACCAGGTCACGATCCCTTAAGAAACTCCTGCGTTCTCTAAGGGTTTGTCCGCCTGAATTTGTCCCTAGAGTTTCTTGCGTCACATTATTTCGGCATTCGCACTGCCGCATTCGTTTGGTGGCCGGAAACAGCGTCGGCTGAACCGTTTTCGATTTCGCTACCTTGGATTTCAGGGGATCGGGACCCCAACGATCGGTTCACTCATTCGGAGGAACAAACATCATGAAATTCAGCAGTATCGTCGCTCGCCGCCGCGTAGCCGGTATCAGCGCCGGTTGTCTGCTCGGGGGAATCGCCATGGGTATCGCCGGCGCGCCGTCGGCCGCGGCGGCACCCGACTGCAGCCCTCAAGGCGTCAACTCCACCGTCATGTCGGCGCGGGGTGCGGCAGAGCAGTACCTCGCCGGCCACCCGGGTGCCAACCAGGTGGTCACCGCGGCGTACGGGCAGCCGCGCGGAGAAGCCGCCGCCAACCTGCGCGGCTACTTCACCTCGCACCCCAACGAGTACTACGACCTGCGGGGCATTCTGGCGCCGATCGGCGACACCGAACGTCAGTGCAACGTGTCGGCCCTGCCGCCGAACCTGGAATCGGCTTACCAGGAATTCATGGCCGGCTGATTGTCTGGTCAGACGCGACGACCCGCCACAACGGAGTGGCGGGTCGTTCCGTACCTGCCTGGTGCAATGATCACGCCATGGATGTCGATCATCCGGAACGGGACCAGCAGTGGGATCACCGCGAGCGGGGAGAAACGGAACTCGAGCGGCTCGACCGCAACTGGGCAAGCCTGCTGCAGGAACTACGCGTGGTGCAGACCGGCGTGCAGCTGCTCACCGGCTTTCTCCTGACGTTGCCCTTCCAGGCCCGCTTCGAGTTACTGGGCAGGGACATGCGCATGGTGTACCTGGCGACGGTCGGGTGCTCGGTGGCCGCGACGGTGTTTCTGATCGCACCGGTGGGCTTGCACCGCCTGCTGTTCCGCCGGCATCGCATCTCGGTCCTGGTGTCGGCGGCGCACCGTTGCGCCTACGGCGGGCTCTTGCTGCTGGGCCTCGCCCTGACCGGTGTGACGGTGCTGATCTTCGACTCGGTGGCCGGCACCGCCGCCGGGCTCATCGCCGGCGCGTGTGCGCTCGCGCTGTTCGCGATCTCGTGGTGGTTCGTGCCGTTGCTGCTACGAACTCGCGGCCGGCAGGTGTGAGCCCCGGCCGCGCGGGTTATCCACCGTTCAGCCGACGTGACGTCGGGGACAGCGGAGGACGCCGATGCGGCTGCGCCGCAGTGATTTAGCCAAGCCCGGGCTGACGCGCAAACGCCGTGGCAAGGGGTTCGCCTATTACGGCCCCGACGGGGAGCGGTTGACCGATGCCGACGCGTTGCAGCGCATCAAGGACCTGGTCATTCCGCCGGCGTGGAAGAAGGTGTGGATCGCGCCCTATGCCAACGGACACATCCAGGCCGTCGGCACGGACGCGGCGGGCCGCCGCCAGTACCTCTACCACCAGCGGTGGCAGCAGGAACGGGCGGAAGAGAAGTTCGATCGGGTGCTGGAGCTGTCCAAGGAGTTGCCGGCCTGGCGCGAGCGCATCGCCCGCGACCTGGCCGGGCGCGGACTGACCCGCGACCGGGTGCTTGCCCTGGGCCTGCACCTGCTTGACCTGGGCTATTTCCGCGCCGGCGGCGAGCAGTACGCCGAGGAGAACGAATCCTACGGCCTGGCCACCCTGCTCTGTGAGCATGTCACGCTGCGCCGCGACTCGGTGGCCTTCGACTACCCCGCCAAGAGCGGGGTGCAGCGCCAGTATGAGATCGAGAACGCCGAGTTGGTGCGTGCGGTGCGCGCGCTGTTACGCAGGACCGACTGCAGCAACGGGCGATTTTTGATGTGGCGCAACGGCTCCGAATGGGTCGACGTGCACAGCGACGACCTCAATGCCCGGTTCAAAGAGCTCGTTGGTTCCGACTACAGCGTCAAAGACCTCCGGACCTGGCATGGCACCGTGCTGGCCGCCACAGCCTTCGCGGACGCGGACCCGGCGGTATCCCAGCGGGTCGCCAAGCGGGTCGAGGCCGCAGTCATGCGGGAGGTCTCCGAGGAACTGGGCAACACACCCGCGGTGGCTCGCAGTTCCTACGTGGACCCTCGGGTGGTCAGCGGCTACCGGGAGGGCATCACCATCACCTCTGCCGTGCGGCGCGCCGCGCGAGCTGATCGCCCGGACGTCGCTCAAGGCGTGCTGGAAAAGGCCACCCGGGAGATGATCCGGCGAATAGCCAAGGGCAACAACAAAACTCGTCCACCAGCCCTGGCCAAGACGGCCTAGCGCAAGAACATTCGCTTGCTGGATTTTGTTCGGAAAGCGAATCCGGCAGGCACCGAAGTTCAGACGTGGCGCGCGGTTCGGAATATTATGACCCTGGTGTGCGCAGATACGCGGCGAAAGAGGGGTCGCCGGTGGCCACTGGTGGGGAGATTTCGCTACCTGGCCCGAGAGGACCGTTGGGAATGGTCGGAAGAGGTGGCACGGATGCACGGCTATGAGCCGGGCAGCGTGCAGCCGACGACGCAGTTGTTGCTCAAACACAAGCATCCCGACGACAAACCGACAGTTCCAGAGCTGATCGAGCAGGTGCGCCGGCACGGCGCCGCGTTCAGCAGCCGGCATCGCATCGTCGATACCCGGGGTGAAACTCATCTGGTGGTGGTGGTGGGCGACCGGTTCGGCGGGCCGGACGGCCGACTGCTCGGCATCGGCGGCTTCTACATCGACGTCACCGATCAGTTCGACGCTGACCTGCAGAAGCACCTCAGTGAGGCGCTGTTGGCGGTCGATTCGCGCCGCGCGGTGATCAACCAGGCGATGGGGATTCTGATGCTGCGGTACGGGGTCAACGCCGAGTCGGCGTTCGACCTGCTGGTGAAGCTGTCGCAGGAGTCGAACGTCAAGCTGCGCGACATCGCCGAGCGGGTCGTTGACGAGATCACGTCTCAGGACGTCGTCAACGACAACGCGGCCGACCGGGTCGACCGGCTACTGCGTACCCGCGAAGGTTTGTAGCGACAGTTACTGCTGAAGCGTGGCGTGCGGGCTCTGGCCGTAGGTCTTGCGATACAGCGCCGCGAACCGGCCGGTGTGGGCGAAGCTCCACCGGTGGGCCACTTCGCTGACGGTGGTGGTGGACCGGTCGCTGTTGATCAGCTCCTGATGGGCGCGGTGCAGGCGCACGCGGCGCAGATACTCGGTGGGCGTGGTGTCCAGATGCTGCCGGAACAGGTACTGAACCGCGCGGGACGTCATGCGCAGTGCGTCGGCGACGTCATTGACCCCGATGCCGTCCCCGGCGTGGCGGTGAATGAACGAGATCGCGCCCTTCAACGTCGGTGGCACCGCAGGGTTCCGCAGCAGGTCCTGGCCGTCGTTCATGTTGGAGGGGAAACACTCCAGCAACGCGGCGCCGAGCAGGTTGCCTGCCGCGTTGACGACCAGTGGCTGCTGAGCGGTTTCGGCGTAGGACAGGCTGGCGATGACGTAGTCCAGCGCCTGGGTCCACGTGCGGGCGACCGACATCGAGCGGGGGCGGCAGCTGGCGAAGCGGATGTTCTGGGGCAGCGGTCCGGTCTTCTCCGCCGCGACCTGGGTCAAGTGCCGCAGATCCATCCGCACGACGTGAAAGCGCGCCGTGTTCGCCTGAATGGCGCATGGTAGACCGTCGGCGGCGATCACCGGGGTATCCATCCTGGTGCCGGGGTCGCCGGCCAGCGTCAGCGAGCCCGCGCGCGGGTGGATGACCACCACAGCGTCGGTGGCCCGGATTTCGCAGCCCACGCGGCCTTCGACCAGCACCTCGTCGATGGTGACGGGTTCGGACTCGAAGCGCTGATGGGTGACCGACGAGCCACCGGGCAGGCTGGTGGTCCGCCAGCCCGGTTGGTAGGCCTCGGCGAAAAAGCGTTTGGCCGTCTCGGAGTCCGAGGTGTGGAACTTCGCGTACCGGACCGCCTCCGGCGGGCGACCCTCCTGCGATCGGTCGGCGGTGTCCGGTAGGTAAGGCGCGGTTGTCATATGTTCGGTTTCCTAGGCTATGGCGCTGGTTTTCACGTGACTTGCCTGTTGATAGATGCTCAGCGCGTCTTGGGCGATTCGGTCCCAGGTGAATCGCGACATTGCCCGGGAGCGGCCGGCTGAGCCCATGCTCTGGCGCTGAAAGCGCTGTTGTTGCATGGCTTTCAACGCGCCGGCCAGTTCGTGCGGCTTTGTCGGAGACACCAGCAGGCCGGTGACATTCCCGATCACGGTATCCATCAGGGCCCCCACCGCCGTCCCGACGACAACCCGGCCGCTGGCCATGGCCTGCAATGCCGAGGTCGCCCGCGGCGCCAGCCGCGGCGTGCAAGCGACCACATCGGCGGACCAGAGCAGCGGCGGAACATCCTCGGGTGCAACACAACCCGCGAAGTGGACGCGATTGTTCACGCCGAGTTGAGTGGCCATGCGCTTGAGTTTGGCCCGTTCGCGCTTGTTGCGGGCGTCGTTGGTGGACGTCTCCACGATCACCAGTTCGCTGTCCGGTACATGCGGCAGAACCCGGATGGTCTTGTCGAATCCATTGCAGGGCTGCAGATTCGGCGCGACCTGCACGATTCTAAAGCTATCGTTTGCCACCCACGTGGGATTGGTGCAGGCGTAGCGTTCGACGTCGATCCCGGTGGACAGCAGAGAGGTGCGGGCGCGATTGCGGCGCAGCCGCGTCAGCACATTGAGTTCTTCGCTGCTGCCGCCGGTCACCCAGCCAGCGCCGCGGATCAGCAACGGTTCGAGGCGGGCACGTTCGGAATCGGCGGACTGTCCGTTCTGCGGACCGGAATCCGTCGCGGCCAGGCCGTAAAAACTTTGCACGGTAGTCAGATGATTACGGCGGGCGGCCAACTGCGCGGCCAGTCCTCCCAGCCATCCGAAGCCGTGCACGACGTCGGGCGGGTCGCCGGACCACTCACGGGACAACTCGGCTGCCCAATCGCCGACGAATGGCAACACCTTGGCCGGCGCTACCGGCGCGGCCGGGCCGACACCGGCACGGGGGTGGGCCGTTACGGTGTGACCATGGGCGGTCAGCGCCGCGCACAGCCTTCCGAAGTCGTCTTCTAGCTCATTTCCGACGAGATCCTGATTACCAGCGCAGACGTCGTCGCCCCAAACAATGGCGATCCTCACGTGTTATTGGGTTGCCGTGCCCGCTATCGGGCAAACGGCTTGGAGCAAGCGATTCGCTAACTGGACAGGGCCTGCGGGGGCCGGACATGCCCCAGCGAGGCCCGAACCAGTCAGGATCAGGCCAGGACCTCCATGAACAGCAGCGACCCGCCGATCCCTCCGTCCGGGTCGGGAAACGACGTGCACCTCACCCGAAGCCGGGTGGGACGGCCGCGCCTGTCGACGGCATCCACCACCGCCTCGCCGGAACCGTCCGGATGGAATCCGTCAAGGCCGCGGCGCGTGGCGGCCCGTCCGCGTTGAACTCGAACACTACTTGCGGGCTTCAGAGCCGATTTTCGGATCCCACCAGCGCCCACACGGTTTTGCCGGATGACGTCGGCGTGCTGCCCCAAGCGCGACACAGCACCGAAACGATGGCCAACCCGGAAACGAGGACGGCGCCACGGCCCGTGACTTCGTGCCTGATCGCCGGTTGCTGACTCGAATCTTCCACGGCGACCGTCACGGTGTCTTCGCAACTTTCCACGATCAGCACCGGTGCGCTGCCGGTGTGCTCGAGCGTGTTCTCGATGAAGACCGTCGCGACGGTGCTGGCCACCGGTATCAGGTGGTCGCACGACCAGGCGGTAAGCCATTCGTCAATCATGGCGCGCGCCAGGCGCATAGCGGCCGGGCCGCGGCGAAGTTCGGCACGTCCTCGGCGGCGACTGTGCCGGCAGAAGTCGTCGACGGCCACGAGGGCGGCGTCGCAGGTCGGATGCACCGGCACGTACCGGGCCACGCCGCAGCTGGTGATGGCTCTGCGTTCACGAATATCGTTAGATACCAACAGGATCGGCACATCCGGCCAGATGTTCACGTGCCAGCGGGCGCTGGTGAAAACTGACCAGGCCGAGGGGGAGGGCACAACCAGTCCGTTGACGTCGATGATGACCGCTTTGGGCTCGTCCAGTGCCGCCTTGATCACACTGTCGCGCAAACTTCGGTAGGTAGAACCGTCCAGCACGCCATCGGCGCGCAGGACGGCCGCGTCGCCACGGCGGTCCATGGCAACCACGCCGGAGCGACTGACGTTAATCATCGACTGCTCCCGCGCGGGGTCGGTTCGCGGAGTACATTTCCGACACTCGCTGCTGTGACCTGATAACCGAGGACCCCGGCGCGGGCCGCTGCGGTCGGCAGCGCTTCGACGCCTGCCACGGAAGCGCCGATCGCCACCACGCCGGCCGGGTCGCCAACCTGTTTGGTCACATGCATTGCGTTGTCGTACCCGCCCGAGGCCAAGAGAAACTAACGGGTGCGGCCCTGGCCGAATGGCCAGGGCCGCTGCAGGAGGCCTGCTACTGGTTGGACTTCTGCCGCTCCTCGGCGGCTTCGGCGCCCCCGCGTGCGGATTCGGCTTCCGCCTCCTTCTTTGCGACGTCGCGCTGGGCGTCCGCCTTGTCCTGCTGAGCCTCGCCCTCGTTCTTCAGGTCATCGCTGCCGGTAACGGTGCCGATGACCTCTTTGGCCTTGCCCTTGATTCCCTCGGCGACTCCCTTGGCGCCTGATTCGGGTCCACTGTCCTTGTCGCTCATACGTTTCCCATCTATTCGGAGCTGCCGCAACCGAGTGGGCGGCAACGCGTCAACGAGTTCCCGGTATCCGTTACCTGAAACAGGGCGGCCGAGCGGAGCACCCGATTCGCCGCTGCGCGAAAACATCTGAGCTGCCAAAAGCTGAACCGTCTGTGTCGGGCGTCCCCGGGTAGCAGAGGAACCGGTCACCGCCGGTGGTGTCGCCGACCTCTTGTTCCCGCTGCGCGGCAGGCCACTCGGTGACGACCCCGCCGAGCTCGCCCGCCAGGCCTACGAGGCCCTGACCTGTGACGACAAACCGGGCATCGCCGCCTGGGCCACCGGAGCTGTGACGTCGCTGGCCGGGCGATTCGTTCCCGAGCTTGTTAAAAATCCGGTCCGGCAGATCATTTCACCGACCGGGGAGGCGGTTTGACCGGGGTCCAACCGGGCATTCTGCCTGCGAAAACATCGTAGGAGGTGGCAGTCGTGCCGAATTCGTCGATAAAGAATGAAAAGCTCTACGAAGACCTGCGCAAGAAGGGCGACTCGAAAGAGAAGGCCGCGCGGATCTCCAATGCCGCGGCTGGACAAGGGAAGTCGAAGGTCGCGCGCAAAGGCGGCAAGTCCGGGTCGTATGCGGACTGGACAGTGCCGGAGTTGAAGAAGCGCGCCAAAGAACTGGGTATGTCCGGTTATTCGAGCCTGACGAAAGACAAACTGGTCGAAAAGCTGCGCAATCACTAGTCCGGCGGCTCGTCCCCCGAACCCAGCGTCGGAGCCTCCTCGCGTTCGGTCGCATTGCCGGGCACGTCCTGCTCCCGGCGTTCGTCGGTCACGTTCTGTTGAAGTTCGTCGACCACATCTTCGAGGTCCTGGTCACGGCGGAGTCCACGACTCGGTTGCGGGTCCATAGTGCTGCTAGATACCCGCATTCACCGGTTTTACTCGGTGAGTCCCAGGCGTTGAACCAGCACCAGGAACGCGGCCGCGAAGTGGTTGTCGGCCGTCTCGGCGGCGATGTGGTCCCAGTCCAGCTGTTCCCTGATCGCCCGCGCGGGCGGAATTAGCTTCGCGAAATCGCAGTGATGCTCGGTGAGGGCGCGCAGCTTCTGGATGAACACCGTGGTGGGCGGCAGAACCGGGATCGAGATCGCCAGGACGACGCGCTGCTCGGCACAGTCCAGAGCGTCCGGCGTCACGATCTCACCGTTGACCCGGTGCAGCACATCGACCATCGTCTCGCCTGAGTGGGCCTTGAACAGCCAGTCCTCCGGCGGACGTTCGATTCGGAATCCGGCTTTGCCGAACGTGGTGGCGGCCGCCGGCACGTCCGCCTCGGCCACCACGATGTCGACGTCGTGAGTCGGTTCGGGTGCGCCGTACGCCCACAGTGCATAGCTGCCCGCGAGCGCGAACGGCGGGCCGTGCTCCTTGAGCGCAGATACCGCGCAGCGCAATGCTTCGCGCAGTTCGGTGCAGCGGAGGCCGGGAGGCTCGGGCGGCGGATTCATGGTCGCTTGGGCATACCCGGCCTGCGCCGACCGCAACCTGATGCCGGGTTGTGCTGTCGCTCAACCGTTTAGTTGGTGAGCAAACGGGAAATTAGATTCATTATGTCAGCCGCAGCGTCGCGCACCTACGACCAGGTTGCTGTTGTGATACCAGCGCACAACGAACAGGAGAATCTCCCGGACTGTCTGTCCGCCGTAGTCACCGCGGCCTTGTGCGTCTCCACCCCGGTCACCGTCGTCGTCGTGCTCGACGCCAACGAAGATCAGAGCGCCGCGCTCGCCGGCGAGTACGGAACCGACGTTCACTTCGTGCGCGTCGAGTCCGGCAACGTGGGCGCGGCGCGGGCGGCGGGATTCGACTACGCCAGCGACCTGTGCGGGTCGGATGGGCATTGCTGGTACGCCACCACGGATGCAGACAGCACGGTAAGCCCCGATTGGCTGGTGCGGCAGCTCGACTGTGGCGCGGACATGTTCCTGGGACTGGTCCGGGTGACCGACTGGCAACAGCATCGCAGTGAAGTAGTGGATCAGTACGAGGACGCCTACGAGTCGCGGGTCGGTGAGGACCACGACCATATCCACGGCGCCAACATGGGCTTCAGCGCACGGGCGTACTGGCGCGTCGGCGGCTTCCGCGCCCTGCCCTCCGGTGAGGATGTTGACTTGGTAGCGCGGTTCGAGCATGCTGGCTACCGAATTTGCCGAGACACCGCACGATCGGTTATTACTTCGGCACGAATCCAGGCTCGGGCGCCACGCGGATTTGCTGATCATTTGAGCACGCTTTCTGAAAGCGCGACGGGGGATGTCGCATGACCGCCGGATTAATTCAACATTGGCTGGAATCTGGACGATTGGAACTGCCCTTGCCGGCGGCGGGATACACCGCAGAACGCCTGCAGCAGCTGACACGTCTGGCACAGGACGACATCGCGGCGGCCCGTATCGCCGAGGCCCATGTCGATGCCGTCGCCATTCTGCACGAACTGGGCGGTAAGCCACCCGAGCCGAGCCAGCTGTGGGGGGTGTGGGCGGCGGAGTCCTCTGACGCCAAGCTGATCGCCACCAGCGTCTCGGGAGACGAGTTCCTGCTCAACGGCACCAAGGTGTGGTGCTCGGGCGCGGGATTCTGCACCAACGCGCTGGTCTCCGCGCAACTGGAGGACGGCGAGCGGGGGCTGTTCGCCGTCACCCTCACCGACGCCGGGGTGAAGCCACTGCCCAGCACGTGGTGGAACCCGGGAATGGCGGGCAGCGACACCCGCTCGGTGCAGTTCAACAACGTCCACGCCATCCTGGTCGGTGAGCCCGGTGACTACCTGAACCGCGCCGGCTTCTGGCACGGGGCGATCGGTGTGGCCGCCTGCTGGCTCGGCGGTGCCCGCCGGGTGGCCGACCCGCTGTATCGCTGCTCTCGCAGCGAATCGGCCGACGCCTACGCCCTGGCGCACCTCGGGGCCGTCGACGCCGCGCTGGCCGCCGGCGACGCGATGCTGGCTGCGGCGGCGGCGCAGATCGACGCGGACCCGTTCGACCGGGCAGGTACGGCTCAGTTGCTGGCGAGGCGCGTCCGGGCGGTGGTGGAGCACGCGGTCGATGAAGCGATCACCCGCACCGGCCGGGCACTCGGGCCCGGCCCGCTGTGCCAGGACGGTCGGCATGCGCAGCGGGTGGCCGACCTGACCATCTACATACGGCAGAGTCACGCCGAGCGCGACCTCGCCGAACTCGGTCGCTTAGCCGGCCGGCCCAGCCGTTGAGGGCCGCGCCGCCGACCAACGGGCCGCGGTTCGCGGCCACACCGCTGGCCGGCGGCGGCACCCCGGCACAGGTCTGGCTGGATGCAAGCCGGCCGCCCGAGTTGGACCTGACCGGGTGCGGCTCCCTGACCGTCGTCGCCGCGCACCCCGATGACGAAACCCTGGGTCTGGGGGCCACGATCGCCCAACTCGCCGCCGCGGGCGTCACCGTCCGGGTGGTCTCGGTCACCGACGGCGGGGCCGCGCGGCCGGATGTGACGGTGTCGGAGCGGGTGCGCATCGAGGAGGCGCGCCGTGCCGAGCTGCGCAGTGCCGCAAGCGTTCTGGGTATGGGCACCCCTTTGTCGCTCGGCTTACCGGATGGGCGGCTGGCCGAACACGAGGATCATCTCGCCGGCCTGCTCGCCGAGCTTCTGGACGGGTCTGCTCCCGGCACCTGGTGCGCGGCCACGTGGCGTGGTGATGGTCACCCCGATCACGAGGCAGTAGGCCGGGCGGCGGCAACCGCGTGCGCACACACCGGTGTCGTTTTGCTGGAGTATCCGGTGTGGATGTGGCACTGGGCGGTTCCCGAGGACCCCGACGTGCCCTGGGGCCGCGCAGCTTCGGTACCACTCGAGCCGTGGGCGGTAGAGCGGAAAAGTCAAGCAGCGCAATGCTTTCAGAGTCAATTCGAGGGTCCGGATCCGGTACTGCCGCCGTTCGTCTTGCAGCGTTCGCTGCGTGTCGGTGAGCTGGTCTTCCGATGACCGCCCGCCTGCCGGACAGCTACTTCGAGCGGATGTACGCCGGCGCCGATGACCCGTGGCAGCTGTCGACGCGCTGGTACGAAGAGCGCAAGTACGCGATCACACTCGCGCTGCTCCCCGGACGGCGATACCGGCATGCCTTCGAGCCCGGCTGCTCGGTCGGGACGCTGACCGATCGGCTGGCGCAGCGCTGCGACCGGATCACCGCCGTCGACGTGGCCGACGCTGCCATCCGGGCGGCTGATGCGCGGCTGCGGGAGAGCGGGCGCCGCGACGGCGTCACGCTGTCTCGCGGATCCCTGGACGAACCTTGGCCGGACGGGCCGTTCGACCTGCTCGTGCTCAGCGAAATCGCCTACTACCTGTCGGCGGACACGCTGGCCGAAGTCCTGCGACGGGAATGTCCCCGGTTGCTGCCCGGCGCCACTGTCATCGCCGCCCACTGGCGCCACCCGGTGCCCGACTACCCGCTCACCGGGGACGCCGCCCACGCCGTCATCGCCGGTACACCCGGACTGGCGCCGCTGGCATGCTACCGCGACGACGACGTCGTGATCGAGGTGTTCGACACCGGTGACGGACGCTCAGTGGCGGCGCGGGAGCAGGTGCCCGGCGTACCGGAGCGGCCATGCGGATAGCGACCTTCAACATCCTGCACGGTCGCACGCTCGGCGGCGGGGTCGATCCGCAGCGGCTGCGGGACTGCGTGCGGCGACTCGATCCCGACGTACTGGCCTTACAAGAGGTCGACTTCGACCAGCCGCGGTCCGCCCGGGCCGATCTGACCGCCGTCGCCGCCGAGGCGATGGGTGCAGTCGAGCACCGGTTCGTGGCCGCCATCTCGGGAACCCCGGGCGCAACCTGGATGGCCGCCACCGGCCGGGAACAACCCGGGACCGCGGCCTACGGCATCGCGTTGCTGTCGCGGTTCCCGGCCACCAGTTGGCAGGTGGTGCGGTTGCCCCGCATCCCGATGCGCTTCCCGATGTACCTGCCCGGGCCCAACAAGGTGATGATCGTCGACGAGGAGCCGCGGGCGGCGGTGATAGCGCGGCTGCAGACGCCGCTGGGGCTGATGACCGTGGCCAACACCCACCTGTCCTTCGTTCCGGCGTGGAACGTGCGTCAGCTGCGCCGGCTGGTGCGCGACCTGCGCGGCCTGCCGGGGCCGCGGCTACTGGTCGGTGACCTCAACCTGACGCCCGAGCCCGTGCACCGCTGGACCGGCATGCGCCCGCTGGCGTCCGCGGCCACCTTTCCCGCCGATGCGCCGGCCCGTCAGCTCGACCACATCGTGACCGACGACAAGGAACTGCGCGCCGGTCCGACCGTCGCCGACGTGATGCCGATCTCGGATCACCGGCCGTTGATGGCCGACCTGCACCGGTGAGTCAGTCCTGCTGGCTGCGAGCCTCCGCGCCCGTCATCCCGGCGTCGAAGTCGTCGTCGGCCGCCGTGCGTCCCACGTAATCGCCGTCTTCCTCGCGTCCTGCTCGTGAGTTGGCGACGTGCTCGTCGCCCTCCACGTCTTCCTCGGCCTCTTCTTTGCCACCGGTCATCGCGACCTCCTTCGGGTCTTCGGGTGTGTGCGTGGTCCTGTTTTGCGCTACGGCAGGCAGTGCGCGGCCTCGACGAGCTCCGCGCTCATGTTGCGCTCCATCATCTTCAGCGCGGCCGACCCGAGGTCCTCCTCGATGTGGGCGACCGCGTCGGGGGGTACCACCACCTCGTAGTGGCGCAGGTAGCCGTCGAGTGCGCTGTAGAGGATGCACTGCTCGGTCACCTGTCCGGCCAGCACCAGGCGCTGCGTCTTGAGCCGATCGAGCAGGTAGTCGAGCGCCGTGGAGTAGAAGACGCTGTGGCGGACCTTGGTGAGGAGGTAGGTGTCGTCCGGCGGCACCAGCGGCTTGACCAACTCGGGCCGCTTGCCGTCCAGGGCGCTGGAAATGATGGCTTGACGGTCTGCGGTGAAGTTGCCGTGGTTGTCGTTGACGTAGATCAGGTCGACGCCGTCGCGGTCGCGGGCGTCGTCGATCAGCGCGACCAACGGATCGATGATGCCGGCGACGTTGTCGGCCAGCTGCTCCGCGTCGGGATGGTCGTAGTCGTTGAACATGTCGATGATCAGGACGGCGGTATCGCTCACAGTCGACTTGTACCCGCTCTCCGGGAACTCAATAGCGCGATGCGCCACCATGGGGGCCGCTCCCAGAATTGGCGAGTGCAGAAACTGTATCCCTAGGATATAGTAGCCGTAACAAGGGTTACGTCGTCACTGGGAGTGAGCATGGTTTACATCGGGTCAGACGCGCTCGTACAAGGGCCGGCCACGACCAGCGAGTCCGGCGAACGGACCGTGAGCGTGCCCGGCCTGGTGGCCGCCGGAACGTGGACCGTCGGCCTGGTCATCGGCCTGGCGGCAATGGCCGTAGGGCACGAGTTGCTGGCCGGGGTGTCCCTGGTGGTGGCCATCATGTCGCCCTGGCTGGGCCTGGCCTGGGTGGCGCGCAACCAGCGCGCCGACATGCGCCGGCAGCGTGCGCTTGCGCACCAGGCCGTGCTGTACCCGGCCAGCTGGCCAACGCTGCAACTCACCGCGCGCTGACGCATAGCACATCTGGAAATTCTTCTTGTCGAAGGGGTGTGGGCCGCTTCGGAATGGGGTACTGCCTGTGCCAACGGGCGACCATGTGGTGGACGGCCCGGCCCTCCGCAGGAAGGAACTGCCATGACGACCGTCAGCGACTACGACGCACGCCGCGTGACCGACACCGATGCCGCGGACCGGTCCACGCTCCGTGAGCTGGGAACCATGCCGAAGTTGTCCACGACGGTGGTTGACGACGACCCGAACGAGTCGCTGTTCTTCGAGCTGCCGGGTGCGGACCTGTCCAGCGAAGAACTGTCGGTGGTGGTGATTCCGCAGCGCTCTGACGAGTTCACCTGCTCGAGCTGCTTCCTGGTGCAGCACCGCAACAGGTTGCGTGACAGCAGCGGCGGACGGCAGATCTGCGCCGACTGCGTGTGAGGCTTCGCTCTCGTCGCGGCGAGGAGGACAATCGCTGCGCGTGAGCCCGCCACCCGGACTGCCCGCTCCGCGCGGGTTCCGCAGCGCTTTCGCCGCGATCTACGCGCTGGCCTACCTGGTGGGCGGCGAGCGGCGGATGATGCGACTGATCCGCCGGTACGGGCCGATCATGACGATGCCGATCCTCAGCCTGGGCGACGTGGCGATCGTTTCGGACCCGGCCTTGGCCAAGGAGGTCTTCACCGCGCCGACCGACGTTCTGCTCGGGGGTGAAGGAGTGGGACCCGCAGCGGCGATTTACGGGTCCGGATCGATGTTCGTGCAGGAGGAGCCAGAGCATCTGCGGCGGCGGAAGCTGCTGACGCCCCCGTTGCACGGCGCCGCGCTGAACACCTACGTCCCGGTGATCGAGGCGTCGACGCGAGCGGCGATGCTTGGGTGGCCCGTTGACCGCCCGTTCGAACTGCTGCAGGCCGCGCGGGCGCTGATGCTGGACGTGATCGTCCGGGTCATCTTCGGCGTTGAGGACCCCGACGAAGTGCAGCGGCTGGGCCGGCCGTTCGAACGACTGCTGAACCTGGGCGTGTCTGAGCAGCTGACCGTCCGCTACGCGCTGCGCGGCCTCGGCACGCTGCGGGTTTGGCCGGCCCGGACGCGGGCCAATCGCGAGATCGACGACGTCGTCATGCCACTGATCGCCGCCCGCCGCGACGACCCCGGGCTGGCCGACCGGCGCGACCTCTTGGCAGTGCTGATGTGCGCACGGGGCGAGGACGGGAAAGCGCTGTCGGACAGCGAGATTCGCGACGATCTGATAACTCTGATGCTGGCCGGGCATGAAACCACCGCGACCACGCTGGCCTGGGTATTCGATCTGCTACTGCATCATCCCGACGCGCTGCGGCGGGTGCGGGAAGAGGCGGTGGGTGGCGGTGAGGAGTTCACCACGGCGGTGATCGACGAGACGCTGCGGATACGCCCGCCCGCGCCGTTGACCTCCCGGGTGGCGGCGCAGCCCATCCGGCTGGGCGGCTACCTGGTAGCGGCCGGGACCCGGATCGTGGTGCACATCGTCGCGATCAACCGCAACCCGGCGGTCTACGAGCTTCCCCGGGATTTCCGGCCGGAGCGATTTCTGGGTGTCCGGCCGCAGACCTATGCCTGGCTTCCATTCGGTGGCGGCGTCAAGCGCTGCCTCGGCGCCGCCTTCTCGATGCGCGAGCTGATCACTGTGCTGCACGTCCTGCTCCGCGAGGGCGAGTTCAGTGTGGTCGATTCCCGGCCGGAGCGAGTGGTCCGCCGGTCCATCATGCTGGCACCGCGCCGCGGAACGAGAGTGTGCTTCCGCCCGCGCGCCGCACGCCCATCCGATGTGGATCTGTAACAGAGCGTTGTGATTGGACCCACAAATCGCGGGGTACACGGAAGTTGGATCTGCCAATTAGACAGCGTTCAACAGAAGGGGCGCGACGTGATCATCCTGGGAATTATTTTGCTGCTGATCGGCTATTTCGCCGGTATCCCAATTCTCTACACAATCGGCGGCATTCTCGTGCTCGTCGGTGTGATTCTGTGGATTCTGGGTGCGGTTGGGCGCCCGGTTGGAGGCCGAAGAGTCTGGTTCTAGCGCTCTTAGTTTGCGCTGAGCTAGTTGCGTCGGACCGGAACCGTGGAAACGCGGTTTCGGTCCGACGCATTTTGGTCGGTACAGGAATGACAGGTACAGAAATGAGTCGGGGTGGCGGGATTCGAACCCACGGCCTCTTCGTCCCGAACGAAGCGCGCTACCAAGCTGCGCCACACCCCGCTTGAAGCCTCGACAGCCTATCGCACCGGAGCAGCCACCTCCCAAACGGCAGGTCGGCGGCTCAGTCCCAACGGCAGGAGCGCTCGAATTCGACCAGCGCCCGGGCGGCATGGGCGGGATCCAGTCCCTGGGCGGCAACCCACTCGTCGTCGAAATAGGTGTCGGCATAGCGGTCCCCGCTGTCGGCCAGCAGCGTGACCACCGAACCCCGGCGGCCGGCGGCCACCATCTCGGCCAGCAGACCGAACGCGCCCCAGAGATTGGTGCCCGTCGACGGGCCCACCCGGCGGCCCAGCACGGCACTGACATGGCGAGCGGCGGCGATCGATGCCGCGTCGGGCACCGAGACCATCCGGTCGACCAGCGACGGCAGGAACGACGGTTCCACCCGGGGTCGGCCGATGCCCTCGATGCGAGACGACGCGCCGGTCTCCACGTCGGGACGGTCCTCGACGTAGGCCGGAAAGAACGCCGAGTTCTCCGGGTCGACCACGCACAACCGGGTCGCGTGCCGTCGATACCGGATGTAGCGGCCGATCGTGGCGCTGGTGCCCCCGGTGCCGGCGCCCACCACGATCCAGGCGGGTATCGGGTGGGACTCGAGGGCCATCTGCAGGTAGATCGACTCGGCGATGTTGTTGTTGCCGCGCCAGTCGGTGGCGCGCTCGGCGTTGGTGAACTGGTCCAGATAGTGGCCACCGGTCTCGGCGGCGACGCGGGCCGCCTCGGCATACACTTCGCTCGACTTCTGCACGAAATGGCAACGGCCACCTTGTGATTCGATCAATGCGATCTTGGCGGCGCTGGTCGCCGCCGGCATCACCGCCACGAACGGCAGGCCCAGCATCGCCGCGAAGTAGGCCTCTGACACCGCGGTGGAACCCGAGGACGCCTCCACCACCGTGGTGCCCTCACCGATCCAGCCGTTGCACAGCGCGTAGAGAAACAGGGATCGGGCGAGCCGGTGCTTGAGGCTTCCGGTGATGTGGGTCGTCTCGTCCTTGAGATAGAGCTCCACGCCGGCCTCGTCACCCCACCGGGCCGGCAGCGGGTAGCGCAGCAGATGTGTGTCGGCGCTGCGACGCGCATCCGCCTCGATCAACCGGATCGCATTGTCGGTCCAGTCCCGGGAGAGACTGCGGACCGCGATGCGCGTCGGGGTCAACGCACGGACACGGTCGGCTGCGAGCGCCCCAGGTTACTGGTCGAATCCCGGCCGCCCATCGGGGTGGCGATCAGCGTCAACAGGGTCGCCTCGGGCCGGCAGCAGAACCGCACCGGCGCGAACGGTGACGTCCCGATGCCCGCGGAGACGTGCAGCCGGGTGTTGGAGCCCCACTGCGAGGGGCCCTTGGCCCGGGAACGGTCCAGGCCGCAGTTGGTGACCAGTGCGCCGTAGAACGGCAAACAAAGCTGACCGCCATGGGTGTGGCCGGCCATGATCAGCTGGTAGCCGTCGGCGGCGAACCGGTCCAGCACCCGCGGCTCGGGGGAGTGCACCAACCCCAGCCGCAGGTTGGCGGCCGGGCTGGCCGGCCCGGCGATCGTCTCGTAGCGGTCCCGGTCGATGTGCGGGTCGTCGACACCGGCGGCGGCGATGTGCAGGCCCGCCACCTCGAACTCGCGCCGGGTGTGCGTGAGGTCCAGCCAACCGCGCTCGGTGAACGCCGCGCGCAGATCCTGCCATGGCAGCGGCTCGCCCTTGATCCGGTGATCCGGGTTGGTCAGGTAATTCATCGGGTTCTTCAGCCGCGGCCCGAAGTAGTCGTTGCTGCCGAAGACGAAGACACCGGGCCGGGACAACAGGTCACCCAGGGCCTGTACCACCGCGGGCACGGCTTTGGGGTGGGCCAGGTTGTCGCCGGTGTTGACCACCAGGTCGGGCTCCCAGCTGGCCAGCTCGCGCAGCCAGGCCTGCTTGCGCCGTTGGTTGGGCGTCATGTGCAGGTCACTGATGTGCAGCACCCGCAGCGGGGTGGAGCCCGGGCTCAGCACCGGCATCGTGATCTCGCGGAGCACGAACGCGTTGCGCTCGACGAACGCTGCGTAGCCGATCCCGGCGACCGCCGAGCCGAGCGCTGCGGCGCCGGTCCTTAACACGACGGGAAGTGCCCCGCGATGTACGTCAGCCATGCCAGGCAGTTTACTGCCGGGAACCGACCCGACGCGCGGCTCTTCGCGTGATCAGCGCCTGCGGAGCGCCTGTGGGGCGCCTACGGAGGCGGCGGTGCCGGCGGCGGAGGCGCCAACAACGGAATGGTGATCGGCGGCAGGCCCGGAATCTCGACCACCTGCGATCCGACGACCTCCGGCGGCAGCCCGCCTTCCGGCGGCGGCGGTGGTGGTGGCGGGATGCCGTTGCTGATCTGGATCGTCACGATCGAGCCGGGAATGGTCTGGCCGGTGGGCGAGGTTCCGACCACCTCGCCGTACTTGGCGCTGCTGTTGACCGAGTTCGGCTGATCGGCGACCTGGAACCCGGCGTCCTTCAGGCGCTGCCGCGCCTGGTCGACGTCCAGACCGGCCACGCTGGGCACCCGTCCGGCCGGTGAACCGTCCATGTAGCGCGGGTCGGTGGGCGGCAGATGCACCTCGCCGAAGTTGTTGGCGATCGGCTGCAGCGCCGTGAACCAGGTGCGTGCGGGCTCGTTACCGCCGTAGAGGTCACCGCTGCCGCAGTGCCGCAGCGGGGCCGAACACAGGTCGGTCGGCGAGGGCGAGTCGTCGTAGATGTAGTTGGCCGCCGCGTAGCGGTTGGTGAAGCCGATGAAGCCCGAGGACCGGTGGGCCTCGGTGGTGCCGGTCTTGCCGGACATCGGCAGGGTCCAGCCCGCCGCGCCGGCGGACCCGGCCGCCGTGCCGCTGCCCACAGCGTCCTTGCTCATCGCGTTGGCGAGCGTGTTGGCCAGCCCTTCCGGCACGACCTGCTCGCAGGTCTCGGTGGTGACCGAGACCTCGTTGCCGTTGCGGTCGATCAGCTTGTCGATCGGGTTCGGCGGGCACCACATGCCGCCGGAGGACAGCGTGGCCACGACATTCGACAGCTCCAGCGCGTTGACCTCGATGGGGCCCAGGGTGAAGGAGCCGATGTTCTGCCGCTTGACGAAGTCGGCCAGGCTCTCGTTGCTGTCGGGGTTGTAGTCGCGGGCGGTGCCGGGGTTCGCGTAGGAGCGCAGGCCGAGCTTGATGGCCATGTCGACTGTCCGCGATACACCCACCTGCGAGATCAGCTTGGCGAATGCGGTGTTGGGCGAGGTGGCCAGCGCGTCCGTCACGCTCATGCTGCCCCGGTAGTTGCCGGCGTTGACCACGCACCAGGTGTCCTTCGGGCAGCCCTTGGCGCCACCGCTACCCAGGCCCTTGCCCTGGAAGCGGGGCGGGACGTCGAGCTGGGCGTTGATGCCCATGCCCATGTCGAGTGCGGCCGCCGTCGTAAAGATCTTGAAGATCGACCCGGCACCGTCACCGACCAGGGAGAACGGTTGTGGTCGCATCGTCTCGCCGGCCTCGGTGTCCAGGCCGTATTTCCGGTTGCTGGCCATCGCCACCACTTTGTGCGATGTCTTGCCCGGCAGGATCACGCTCATCACGCTCGAGATGCCGCTCAGCGTCGGGGGAGCGAACTTGTCGATGGCCGACTTGACCGGGATCTGAACGTCGGGATCCAGGGTGGTGCGGATCAGATAGCCGCCGCGGGCGACCTGTTCCTTACTGATGCCCGCGCGCGACAGGTACTCCTGCACGTAGTCGCAGAAGAAGGCGCGATCGCCGGCGGCGATGCAGCCGCGTGGCAGTTCGTTGGGCTGCGGCAGGATCCCGAGCGGCTGGGTCTTGGCCGCGCGCAGCGCGTCGGCCTCCTGCGGGATGTTCTCGATCATCGTGTCGAGCACCAGGTTGCGCCGCGCCAGCGCGCCTTCGGGATTGGTGTAGGGGTTGAGGGCGCTGGTCGACTGCACCATGCCGGCCAGCAGCGCGGCCTGCTGCCAGTTCAGGTCGATCGCGTTCACCCCGAAGTAGGTCTGCGCCGCGTCCTGGATGCCGAACGAGTTGTTCCCGAAGGACACCAGGTTCAGGTAGCGGGTCAGGATCTCCGGCTTGGTGAAGGTCTTGTCCAGCGTGAGCGCCATCCGGATCTCGCGCAGCTTGCGCGCCGGCGTGGTCTCGACGGCTGCGCGTTTCTCCGCGTCGGTCTGCGCCGTGACCAGCAGCTGATAGTTCTTGATGTACTGCTGCTCGATGGTGGAGCCGCCGCGGGTCTCCACATCACCCGAGGCGTAGCCCGCCAGGCCGGTCAAGGTGCCTTTCCAGTCCACGCCGTTGTGATCGGCGAACCGCTTGTCCTCGATCGACACGATCGCGAGCTTCATGGTGTTCGCGATCTTGTCCGAGGACACCTCGAAGCGGCGCTGAGAGTACAGCCACGCGATCGTGTTGCCTTTGGCGTCGACCATGGTCGACACCGCCGGCACCTGTCCCTCGAGGAGTTGGGCGGAACCGTTGGCGACGACCTCGGAGGCGCGGTTGGACATCAGCCCGACGCCACCGGCGAGCGGGAACATCAGCGCGGTGGCCACCACGCTGGCAAGCAGACAGAAGCCTGCGAGCTTCAGCAGCGTGAGTGCTACCGGGGGTCGCTCGGACATGCGTACTACAGTAGCGACCCCTCGTCACGCCCCCGCGCCGTCCGGCTGGAAAAAAATTTCTCTAGCAGCTGCTGAGCAGGTCCGCTACCCCTGGAAACTGTGAATCTGCTGCGACTGCACTGGTCAGAGGCCCAAAACGGGAGAGGCCGCTCCTGTTTTCCCCGGCCGGTCGGCGGAAGACGGCACGGACGTCCCAGAAAAAGCGTTATCGGACTGTTGCGCAATTGCGGTGTCAACCCCTAACTTAGATACGCAGTGAGATTCAGGTAACACCGATGTGCACGTTGTGGCTGGAATCGCATCGTCGGCTGGTACCCGAAGAGGGCGGCCGCAGGCGGCGGCCGGAAGGAAGGGATCAGCTCGTGTCAGGAACACGTCCGGGTGCACGAAGGACCAACCTCACGTCCGTAGGTAACCCGCTCCGCAGCGTCGAGGCTGAAGAGCGCATCACCTGGGTGTCGCAGGCGTTGTGCCGGGCGACGGATCCCGACGAGCTGTTCGTGCGCGGAGCCGCCCAGCGCAAGGCCGCGGTTATCTGCCGGCACTGCCCTGTAATGCAGGAATGCGGTGCCGACGCGCTGGACAACAAGGTCGAGTTCGGCGTCTGGGGCGGCATGACCGAGCGTCAGCGGCGCGCACTGCTCAAGCAGCACCCCGAGGTCGTGTCCTGGTCGGACTACTTCGACAAGCGCAAGCGCCGCAACATCATCTGACCGGGCCGCGGTTCCCGCCCGGGTGTGTTCCTCATTACTTTTTTATTACAGCTTAGCTGTACGCTGCTTTCGCGTTCGGCCATTTAAGCAGGTCAGAGGGCCTTTTTCGATTAGATCGTGGTCGACGTCGGCTGACCGCCGTTGAATCGGCGTCAAATAACGCCCAGGGTGCCCGGTATCGTCGCTGGTCGCGACGCCTTTACAGAGTCGACCGCCGGCGTAACCCGAGAGCCTCCGGCGCCCACCCACCCGCCTGGCCGGCAGAGGCGTCAGCGACGGTCACGGAGCAGGTCGGAGACCCGCTTCCATCATTACTTTATTGTTACAGCTTAGCTCAACGAAGTATCCTTGGCGCGGTATTCGCGCAGGTCAGAGGGGTTTTTGGGGCTATAGATACGTATGTTGTTCGTGGCCACCGTTGAATGGGCGTCAAATAACCCACCGCTGCGGTGGCATCGCCGCAGGTCAACGACGGATCAAGCCGAAGTGATCTGGTCAGCCAGGGCGCGCAGGGCCTCGAGGTCCGAGACGTCGAACGGCAGCGAGGGCACCCCGATCACCGGCACGTGGGGATGGGCTCCGGTGAAGCGGGACAGCAGGCGGATCTCTCGCTTGGCCGTCTGGCCGCGATCGGCGTGGATGTGCAGCACCGCCGAAGCCAGGGCCGCCTGCTCGGACGTTTCCGATTCCAGCTTCTCGTTGGCGTCGATGGCGCGCTCTACCGGAAGTGAGCACAACAGCGGATGGGTGCGGTTGAGGACCAACCCCGCCAGCGGCATTCCTTCCTGGGACAGCCGGTCGACGAAGAAGGCCGCCTCGCGCAGCGCGTCGGGCTCGGCGGCCGAGACCACCACGAACTGAGTGCCCCGGCGCTTCAGTAGCGCGTAGGTGCGGTCGGCCTTCTCCCGGAAGCCGCCGAACGTCGCGTCCAGCGACTGCACGAACGCCGCCGCGTCACCCAGCATCTGCGAGCCCAGGATCGTCGACATCGCCTTCATCGCCAGGCCCATCGCGCCGGTGACCAGCCGCCCGATGCCGCGGCCGGGCGCCAGCAGCAGTCGCCACAGCCGGCTGTCCATGAAGCTGCCCAGACGCTTGGGCGCGTCCAGGAAGTCCAGTGCGTTGCGTGACGGCGGGGTGTCGACCACGACCAGGTCCCAACGGTCCTGTGCCAGCAGCTGGCCCAGCTTCTCCATGGCCATGTATTCCTGCGTGCCGGCCAGCGACGTGGCGACCGTCTGATAGAACTGGTTGTCCAAAATCGATTGTGCCCGATCGGATCCCGAGTACTGGACCACCATCTCGTCGAAGGTGCGACGCATGTCGAGCATCATCGCGTGCAGCTCGCCGGGCACCTCCGGCGCCAACGGAACGCGCTGCGGCGTGTTGCCAAGGTCGTTGACTCCCAACGCTTGTGCGAGGCGCTTGGCCGGGTCGATCGTCAAAACCACTACGGTGCGCCCATATTCGGCCGCGCGCAGCGCGATCGCCGCGGCGGTAGTGGTCTTGCCGACACCGCCCGCACCGCAGCACACCACCACACGGTTGGTCGTGTCGGCCAGGATCGCGGCCATGTCAAGGGTCTCCGGCTTGTGTGCCTGTGTCATGGTTACCGGACTCCTTGTTGCGCAAGTACTTCCGAAAGTTCGTAAAGGCTGCCCAGGTCGACTCCGTCGGAGATCGTCGGCAGTTCCAGCCTGGGCACCTGCAGCGAATCGAGTTGCTGCGCAGTCTCCGAGCGCGCGCTGATCCGGGTGGCGTGTTCGATGGTCTCGGTCAGCAGGCCCGCGAAGTCGGCGTCCTCGAGCTCGATTCCGGCCGTCGCCAACCCCGAACGCACGGCGTCGGCGTCCACCACGCCCTCGGCGGCCTTCGCCAGGTCGTCGTTGCCGAGATAGGCCGGGATGTTGCGATTCACGATGACGCTGCCGATCGGCAATTCCATTTCCGCGAGCTCCTCGATGGCCTCCAGGGTCTCCTGCACCGGCAGTGCTTCCAGCAGCGTCACCAGGTGGATGGCCGTCTGGTCGGAGTGCAGCAGCTTGACCACGCCTTCGGCCTGGGAATGCACCGGCCCGCCCTTGGCCAGATCCGACACCGCCTTGGTGACGTCGAGGAAGCGGGCGATGCGGCCGGTCGGCGGGGCGTCGACCACGATCGCGTCGTAGACGGGAGTCTTGGCGCCCTTGTTCATGCGGATCACCGTCTCCTTGATCTTGCCGGTGAGCAGCACGTCGCGCAGGCCGGGCGCGATGGTGGTGGCGAACTCGATGGCGCCGATACGGCGCATCGCCCGGCCCGCGATGCCGAGGTTGTAGAACATGTCGAGGTATTCCAGGAAGGCGGCCTCGATGTCGATGGCCAGCGCGTTGACCTGGCCGCCGCGTTCGGCGGTCGCGATCTTGAGCTCCTGGTAGGGCAGCGGCGGGACGTCGAATAGTTGCGCAATCCCTTGGCGCCCTTCGACTTCCACCAGCAGCACTTTGCGTCCGCCGGCGGCGAGGGTCAGGGCCAGGGCGGCCGCGACCGTCGACTTGCCGGTACCGCCCTTGCCGGTCACGAAATGGAGGCGGGCCTTCGACAACCGCGAAGGCCAACCGACGGAGCTACCGCCGCTCGATGTGTTAGCCACCATCGCATGCTAGCCGTTGCTGTTTTGCCGGATAAGCTCGCGACCATGACCCAACCCACCACATGGGAGTACGCGACGATTCCGCTGCTCACCCACGCCACCAAGCAGATCCTCGACCAGTGGGGCGCCGACGGCTGGGAGCTGGTGGCGGTGTTGCCCGGCCCGACCGGAGAGCAGCACGTCGCATACCTCAAGCGGCCGAAGTGAGTGCCAAAGACCGCCTCGCGGAGCTGGGCCTCACGCTTCCCCAGGTGGTCGCCCCGCTGGCGGCCTACGTCCCGGCGGTGCGCACCGGCAACCTCGTCTACACCGCGGGCCAGCTGCCGTTCGTGGACGGCAAGTTGGGTGCATCCGGCAAGGTCGGTGCCGACGTCGCTCCCGACGCGGGTAAGGCGCTGGCGCGGGTGTGCGCGCTCAACGCTCTGGCCGCCATCGATTCGCTGGTAGGCCTGGACTCGGTGACCCGGGTGGTCAAGGTGGTGGGGTTCGTCGCGTCCGCGCCGGGCTTCCACGGTCAGCCCGGAGTCATCAACGGGGCCTCCGAACTGCTCGCGGAGGTGTTCGGCGAGAACGGCAAGCATGCCCGGTCAGCGGTCGGGGTGGCCGAGCTGCCATTGGGCGCTCCGGTGGAGGTCGAACTGATCGTGGAGGTCGGGTAACGGCCGTGGCCGGGTCAGCGCTCGCCCATCCCGCGTACGCCCAGCTGCGGGCGGTCACCGACACTGCCTCGGTGTTGCTGTGCGACAACCCGGGGCTGATGACGCTGGAGGGCACCAACACCTGGGTGCTCCGCGGTCCCCGCAGCGACGAGTTGGTGGTCGTGGACCCGGGGCCCGACGACGACGAGCACATCGCGCGGGTTGCCGAGCAGGGCCGCATCGTGCTGGTGCTGATCAGCCACCGGCACGGCGACCACACCGACGGCATCGACAAGCTGGTCGAGCGAACCGGCGCGACGGTGCGCTCGGCGGGCAGCGGGTTCTTGCGCGGGTTCGGCGGCGAACTGATCGACGGCGAAGTGATCGACGCCGCCGGCCTGAAGATCACCGTCATGTCCACGCCCGGCCACACCGCTGATTCATTGTCGTTCGTGCTCGACGACGCGGTGCTGACCGCCGACACCGTGCTGGGGCGCGGCACCACCGTGATGGACAAGGAAGACGGCAACCTGACCGCCTACATGGAATCGCTGCGGCGACTGCGCGGCCTGGGACGGCGGGTCGTGCTGCCCGGACACGGTCCGGAACTGCCTGATCTGGATACGGTGGCGCAGGGCTATCTGGCGCACCGGAACGAGCGGCTCGAGCAGGTGCGTTCGGCACTGCGGGAGCTGGGTGAGGATGCCGGCGCACGCCAGGTCGTCGAGCACGTTTATACCGACGTCGACGAGAAGCTCTGGGATGCTGCCGAGTGGTCGGTGCAGGTCCAGCTGGACTACCTGCGGACTCAGTAGCGCGAGCAGCCTCCGGAATGGGCCGTGGCGCCGAGTTTGAAAACAGGCACCCACGCACCGGCGTGTCGTGTGCGTGGTGTCAGTGTCGCGGACCTGATGGCCCGCGCTGCGCGCAGGTTAGCGCGCCCGGCGCGCCAGGCGTTCGGAGTCCGAGATCAGCACGCTCTTGCCCTCCAGCCGGATCCAGCCGCGGTGCGCGAAGTCGGCCAGCGCTTTGTTGACCGTCTCCCGGGACGCGCCCACCAGCTGGGCGATCTCCTCCTGCGTCAGGTCGTGGGTGACCCGCATGGCGCCACCCTCCTGCGTGCCGAAACGCTGAGCGAGCTGCAGCAGCTGCTTGGCCACCCGGCCCGGCACGTCGGTGAAGATCAGGTCGGCGAGGTTGTTGTTGGTGCGCCGCAGCCGGCGGGCCAGCACGCGCAGCAGCTGCTCGGCGATCTCCGGACGGTCGGCGATCCACGCCCGCAGCGCGTCGCGGTCCATCGACACCGCCCGCACCTCGGTGATCGTCGTCGCGCTGGACGTCCGCGGGCCCGGGTCGAAGATCGACAGCTCGCCGAACATGTCCGACGGGCCCATGATCGTGAGCAGGTTCTCCCGTCCATCGGGTGAGCGTCGACCGATCTTCACCTTGCCCGCGACGATGATGTAGAGCCGGTCACCCGGCTCACCCTCGGCGAATACGGTGTGTCCACGGGGGAAGTCGACGGGCTGCAGCTGCTTGGTCAGTGCCGCGACAGCGCTGGGCTCAACCCCTTGGAAGATTCCGGCCCTTGCCAGGATCTCGTCCACGTTGCCTCTTCTTGCCTCTTCAGTTTCTAACGAAGTAGATACGGGCTGGCCAACCTGTGACGGCCGACACGAGTCTAAAGGTAGGCCAAACGGTGCGGCCTGCCAACGCTACACACGATTAACGTGTCGAGTCACCGTAAATTGCGTGTTGGCCCGATACCGCCCGCCCCAGGTGGCCCCGATGTGGGTTGGCAGGCCCGATTCGATACGTCCGACCATGTCGGCAGCAAAGAATGTCTCGACGTGATGCCTGCCGTTCAGCGCTTTGGGCTGCGGTGCGGCTTCCAGTCCGAGAGCCTGACGGCGGTGCAGCAACTCCAGCGCCTCCGGCATGCCTTCGCGGGCCAGCGTACGGACGTCGACTGCTTGGGCGTGGTCGAGAAAATCGGCGACATCGGAGGCGGTCACGGTGTCGTGGTCGAGGGACTTTTCCAGCCGCCCGAGCCCAAGCGCCGCCAGCATCAGCAAGGCGGGGATGCAGGCCACCAGCAACCACAACACAAAAAGAGTAAACATGGTCAAGGTCTCAGCGAGATTACGAAATCAGTACTCTGTCGTAGGTGTCAGCGGCAAAGTCGTCCCCCGCCAAGGAAAAGGCGGCGGAGAAAGCCGTCGCCAAGCGCTTCGCCAATGAAACCCGCACCGGGTTGGTGCGACGGGCGCGCAGAATGAATCGGGCGCTGGCGCAGGCATTTCCGCACGTCTACTGCGAACTCGACTTCACCTCGCCGCTCGAACTCGCGGTCGCGACCATACTTTCGGCCCAGAGCACCGACAAGCGCGTGAATTTGACCACGCCCGCGTTGTTCGTGAAGTACCGGACGGCACTGGATTACGCGCAGGCCGATCGCGAAGAGTTGGAGGCCCTGATCCACCCGACCGGCTTCTTCCGCAACAAGGCCACCTCGCTCATCGGACTGGGCCAGGCCCTCGTCGAGCGGTTCGACGGTGAAGTGCCGAACACCATGGAAGAGCTGGTGACGCTGCCCGGCGTCGGCCGGAAGACAGCGAACGTCATCCTCGGCAACGCCTTCAACATCCCCGGCATCACCGTCGACACCCATTTCGGTCGGCTGGTCCGCCGGTGGCGGTGGACCGCCGAAGAAGACCCGGTCAAGGTGGAGCACGCCGTCGGCGAGCTGATCGAGCGCAAGGAATGGACCCTGCTCAGCCACCGGGTGATCTTCCACGGCCGCCGGGTGTGTCACTCCCGCAAACCCGCGTGCGGGGTGTGCGTGCTGGCCAAGGACTGTCCCTCCTACGGCCTGGGCCCCACCGATCCGCTGCTGGCCGCCCCACTCGTCCAGGGCCCGGAGACCGACCACCTGTTGGCCCTGGCCGGGTTGTAACCGCTCCAGGCATGAAGGGGCTCTCCGGTGCTGCCCGCTGGACCATCGCGGTCGTAGCGGTGGTGGCCGCGCTGGTGGTGGCGCTGGTGGCGCAATTGCGCGATGACGCCGTGCCGAAGACCACCACCGCGGGGCCGGCCGGGCGTGCACATCGGGATGCGGACACGGTCGAGGCGCTGGCCGGTCCGCGGCAACGGGCCGACCTGGCACCCTGCCCGGCGCCGTCCGCGGGGTCGGGCGTCCCCGTCCTGCAGGGTGTGGTGGTCGAGTGCGCGGCCGACGGCGCCGCTGTCGACGTGGCGAAAGCGCTGGCCGGGCGGCGGGTGGTGATCAACCTCTGGGCTTACTGGTGCGGGCCTTGCGCTGCCGAACTGCCGGCGATGGCCGAGTATCAACGTCGAGTGGGGTCCGATGTGGTGGTGGTGACCGTGCATCAGGATGAGAACGAGACGGCCGCCCTGCTGCGACTGGCCGAACTGGGCGTTCATCTGCCGACGCTGCAGGATGGCCGCCGACGGGTGGCGGCTGCGCTGCGGGTGGCAAACGTGATGCCCGCGACGGTGGTGCTGCGGCCGGACGGTAGCGTTGCGCAGACCCTGCCGCGGGCATTCGACAGCGCCGACGAGATTGCGGCCGCGGTCGGGGAGTGAGGCGGGGTGAGCGAATCAGATGAGGTGCCGGTGACTGCAGCGGGAACCGCGCGCGAGCGGGCGACGGTCGCGCTCACTCCTGATGCCGGCCCAGCCTGGTTGCGGCCGCTGATCGACAACGTCGACCAGATTCCCGACGCATTCCGCCGCCGGTTGCCGGCCGACGTGTTGGCAATGGTGACGGCGGCCAAGTCGGTGGGCCGTGGCGGGCGGGATGCCGCCGTCCTGGTGCTGTTCTCGGGGCCGGAGGCCGGGCCTGCCGGCGGCGTCCCCGACGACGCCGACCTGCTGCTGACCGTGCGGGCCTCCACCTTGCGTCACCACGCCGGCCAGGCCGCATTCCCCGGAGGAGCGTCAGACCCCGGCGACGCAGGCCCCGTGGCCACGGCCTTGCGGGAGGCCCGCGAGGAGACCGGTATCGACGTCAACAGGCTGCACCCGCTGGTGACCATGGAACGCACTTTCATCGCTCCGTCGCGATTTCACGTCGTCCCAGTGCTGGCCTACTCGCCTGATCCCGGCCCTGTGACGGTGGTCAACGACGCCGAGACGGCGATCGTGGCCCGGGTTCCGGTGCGCGCCTTCATCAACCCGGAAAATCGGCTGATGGTCTACCGGGGCACCTTGGGGCGCCGCTGGGCGGGACCGGCGTTTCTGCTGAACCAAATGCTGGTGTGGGGCTTCACTGGCCAGGTGATCTCTGCGGTTCTCGACGTAGCGGGGTGGGCCCAGCCCTGGGACGCCGACGACATCCGCGAACTCGACGACGCGATGGTGTTGGTCGGCGACTCCGACGGGCTGCGGGGTGGGGCGCGATGAATACGATGACGCCCTCGCAATGGCTGGACATCGCCGTCCTGGCGGTGGCTTTCATCGCCGCGATCTCCGGCTGGCGCTCCGGTGCCCTCGGGTCGGTGCTCTCGTTCGCCGGGGTGGTGCTGGGCGCGGTGGCCGGCGTGTTGCTGGCGCCGCACATCGTCAGCCACATCGCGGCTCCGCGGGCGAAGTTGTTTGCGGCGCTGTTCCTGATCCTGGCGCTGGTGGTGGTCGGCGAGGTCGCCGGTGTGGTGCTGGGCCGGGCGGTGCGCGGCGCGATCCGCAACCGGCCGATCCGCACCATCGACTCCGTCATCGGCGTCGGCGTCCAGCTGATGGTGGTACTGACGGCGGCCTGGCTGTTGGCGACCCCGTTGACCCAATCGAAAGACCAGCCGGAACTGGCCGCCGCGGTGCGGGGTTCACGCGTGCTCGCCGAAGTCAACGAGGTGGCGCCGACCTGGCTGAAGACGGTGCCCAAGCGCCTTTCGGCGCTGCTGAACACCTCCGGCCTGCCCGCTGTCTTGGAGCCGTTCAGCCGCACCCCGGTAATCCCGGTCGCCTCCCCGGACCCTGCGCTGGCCAACAACCCCGTGGTGGCGGCGGCCGCGCCGAGCGTGGTCAAGGTGCGCAGCCTGGCGCCGAGCTGTCAGAAGGTGCTCGAAGGCACCGGTTTCGTCATCGCACCCGAGCGGGTGATGACGAACGCGCACGTGGTGGCGGGCTCCAGCAGCGTCTCGTTGCAGGCGAACGGCAAGAACTACGACGCCACGGTGGTTTCCTACGACCCGCAGGTGGACATCGCGATCCTGGCCGTGCCGGGATTGCCGTCGGCGCCGCTGGTGTTCGACGACACCCCCGCGAAAACCGGCACCGATGTGGTCGTGCTCGGCTATCCCGGCGGCGGGAATTTCACCGCCACCCCCGCGCGGATCCGGGAAGTCATCAAGCTCAGCGGGCCGGATATCTACCGCAGCCCCCAGCAGGTGACCCGCGACGTCTACACCATCCGGGCCAACGTGGAGCAGGGAGATTCCGGCGGGCCGCTGATCGACCTCGACGGCCGGGTGCTCGGCGTGGTGTTCGGTGCGGCGGTCGACGACGCCGACACCGGGTTCGTGCTGACGGCCGAGGAGGTGGCAGGCCAGCTCTCCAAGATCGGTGCCACCGCGCCGGTGGGCACCGGAGCCTGCGTCAGCTGACCTGCTGCACCTTCTGCAGGAAGCGGGTCAGGTGCCGGTTGATTTCCGCCGGCGCCTCTTCATGGCTGAAATGCCCGGCTCCCGCAACGGAGACGTAGCGGCCGTGCGGCGCGTAGCGCTGGGTGCGCTCGACCGGCGCGGCCAGGACGTAGGGATCGGCGTCACCGCGGATGTGCAGCAACGGCACCCCCAGTTGCGCGGTGGTGGATTTGATGAACCGGTGGCCTTCACCGCGTAACTGGCTGCGCACCGCCCACCGCTGGTATTCGAGCGCGCAGTGCGCGGCGCCGGGGATCTGGATGGCCTGGCGCAGGTACCGCACTGTCTGCGAATAATCTTCGGAGGCAACCCATTTGGCGCCGCAGCGGCTGCGCACGAGCCGCTCGATCTCGGCGCCGTCGTGTCTGGTCAGTAGTCGCTCGGGCAACAGCGGCGCCTGATACCGCAGCAGCGTCGGCAGCAGGGCGCGGCCCTGGTCCCGGCGGGTCAGCGTGGACCGCCGCAACGCCGCCGGATGCGGCGAACTGACCAGCGCGATGCCGCGCACCAGCCGCGAATGCAACAGTGCAGTGGCCCAGCAGGCCAGGCCGCCGTCCGCGTGCCCGATCAGCGTCGCCGACGAATGTCCAAGTGCCCGAATGAGTCCGGCGGTATCCCCGGCCAGCGTCCACCCGTCGTAACCGCGGGGTGGTTTGTCGCTGCCGCCGTAGCCGCGCAGGTCGACCGCGACCACCCGGGCTCCGGTCAGGGCACGAAGCTGATGACGCCACGACCACCAGAAGGACCCGAACCCGTGCAGCAGCATGACCAGCGGCCGACCGGTGGCCGCGCCATTGGAGTTGTCGTCATTCGCTTCGACGACGTGGAACCGGATGCCGTTGGCGTGCACATCCAGATGGCGCCAAGGCCCGTCGATGCGGACGATCGACGGATCTGGAGCCGGCATCTACCAGCCCGAGGGATCGGTGGGAGCGCTGGTCTCCGGCTTCTCGTGCTTGCCGTGGTGTTCGGGGAGTTGTCTGGGGCCGGCCGGTGTCTTGTCGTGGCCCGGGGCGAAGGCGGTACGAGCTTCTTTGACGGATTCGATGGTCTTCTGCGGCCCGCGGATCCTGCGCACCTTTAAGAAGCCGAACAGTGCCAGCGCCACGGTGACGACGACCATGATCCCGAAGACGATGAGGAACGCGGCCCAGCGCCACACCCAGTTGTCCAGCAGCTCGGCCAGGAAAAAGAAGAAGAAGAACGTCGAGTAGAACAGCACCACCAGCGCGGAGATGAAGAAGACGCTGCCGGTCAGGCCCTTTTTGACATCGCGGGTGATCTCCGCGCGAGCCAACTCGACCTCGGCGCGCACCAGGGTCGACATCTGGGCTGTGACGTCTTTGATCAGGTCACCGACCGACGGCTCGCCGGCCCTGGCATGCGGGTCGGTCAGCGGGATCGTGGTCAGCGTGCTCGGCACACCGTTCTTGCGATCGGGTTTGCTCACAGACGGTCCTCTCCGTTTCGCGCTTGCCGGTGTCCCTGCGGGCCGCGCAGCGCGCGTCGTCGCGGTTTATGTTGCCATGCGGCCCGGCACCGGACGAGGCCAGCCGAGGGCCGTCGCAGTGCGGCGGACTGGAGGCGTTGATCCTCTACACTGGCCCACTGGTCTGAGATTCCTCACTCCAATCTTTGACAACCGAACGGGGTACCACTTTGCAGAAGGCGCGATGCGGCTTGAAACCCGCCTTGAAATCGGGTTCTGCCGCGGCCGTCCTGGCCGTTCTCCTGGGCCTTCTGTTTTTGCCGGCTAACACCGCGTCCGCGGACGACAAGGTTGCGCTGGGCGGCGGATCGGGCATCGTCGTCAACACCGGCACGCTGTGCACGCTGACCACGATCGGACACGACAAGTTCGGTGACCTGATCGGCTTCACCTCGGCGCACTGCGGCGGACCCGGTGCGCCGGTCGCCGCGGAGGGCGCCGAAGGTCATGGTCAGGTCGGCACCATGGTGGCCGGTAACGACGGCCTGGACTACGCGGTGATCAAGTTCGACCCGGCCAAGGTGAACCCGGTCAACAACGTCAACGGATTCGCGATCAACGGCATCGGCCCGGAACCGGTATTCGGCCAGGTTGCCTGCAAGCAGGGCCGCACCACCGGCAACTCGTGCGGCGTCACCTGGGGACCGGGCCAGGACCCGGGCAGCATCCTGATGCAGGTCTGCGGCGGGCCGGGCGACTCCGGTGCCCCGGTGACCGTCGACAACCTGCTGGTCGGGATGATCCACGGCGCCTTCAGTGACAGCCTGCCCAGCTGCATCACCAAATACATCCCGCTACACACACCTGCCGTGGTGATGTCGATCAACACCGACCTGGACGACATCGTCGCCAAGAACCGGCCCGGCTCCGGCTTCGTCCCGATCGGCTGAGTTACTTCGCCTCGCGGATGGCGTCGAACACGTTGGGATCCAACAGCGTTGACGTGTCACCCAGGTCGCGGTTCTCGGCGATGTCGCGCAGCAAGCGGCGCATGATCTTGCCGCTGCGGGTCTTCGGCAATTCCGGCACGATGTGCACCTCGCGCGGCTTGGCGATCGGCGAGATCTCGTGGGCAACCTCGGCGCGCAACTCCTCGACGGTGCCCTCACTGACCTCGTAGTTGGAGCGCAGCACGACGAACGCGCAGATGGCCTGGCCGGTGGTGTCGTCGGTCACGCCGACCACCGCGGCCTCGGCCACCCCGCGGTGTCCGACGAGTGCCGACTCGACCTCCGCGGTGGAAATGCGGTGCCCGGAGATATTCATGACGTCGTCGATGCGTCCGAGCACCCAGATCGCGCCGTCCGGATCGAAGCGGGCGCCGTCGCCGGCGAAGTAGTAGCCCTGGTCGGCGAACTTCGACCAGTAGGTCTTGCGGTACCGCTCCGGGTCGCCCCAGATGCCGCGCAGCATCGACGGCCAGGGTTGGTCCAGTACCAGATAGCCGGTGACGTGGGTTTCCCCTTCGGCGTCCGGGGGCAGCGGGTCGCCGTGGTCGTCGACGATCTTCGCCGAGATGCCGGGCAGCGGGGTCATGGCCGAACCCGGTTTGACCTCGCTGACGCCGGGCAGCGGCGAGATCATCGCCGACCCGGTTTCGGTCTGCCACCAGGTGTCCACCACCGGCACCTGGTCGCCGCCGATGACGTCGCGGTACCACCGCCACGCCTCGGGGTTGATGATCTCGCCGACCGAACCGAGTAGCCGGATACTCGACAGGTCGTGGGCGTCGGGGATCTCGCGGCCCCACTTCATGAAGGTGCGGATCAGCGTCGGTGCCGTGTAATAGATTGTGACGCCGTACTTTTCGATGATCTCGAAATGCCGGTGCTCGCTTGGAGTGTTGGGCGTGCCCTCGTAGAGCACTTCGGTGATGCCGTTGGACAGCGGACCATAGACACCGTAGGTGTGCCCGGTGACCCAGCCGATGTCGGCGGTGCACCAGAACACGTCGGTCTCCGGTTTGACGTCGAAGATGGCGTGCATCGTGTACGCGCACTGCGTCAGGTACCCACCGCTGGTATGCACGATGCCCTTGGGCTTGCCGGTGGTGCCCGAGGTGTACAGCAGGAACAGGGGCTGCTCGGCGTCGAATGCCTCGGGCGTGTGCTCGGGCGAAGCCTTGTCCACGACGTCGTGCCACCACAGGTCGCGGTCGTCGTTCCACGACACGTCGATTCCGGTGCGCCGCACCACCAGAACATGTTCGACGGGACTGTCGTCGACCGAGACGGCCTCGTCGGCGGCCTCCTTCAACGGGGCCGGCTTGCCGCGGCGGAACTGCCCGTCGGCGGTGATCAGCAGCTTGGCGTCGGCGTCGGCGATCCGGGTCCGCAGCGCATGCGCGGTGAAGCCGCCGAACACCACGCTGTGCATGACGCCCAGGCGTGCGCAGGCCAGCATCGCGATCACCGCCTCGGGAATGAGCGGCAGGTAGATGGCGACCCGATCACCGGCGACCAGGCCCAGTTCGGTCAGCGCGTTGGCGGCCTTGCACACTTCCTGCTGCAGTTGCGCGTAGGTCAGGGTGCGGCGGTGGTCCTGCGGTTCGCCTTCCCAGTGGATGGCGACCCGGTCACCGTTGCCGGCCTCCACATGGCGGTCCACGCAGTTGTAGGCGACGTTGAGCTTGCCGCCGACGAACCACTTGGCGAACGGCGCGTCGGACCAGTCCAGGACCTCGGTATGCGGCGTCGCCCAGGACAGCCGGTCGGCCTGCGCCGCCCAGAACGCCAGCCGGTCGTCTTCGGCCTGTTCGTAGAGCTCCGGGCGGGCGTTGGCCTGTTCGGCGAACTGTGCCGGGGGCGGGTAAGCCGTGGGATGTCCCTCTTCGGTCGCGGTCACGGATGTGAGCGTAACTCCGCGGCGGCGCGGGAGCCTGAGGGCTTCGATTCGTCACCTGGAGACCACCTGCCGCACAATTCGGGGCATGGCTACCGCACTTCGGATCGTGGCCGCTCTGGCCATCGCAGCAAGCTTCGCCGCCCCGCCCGCCTGGGCGGCTCCGACCGACCTCGCGCCGTGCCCGTCCGGGCAGCTCGTGGTCACCGCCGCCGGACCCGAGGCCGCCGTCGGCCACCGCGCGGTAACACTGATATTCGCGGCGGCTCCCGGCGCGGCGCCGTGCACGCTCACCGGTTATCCCACAGTGGAATCGGGCAGCGGCGGGCCGCCGATCACGGCGCAGCCCACCCTGCGCGGATACATGGGAGGTCTGCCCAACAGCTCAGATGTGCCTCCCACCGTCACGGTGTCACCGTCGCAGCGCGCTGAGGCGGTGGTGGAGGGCATGTCGGTCAATTCCGGCGGCGACCCCTGTCCGAACTACACGGAGCTGAGCGTCACCCCTCCCGGTGGGGGTGAGAGCGTCACCGTGGCGGCGGCGATCGAGGGCTGCCAGTTGCAGGTGCATCCGGTCACGCAGGTGATCATCGAGCCGGTGCCGCCGTCTTAGCCTCTAGGGTCGCTGGTGTGCGTCGGATGATGCGGACGGTGCTGGCGGCCCTGTTGGTGGCCGGTTGCCTGGCTGGATGCGGCGGCGGGATGCTCACCCCCGACGCGGTGGTGGTCAACGGCGGCGAACCGCCCAACCCACTGATCCCGACCGGCACCAACGACAGCAACGGCGGCCGCATCGTCGACCGGCTGTTCGCCGGCCTGGTGTCCTACGACTCGTCCGGGCGGCCCTCGCTGGAAGTCGCGCAGTCGATCGAGACCCCCGACAACATCAACTACCGGATCGTCCTCAAACCGGGCTGGACATTCACTGACGGCTCTTCGGTGACGGCCCACTCGTTCGTCGACGCCTGGAATTACGGGGCGGCAGGGGTCAATGCCCAACTGCAGCAGCAGTTCTTCAGCCCGATTGAAGGATTCGACGGTCTGTCGCAGGCGCCCGGTGACGGCAAGCCGACCACCATGTCCGGGCTGCGCGTGGTGAGCGATCTCGAATTCACCGTGCTGTTGCGGGCGCCGACCATCGACTTCATGCTGAGCCTGGGCCACAACGCGTTTTATCCGTTGCCCTCCTCGGCTTTTCGCGATATGCCGGCTTTCGGTCGCCATCCGGTGGGCGACGGTCCCTACAAGTTGGCCGACGGTCTCGACGGGCCGGCATGGGAACACAACGTGAAGATCGACCTGGTGGCCAACCCCGACTACCACGGCAACCGCATACCCCGGAACAAGGGATTGCGGTTCGAGTTCTACGCCAACCTGGACACCGCCTACGCCGACCTGCTCTCGGGCAATCTCGATGTGCTGGACACGATTCCGTCCAGCGCGCTGACCATCTACCAGCGCGACCTGGGTGGCAATGCCGTCAAGGGACCGGTGGCCGTCAGTCAGTCTCTCGATACTCCGTTGCGGCTGCGGCATTTCGGTGGTGAGGAGGGGAGGCTGCGCCGGCTGGCGATATCGGCGGCCATCAACCGCCCGCAGATCTGCCAGCAGATTTTCAATGGAACACGCAGTCCAGCGCGCGATTTCACCGCAAGCTCGTTGCCGGGCTTCGATCCCGACATCCCCGGCAACGACGCGCTGGACTTCAACCCGCAACGGGCGCAGCAACTATGGGCGCAGGCTAACGCGATATCGACATGGACGGGCAGATACGCCATCGCCTACAACGCCGACAGCGGCCATCAGGAGTGGGTGGACGCGGTGGCCAACAGCATCAAGAACACGCTGGGCATCGACGCGGTCGGGGCACCGCAACCGACCTTCGCCGGGTTCCGCACCCAGATCACCA
The DNA here is from genome assembly GCF_031583025.1 of Mycobacterium sp. Z3061. Taxonomy (NCBI): domain Bacteria; kingdom Bacillati; phylum Actinomycetota; class Actinomycetes; order Mycobacteriales; family Mycobacteriaceae; genus Mycobacterium; species Mycobacterium pumcae. Next base: position 6,390,135 of record NZ_CP134062.1, on the reverse strand, counting down.
ACCGCACCATCGACTCCGCGTTTCGCGCCGGCTGGATCGGCGACTATCCGTCGATGATCGAGTTCCTGGCGCCGCTGTACGCGACCGGCGCCGGATCCAACGACGTCGGATACTCCAGCCCGGAATTCGATGCCGCGCTGAAGGCTGCCGAGGCGGCGCCGGACCTGCACCAGGCGGACGTGCTGGCCAACGTGGCGCAACGAATCCTGTTGCACGACATGCCCGCCGTCCCGTTGTGGTACTACATCAGTGTCATCGGATGGTCGAGCCAGGTCAGCAACGTCAAGCCCACCTGGAACGGACTGCCCGACTACGAGCACATCGTGAAGGGCTGAAATGGGCTGGTACGTACTGCGCCGGATCGCCCTCATGATCCCGGTCTTCCTGGGTGCCACGCTGCTGATCTACGGCATGGTTTTTCTGCTGCCGGGTGACCCGGTCGCCGCGATCGCCGGCGATCGGCCGCTGAGCCCGGAGGTGACGGCCCAACTGCGCGCCCGCTACCACCTCGACGATCCGTTTCTGTTGCAGTATCTGCGCTATCTGGGTGGACTCGTGCATGGCGACCTGGGCCGCGCCTATTCCGGCCTGCCGGTCAGTGCTGTTCTGGCGCATGCCTTTCCGGTGACGATCCGGCTGGCTCTGATCGCACTGGTGGTGGAAGGCGTGCTGGGCATCGGGTTCGGGGTGATCGCCGGGCTGCGTCAGGGTGGCATCTTCGACGCCACTGTGTTGGTCACCGGGCTGGTCATCATCGCCATCCCGATTTTCGTGCTGGGATTTCTGGCGCAGTTCGTATTCGGCGTCAGGCTTGGCTGGGCACCGGTCACTGTCGGCGGCCGCGCCACGTTCGGGCGGTTGCTGCTGCCCGGAATCGTGCTGGGCCTGGTGTCGTTCGCCTACGTGGTGCGGTTGACGCGGTCCGCGGTCGCCGCCAACGCGCACTCCGACTACGTGCGGACCGCAACGGCCAAGGGGCTGTCCCGGCCCCGGGTGGTGACGGTCCACATCCTGCGCAACTCGCTGATCCCCGTGGTCACTTTTCTCGGTGCCGATCTCGGAGCACTGATGGGCGGCGCAATCGTCACCGAGGGGATCTTCAATATTCACGGCGTCGGTGGCGTGCTGTATCAGGCGGTCACCCGCCAGGAGGCGCCCACGGTCGTGTCGATCGTGACGGTGCTGGTGCTGATCTATCTGGTCAGCAATTTGTTGGTGGACCTGCTGTATGCGGCGCTGGACCCGCGGATCCGTTATGTATAGACGCCCCAAGTTCCTCATCGCGGCGGCGTTGATCGTGCTGATCCTGCTGGTTGCCGCGTTTCCGGCGTTGTTCACCGGCGTCGACCCCGGCTACGCCGATCCGGCCCAGAGCCTGCTGCCCCCGTCGGCGGCGCACTGGTTCGGTACCGACCTACAGGGCCACGACATCTATTCGCGGACCATTCACGGTGCGCGGGCCTCGGTCACCGTCGGGTTGGGCGCGACGCTGGCCGTGTTCGTCGTCGGGGGGACGCTGGGTGCGTTGGCGGGGTTCTACGGAAGCTGGGTCGACGCGTTGGTCTCCCGGGTCACCGACGTCTTCTTCGCACTGCCGTTGCTACTGGCGGCCATCGTGCTGATGCAGGTCATGCACCATCGCACGGTGTGGACCGTGGTCGCGATACTTGCCCTTTTCGGGTGGCCGCAGGTGGCACGCATCGCTCGCAGTTCGGTGCTCGAAGTCCGGGGCAGCGACTACGTGCTGGCGGCGGAGGCCTTGGGCCTGAGTCGTTTTCGAACGCTGCTCCGGCACGTGGTGCCCAATGCGATGGGCCCGGTGATCGCCGTGTCCACGATCGCGCTCGGCGTCTTCATCGTCACCGAAGCCACCCTGTCGTATCTCGGCGTTGGGCTGCCGACGTCGGTGGTGTCCTGGGGCGGGGACATCAGTGTGGCACAGATGCGGCTGCGGGCGGGCTCCGCGATTCTGTTCTATCCCGCTGGGGCCCTCGCGATTACGGTGCTGGCGTTCATGATGATGGGTGATGCGCTACGTGATGGGCTGGATCCGGCGTCACGGGCGTGGCGGGCATGACGGGGCAGGCTCTGCTGGCGGTCGAGGGCCTGCAGGTGCGGTTCGGTACCGACGAACCGGTGCTGCGCGGCGTCGATCTCAGGGTCGGTCGCGGTCAGACCGTGGCCGTCGTCGGCGAATCCGGCTCCGGGAAGTCCACCACGGCGGCCGCGATCCTGGGGCTGCTGTCCCCGGGGGGACGAATCACCGCTGGGCGCATCACGTTCGACGGTCGCGATATCACCGGCGCCGACCGGCGGTTGATGCGCGCCATCAGAGGCCGCGAAATCGGTTACGTGCCACAGGATCCGATGACCAACCTCAATCCGGTGTGGAAGGTCGGGTTCCAGGTCCGGGAGGCGTTGCGCGTCAACACCGATGGCCGCGATGCGCGACGGCGCGCGGTGCAGTTACTGGCCGACGCCGGCATGCCGGACCCGGCCAAGCAGGCCGGACGATACCCTCACCAACTGTCCGGCGGCATGTGTCAGCGCGCGCTGATCGCGATCGGCCTGGCGGGGCGGCCCCGGTTGCTGATCGCCGATGAACCGACGTCGGCACTGGACGTCACCGTGCAGCGCCAGGTCCTCGACCACCTGCAGCGGCTCACGGATGAACTGGGTACCGCGTTGCTGCTCATCACCCACGACCTGGCGCTGGCCGCCGAGCGGGCTGAACAGGTGGTGGTCATCCACCGCGGCAAGGTGGTGGAATCCGGTGCCGCGCAGTCCATTCTGCGTGAGCCGGCGCACGAGTACACCCAGCGGCTGGTGGCCGCGGCGCCGTCTGTGACCGCACGCGACAGGCGCTCCACCGAGATCCGGGAGCGGGTGGCCGCCGCGGCGGCCGAACATGCCGGGATGCAGGACGACATCGTGGTGGTGTCGGAGCTGACGAAGACCTACCCGGAGACTCGCGGTCTGCCCTGGCGACGAACGGAATTCCTTGCGGTGGATAGAGTTTCGTTCCGGGTCCGGCGTGCCAGCACGCTGGCGATCGTGGGCGAATCCGGCTCCGGTAAGTCGACCGTGGCGCGGATGGTCCTGGGCCTGCTGCAACCGACCTCTGGCAGCGTCGTTTTCGACGGAACCGACGTCAACGCGGTGCGCCAGACGCTGGCCTTCCGCCGCCGGATTCAGCCGGTCTTCCAGAACCCGTACAGCAGTCTGGATCCGATGTACTCGGTGTTCCGTGCCATCGAGGAGCCACTCCGAATTCATCGGGTCGGCGATCGTCGCCGGCGTGAGCAGACGGTGCGCGAGCTGCTGGAGCAGGTGGCGTTGCCGTCGTCGGTGTTCCACCGACTGCCCCGCGAGCTTTCCGGGGGCCAGCGGCAGCGGGTCGCGATCGCGCGGGCGCTCGCGCTGCGGCCCGATGTCCTGGTCTGCGATGAGGCGGTGTCGGCGCTCGACGTGCTGGTGCAGGCGCAGATCCTCGACCTGCTGGGCGAGCTGCAGGCCAACCTTGGCCTCACCTACCTGTTCATCAGCCACGATCTGGCGGTGGTCCGGCAGATCTCCGATGACGTGCTGGTGATGCGAGGTGGTCGGGTGGTGGAGCACGCGCCTGCCGACGCGGTGTTCACCAGGCCCGCCCACGACTACACCCGGCAGCTTCTGGAGGCCATTCCCGGGACTCCGGCCGGACCCCGATAGGTTGGCAACCTGTGACTGACCCGCTGGCTCCGCTGATGGATCTACCCGGCGTCGCCGAAGCAAGCGACCGGGCGCGCGAGGCGCTCGGTCGCGCGCACCGGCATCGGGCCAACCTGCGTGGCTGGCCCGTGACTGCCGCAGAGGCATCCCTGCGTGCGGCGCGGGCATCCTCGGTGCTCGACGGGGGCCCGGTGCGACTGGACGACGTCGCGGATGCTGAGGGCGTGAGCGATCCGGTGTTCGGCGGTGCGCTACGGGTGGCGCAGGCCCTGGAGGGCGGCGGGGGAGCACTTGTAGCGGTCTGGCAGAAGGCGCCACTGCAAGCACTCGCCCGGCTGCACATGCTCGCCGCCGCCGACCTGGTTGACGACGAACGGCTGGGCCGGCCGCGCGTCGATCCCGACATCGGCCGGCGGCTGGAGTTGCTCGCGGAGGTGGTCAGCCGACCCACTCAGGCGTCGGCGCCGGTGGTTGCTGCGGTGGCGCATGGCGAATTATTGACGCTGCGGCCCTTCGGCAGCGCCGACGGGGTGGTCGCACGCGGAGTGTCGCGTCTGGTCACCATCGCCACCGGGTTGGACCCGCACGGGCTCGGTGTGCCGGAGGTCAATTGGATGCGTCAGCCGGCCGCGTACCGCGACGCCGCGGCTAAGTTCGCATCGGGCACCGCCGACGGCGTGGCGGGCTGGCTGGTGCTGTGTTGCCGGGCGCTGAGGTCAGGCGCGCAGGAGGCGCTGGCGATTGCGGAGGCGGTGCCCCGGCGATAGCTGGCAGACGGCCACAATAAGGACGCACAAATGCAAAGCGGGCGGCGATCCGAATTTATCGAATCGCCGCCCGCCAACACGGTTCTCGGTTACCAAGCGTGCATTTCTGGGCTGCGTGGGTGGCCTCGGCGCGTTTGCGACACTTCGTGCTGCGACCCCACCCAAAGGGCCGTCGGGGCAATCCGTTCTTCGCAATTACGCAGGCCCGCAACACTTCTGCCATATCAGTGGCTATGACTCCGCGTGGGTGCCGGGAACCGTGCTGGGTGCCCGGGTTGGGAGATCGAACCTTCTCTTCCGGATCGACCTTGGCCTCACCAGGCTGCCGTGACTCCTTTGTACTACTAGACCTCAGGCACAGCAAGGCCTAAACGTGTCAAAGTTGTGCAACGCAAATTAATTGCGCGCACTAAGTGTTTGCTGACCCGGCCGGCTGCTAGAAAGCGAAGCGCCGCAACAAGGCATACGTGACCGCGCCCGCCGCCGCCGCGGTGACACCGACCGCGGCGGTCGTCGCGATCGCGGCGCCCGAGGGTGCCGGGATCCGGTCCCGCAGCGATACGGGTCGTGAGAACGACAACACCGGCCAACCCCGCTCGAGGGCTTCCCTGCGCAGGCCGCGGTCGGGGTTGACGACCGACGGGTGGCCCACGGACTCGAGCATCGGCAGGTCGGTGATCGAGTCGGAATACGCGTAGCAGTGTTCGAGCGGGTAACCCTCGCGGGCGGCCAACTCGCGGATCGCCTGCACCTTGCCTTCGCCGTAGCAGTAGAAGCCGACCTCGCCGGTGTACTTTCCGTCTTCCACCACCATCCGCGTCGCCATCGCATGGGTGGCGCCCAGGGCGCGGGCGATGGGCCCGACGATTTCCTCCCCCGACGCGGACACCACGACGACGTCACGCCCGCACAGCTTGTGTGCGGCGATCAGATCCGCGGCTTCGGCGAACACCAGTGGTGTGACGATGTCGTGCAGGGTCTCGCCGACGATCGATTTCACCTGCGCGACATCCCAGCCCGTGCACATGTTCGCCAGGTGGGTGCGCATGCGATCCATCTGGTCATGATCGGCGCCGGAAAGCAGGAAGATGAACTGCGCGTAGCTCGACTTCAGCACCGCTCGCCGGTTAAGCAGACCCTGCGCAAAGAAGGGTTTGCTGAACGCCAGGGTGCTCGACTTGGCGATGATGGTCTTGTCCAAGTCGAAGAAGGCGGCGGTGCGGGCACTCGGCAGCGCCGGCTCCGATGTTTGCGGCGAGATTTGCTGGGGCGCGGCCTCGTCGGGGGCGGTCACCAGTCCAGCATAGGTCGACGAAGCCTTGTCGCCGCGAAGTTGGGCCTCAAAGTGGGCGGCTGAATACGGCTGTTGTCTTTCTGCCCACCGCATTTACACGGTTCAAGCCACTTATTTACTTGCGCCGAGTACTTGCGTGACTCCCGGCTGGCATGTGTATAGTAAGCATTACTCGGCCTTGAGCCGAGGGTGTATCAGCCCGACCCCCCGGGGCTGATACACGACGACCTCCGCCTCCTCCCCCCCTGGCGGGGGTCGTCCCTTTTCTGGGGTAAAAATTTTTCTCGCCCACGGCGAAATTCCGCAACCTATGCGTTGCGGAGACGGCCTTTGTCCCCGTGCCGGCGGGGGCCCAGCGAACGACTTGGTGCACAGACCGGTCTTTCTCCACAGATCCCGCTTTGGCACTGGTGTCCAATACCGTCGGCGCCGCACGGTGGAGGGGTGAACGTAGTTTCTCCGGGCAGTTGCCCCTCCGAACCCACCGGATCGGGAGTGCTGGCGATCCTGGCGCAGCCGCACCTGCGCGAGGAAATCGACCGGGTCGCCGCAGCCGTCGGGCTGCGGGTGGTGCATGCCGGCGAGCGAAGTTCGGTGAGCAGGAAGTCGTGGTCAGCGGCTGCGGCGGTGGTCCTCGATCAGCAGGCGGCGCACCGGTACGGCCGGGCCGCATTGCCGCGACGTGCCCACGTCAGCGTGTTGACCAGCTGCGACGCCGACGCCGCTGCCTGGGCGTCGGCGGTGGCCGTGGGCGCTGAGCGGGTGCTGCAGTTGCCGCAACAGGAACAGGAGCTGGTCGGCGAACTCGCCGAAGCCGCGGAGTCGGCGCGGGACGACCGCCGCTACGGCGACGGCGTGGCGGTCATCGGAGGCTGCGGCGGCGCGGGTGCCTCCCTGCTGGCCGCCGCACTCGCGCAGACCGCGGGCGACGCACTGCTGCTCGACCTCGACCCGTGGGGTGGTGGCATCGATCTGCTGGTGGGAGGGGAGTCCACACCCGGGTTGCGCTGGCCTGACCTGGCCCTTGCCGGTGGACGGCTGAATTGGCCGGCGATCCGCGAAGCGCTCCCGCAACACCAGGGAGTGAGCGTTCTGTCGGGTACCCGGAGGGGCACTGAGTTGGAGGCAGATCCGGTTGCGGCGATCGTGGAGGCGGGCCGCCGCGGCGGCGTCACCGTGGTGTGCGATCTTCCGCGGCGGTTGACTGAGGCGACCCATGCGGCCCTGGACAGTGTCGAGCTGGTTGTGCTGGTCAGTCGGTGTGACGTTCGGGCATGCGCGGCCGCTGCGGCTGTCGTACCGGTATTGCGGGCGATCAATCCCAATCTCGGACTGGTCGTCCGCGGGCCGGCGCCGGGGGGATTGCGCGCGGCCGAGGTCGCCGACATCGCGGGCGCGCCACTACTGGCATCGATGCGTGCCGAGCCGGGGTTGGCCGAGCAGCTGGAGCGCCGCGGACTGCGCTTGGGGCGCCGCACCGCGCTGGCTGCGGCGGCCCGCTCGGTGCTCGCCGTGTTGCCGAGCAGACGCCGGGCTCCCGCCGGGAGCGCGGCATGAACGGATCGTTGATCGAGCGGGTGAGGGAGCGGCTGGCCGCCGAGCCGGGTCCGCTGAGGCCCGCCGTGGTCGCCGCGGCGATCCGCGCCGAATCCGGCGGGATACTCGGCGACACAGAGGTGCTGGCTAATCTTCGGCTGCTGCAGACGGAACTGACCGGTGCCGGCATCCTCGATCCCTTGCTGCGCGCGGGCGACACCAACGACGTGCTGGTGACGGCACCGGACGAGATCTGGATAGATGATCGAAACGGTTTGCACCGCAGCCATATTCGATTTGCCGATGAGGCCGCCGTGCGGCGACTGGCGCAACGGCTGGCGTTAGCCGCCGGCCGGCGACTCGACGATGCGCAGCCGTGGGTGGACGGACAGCTGACCGGGATCGGAGCCGGCGATTTCGCGGTGCGGTTGCACGCCGTCCTGCCGCCGGTGGCGGCTCGGGGAACGTGCCTGTCATTGCGGGTACTCCGGCCGGCTACCCAGGACCTGGCGGCGCTGGCGGCCGCCGGCACCGTGACGCGACGGGCCGCCGAACTGCTGTCCGGCATCATTGCCGCACGGTTGTCATTCCTGGTCTGCGGCGGGACGGGGGCCGGCAAGACCACGTTGCTTGCGGCGATCCTGGGCGCCGTGTCGCCGAGCGAGCGGATCATATGCGTCGAGGACGCCGCCGAGCTTGCCCCGCAACATCCCCATCTGGTCAAGCTCGTCGCGCGATGCGCCAACGTCGAGGGCGCCGGCGAGGTCACGGTGCGCCAGCTCGTCCGCCAGGCGTTGCGGATGCGTCCCGACCGTCTCGTCGTCGGAGAAGTGCGGGGAGCCGAGGTGGTCGACCTGTTGGCCGCGCTCAACACGGGGCACGAGGGGGGAGCGGGCACCCTGCACGCCAACAGCCCGGGCGAGGTTCCGGCCCGGCTGGAGGCGCTGGGCGCACTCGGTGGGCTCGACCGCGGCGCGCTGCACAGCCAGCTCGCGGCCGCGGTTCAGGTGCTGCTGCACATGACCCGGGATCGGACCGGACGGCGACGACTCGGCGAGATCGCGCTGCTGCATCGATCCGAGAGTGGGCTGGTCCGGGCGATCACAGCGTGGCACGCGGACCGCGGCAGCGGGGACGCCGCCGCGGAGTTGGATGCGGCCCTGCGGACCAGGATTCCGGCGTGACGGGGCTGCAACTTTCCGCGCTGCTGTTGTCGTTGGCGCTGCTGGTGTCATCGGCGTCGCCGCGAGCCAGACTGATTTCCGCGTTGCCGGCGGGCCGGCGAATTGTGGTCGGCCCGCGGACCGTCGGCTGGTGCTGCGGGGGTGTCTGCGCGGCGGCGGCTTTCGTGCTGCCGTGGACGACCGTCCTGTCGGGCGCTTTGGTGAGCGCCGTCGCCGGCCTCCGTTATCGGCGCCGTACCCGCGGTCGGCGCGGCGCCGAAGAAGGTCGGACGCTGGAAGCGGCCCTCGACGTGCTGGTCGGTGAGCTGCGAGTGGGCGTCCATCCGGTTCATGCGTTCGACGTTGCCGCCGCGGAGACCACCGGTGCGGTGTCGGCGGGGATGCGGGTGGTCGCGGCGCGGGCCCGGTTGGGCGCCGACGTCGTGGCTGGACTGCGTGCCGCGGCGGAATCATCGGCGCAGCCGCAACACTGGGAGCGCCTTGCGGCGTGCTGGCAGCTCGCCAACGAACACGGCCTGGCGATCGCCACGCTGATGCGCGCTGCTCAGCGCGATATTGTTGAGCGGCAACGGTTCTCGGCGGTAGTCGGGTCGGGTTTGGCCGGTGCCCGCGCTACTGCCGCCATCCTGGCGGGGTTGCCGCTGTTGGGTTTGTTGCTCGGCCAGCTGATCGGCGCCCGGCCGGTGCGGTTCCTGTTCGGTGGCCACGCGGGCGGATGCTTTCTGATGGCGGGCGTGACGCTGACCTGCGTTGGACTGTGGTGGTCGGACCGCATCGCCGATCGTGCGGCCGCGGCATGAGTGTCGCGGCGGTACTGCTGGCCGTTGCATTGCTGGCGGGCGCAGGCCCGTCGGTGGTACGCGCTCGTGCTGGGCTGCCGTCGAGGTCATTTCGCCCACCTGCGGAGGGTCAGCGTGGCCCGGACCCGCTGGGGATGGCTTCGAGCCTGGACGTGCTTGCGGTGTGCCTGCTGGCGGGTATGGCTATCGCGACGGCCGCGTCGGCGACCGCGGCCTCCGCGCCGCCGCGGCTGGCATCGGTGTTGCGGCGCGCCGCCGATTTGCTGGCGCTGGGTGCCGACTCGTCTGTTGCGTGGTCGACGCCGACGGGTGTGAGCCCCGCCGACGGGCAACTCGACAGCCTGTTGCGGCTGGCACGGCGATCGTCGACCTCGGGCGCCGCTCTCGCCGATGGTGTTGCCGAGCTCGCGGTGCAGTCTCGTCACGACGCAACGGCCGCGGCCGCGGCGGCCGCCGAGCGCGCCGGGGTGCTGATCGCGGGTCCGCTGGGTCTGTGTTTTCTGCCGGCTTTCGTGTGTCTCGGCATCGTTCCGGTGGTGGCCGGGTTAGCCGGCGATGTTCTGCAGTCGGGGTTGATATGAGGAAGGAATATGTTGATGCGCAACACGTTTCGGGTGATCGCGGCGCGGCTGACGATGCTGGCGAGCGACGAGTCCGGCATGTCTACGGTCGAGTACGCCATCGGCACGATTGCGGCCGCGGCGTTCGGGGCGATCCTGTACACGGTCGTAACCGGCGACTCGGTTGTGTCCGCGCTCAACCACATCATCGGTCGTGCGCTGAGCACCAAGGTCTAGCCGGCAGTGCGGGTTCCAGCACCGTCGAGGCGGCCTTGGCGATCTCTGCCTTGGTGGTGGTGCTCGTGCTGTGCCTGGCCGGGCTCACCGCGGTGTCGATGCAGGTGCGCTGTATCGACGCGGCACGTGAAGCGGCCCGCTTGGCGGCGCGCGGCGACCACCGCAACGCCGTGGCAGTGGCGCGACAAATGGCGCCACCGGGTGCGCAGGTTCGGCTGGAGCATCAAGGTGGTTATCTGGTCGCTACCGTCGTGGCGCGGTCAAAGCTGTTGCCTGCGCTGGATATCGCCGCCAGAGCGGTATCGGCCGAGGAGCCGGGATGATCGCGGCTCGGTCACGGTGGTCGCCGTTGCCGCGGTCGCTGTATTGCTGTTCGTCACGGCCGCGGGGGTCTACCTCGGGTCGGTGGTGGCGGCGCGTCATCGGGCGCAGGCGGCGGCCGACCTCGGTGCCCTGGCCGGGGCCGCCGCGCTGCCGCAAGGGGTTTCGGTGGCCTGTGCGCGCACGACGTCCGTCGTCCGCCAGATGCGGGTTCGCGATGTGGAGTGCACGGTGCAAGACCTCGACGTGGTCGTGAGCGTCGAAGTGGCCGTGCCTGCGGTGGGCGCCGCGCGGGCCGCTGCGCGGGCGGGACCGGCGCGCTGACCGAGCGCCGCAGTTCAGTCCGGCGCATGGTCGGCCACGATGCCGGTCGTCTAGTCCGTCGAAAATCCCGCCGCAGCGACTTCTTCCTCAGTCGGCAACCGCAGTGAGATGAGCCCGGCGAAGGTTTCGGGTTCCAGTTCCACCCTGTTGACGGTGACGTGTACCGGCACCCACTCGGTGTCATTGCCCGGCAGCCGAAGCACTCGACTGGTCGCGCCGTCGGCGAATTCCTGTGTCATCGAGCGCAATACAGCTTCGTCATCAGGATGGACGCGTTGCTTGCCCTCATTGCCGCGCCAGTCGTAGAACGAGCACGGCTCGTCCAGCCATTTCAGCAACGTCCAGTTCTTGAGGTCGACGAGCGCGCGGTGCACGCCCGCCTGCGCCAGGCCGTTGAGTATCCGCTGGGCCAGGTCGTCGGCGACGACCGGCGGGCCTTTGCGTTCTGCGCGCCAGTTCATCGCGCGGGCCACCAAGTGGTCACGGCCGTCGGGTCCCGGCTCCAGCGCGCTGCGGGCGGTGAAGCCGATGCGGATGGGATTTCCCTCCCAGTCCGTGAGATCCCAATTACTGCACAGTGTTTGGCCCGGCTCGGCCTTTACCGCCATGGCCAGGACTTTGGTTTCGTTGGGGTTGAGCTCCCGGGATGGCAGGTCCTCGGCGAAGGCTCTGCCGTAGGTGACCTCGGCCTCGGCGTTCTTACCACTGTTGGCCAGTGACTCCGGCGTATCGGTGGCCACTCCGCACGTCAGGTCCCACTTCAACGGGCCCACGACGGGTCGCTCAGGCGGTTCCTCGTCGATCGGTCCGGTCCACACGTGCACGCCGTGCATGCGGCCGTCCGACATCATCACCGGTTCGGTGCGGATAACCCGGTCGCTCTTGGGGGTGATGCTGGTCAGCGCCTGTCCGGTTTGCACCGACTCGGCAATAGCCGTCTTGACGGCCGCAAGATTGGGGCTGCGGCGCAGAAAGTTGGTGATCGGTACGAGGTTCTTGAGTTGCCGTCCCTGCGCTACGACGGCGGGTTCGTCCCCCAGCGTCTCCACGAGCAACCAGTCGTGGCTCATAGGGTGCAGCTTAGGCGATCGCATGTCGCCTCGTTGACAGGGCGGGGTGTGGTGCGCGGCACCTTCGCTTCGGTTGCGCGGATGCGAATTGCTGCGGAATCTCGTTGCAGTCAAGGCAGATACAGCAGGTTGTCCTCGGTTACTGCCCATCGATCCCGGTCTGCCCGAGCAGCTGACCACCGGCGCCACCGAGTCCACCGGCCCCCGTCGACGCTGGGCCGAAACCACCGTTGCCGCCATTACCGCCGTTGCCGATCAGCCCCGCGTTGCCGCCGTTACCGCCGTAGTAGCCGACAAACCCGATGGTCGGCACGTTGCCGCCGGCACCCCCGTTGCCGCCGTTGCCGATCAGCCCCGCGTTGCCACCGTTGCCCCCCGGGCCGCCGCCGGTCTGGTTGCCGTCACCGCTGGCGCCACCTGCTCCACCGTTTCCGTACAGCGTTCCCGCATTGCCGCCGTCGCCCCCGGCGCCGCCGAACAGGCCCACCCCTCCGGCGCCGGCGGACCCGCCGTTGCCGATGTTTCGCGCGCCGCCGCCCGACCCGCCCGCGCCGCCGTGTTGGCCCACTCCGCCGGCACCGCCACTGCCGCCCGGGCCGAGAAGGATTCCGCCGATACCGCCCGTTCCGCCATTGCCCCCGAGTGGCCCGCCGGGGGTACCGCCACCGGCTCCGCCGCTGCCCCCGGCGCCGAACAGTCCCACGGCATTGCCGCCGACCCCGCCTGCGCCACCGCTGCCGAACGCCGAACTGGCACCCTGGCCGCCGGTTCCGCCGTCCCCGTAGAACAGGCCACCGTCTCCGCCCCGGCCGCCGTCACCCGCGCTGCCGCTAGTTGCGCTGCCGCCGGCCCCGCCGACGCCGCCGTCGCCGAACAGGCCGGCCTGGCCCCCGGTGCCTCCCGTGCCACCGGTGCCACCACCGCTGGCGAAACCGCCCAGGCCGCCGCCACCTCCGTTGCCGGACAGCAGTCCGCCGCTTCCCCCAGTTCCACCATGGCCGCCCATCGCGCCCTGCCCGCCCGAACCGCCGGCCCCGCCGTCGCCGAAGAGTCCGCCCGCACCGCCCGTACCCCCGTTGCCGCCGCCGGGCGTCCCATTACCGCCGTTGCCGCCGGTGCCGCCGTTACCGAACAGCCCACCGGGGCCGCCGGCCCCGCCTTCGCCGCCGGCCAGCAGGCCGTTGAGATCGGAAGAGCGTCGTGCCGCCTGCGCCCCCGCCGCCGAACAACCCACCGGCACCCCCGGCGCCGCCGGCCCCGACGACGACCGATTCCACGAAACCGCTGGTTCCGCCGCCCGTACCGCCGGCACCGCCCTGGCCGAACAACAGTCCGCCGGTGCCGCCATCGCCGCCCGTCCCCGCGACTCCAAGCAGTGCCGCCCCGCCCGCGCCGCCGGCGCCGCCGGTTCCGAACAGTCCGGCGGCCCCGCCCTTGCCTCCGTTCTGGTTGTAAGCGCCGGAACCTCCGGCCCCGCCGTTGCCGAACAGCAGTCCGCCATCTCCGCCGTGAAGGCCGCTTCCGGGCGCGGCGTTGGCTCCGTTACCGATCAGCGGGCGGTTCAGCAAGGCCTGGGTTGGCGCGTTGATCACGTCCAGCACCGCCTGAAGTGGCGATGCACCGGCCGCCTCAGCACCGGCATACGACGTCGCGGCAGACCCGAGCGTCTGCACAAACCGTTGGTGGAGCGCCGAGAGGTGAGTGCCGAGCGCCTGATACTCCCGGGCGTGTGTGCCGAATAGGGCCGCGACTGTAGTCGACACCTCGTCCTCGGCCGCGGCCACAATCGAAGCGGTATGGGCGGCGGCGATGGCATTGGCGGTGCCGATCCGGGATTCGATATCGGCCAGATCCGCTGTCGCAGTTGTGAGTAGGTCGGGAGTGACAATCAGATACGACATGTCTGCCTTCCGGGGGGAAGATGTGGTTGAGCTTGCGGGGGAATCCTGACGGTGGCGTCAAATCCGTTGTGCGCGGGGTGTTTGCGCCTACAGTCGACAGGTGGCCGGCCGTCGGTTGAGCGGCCTGGTAGGTATTTTCGGCGGGCGCAACACACGTCCCTACGGCTGTGCGGTTTGTCATACCGTCAGAAGGATTTCGCTCGAAATATTTTCGTGAAATGGCCCACTTGTGTGTTGCGTTCGCGACTCGAACCCGGGTACGTTGCTGCTGCATTCGCGTTTTAGCTGTGCGACCTCGGACTGTGTTGTCGATCGCATAAAGCAGATCCGTGGAGGTCGACCGTCGAGGGGTCGGTCGCCGTCCACCGGATTGCGCAACGCAATCCGTGTTCGAGATCACGCCGATCGTCTTCCATTGCTGATCGGGCAGCATGGAATACGTTGCATCGCAAGGTGTCTGGACAGGCGTGGCTTCCTGGTTGTGCCACTCCGGACGGGGCCGGTCGAATGTGGCGGTCTGTGCGACCGGGGCGTTGTCGCCCGCAGCGCCGTGGTACATGGTTTTTCCGCCATTCAAATCGCTGACGGTTGCTTTCCCGATGCAAATTAGCAAACGGCGAGACCGGTGACGACCACCCGAAATCGCAATTCAAGCTTTATTTCACAATTGCTCAAACTTTTTGTCTGCCAAGGGAGTTCACTGCAGTGCCGACCGTATGCCGCGCTTGATCACCCGGCGATACGGCCGGTGTGGTCGAATGTTTATTGTTGCGGGCCGATTCGGCCGGCTGACAATCCGCCGGAGCCGGAGCCGCGCCGGGTGACGGCCGCCCCGTTCGCGCCGTCCACCAGACCGGCGCCGCGGATGCCGTCGAGCCAAACGCCGTTGCGCGCGCCGGCGCCGGACCGGTCGTTTGCGCCGTCGGAGTCGACCAACCGGCTCAGCAGTCCTCCTGAAGCGCCGGTTCTGACAGCACTCGCCGACCAACCGGCGGCAGGTTCGCCCACCATCGCGGCGCGAAGTAACAGTCCACCGCTGCCGCAGTTCCCGCCGGGCGTACCGCCTTCGGTGGACGAGCCGGTGCCCTGGCCCTTGGGGGCAGTACCGCCTACCGGCGCAACCGCTGTGCCAGCACGTGGATTTGCGGTGCGGCCGCGGATCGCATCGGCAGCGGGCGCGATTCCGCTGGGGACCGGGGGCGCCGGGGTAGCCGCCTTGACCGTTTCACCGGCGCCAACCGGGGTGGCGTCCGGTACGGCACCGAGGCCTTGACGTATTTGCGCGGCGTTGGCCGACTCGGCCGACGCGTAAGCATTCGCGTCGGCGCTGAGTGCCTGGACGAACTGGTTGTGGAATTTCGCGGCCTGGGCACTGAGAGCCTGATAACCCTGGGCATGCCCCGAGAAGAACGCAGCGACTGCGGCCGATACCTGGTCGCTCGCGGCGGCTGAGACGGCCAATGTCGGGGCCGCCGCGGTTGCATTGGAAGCACTGAGCGTAGAACCGATACCGGCAAGATTGCGAGCGGCTGCTACCAAGCGGTCGGGCGCCGCGTTCACAAACGACATGACACCTCCCAATCGGTCTACGACGACAGACTCGGCCAGTGTCTGTTTTCCCTCGCCGTGCAGCGATGGATATGAGCACCGTAGCGCCTTTTCCGAAAAATGAAACCACTGAATTTTCGAGATTCCCGCCGGGCGTCCGGCGCTCACTCAAGACAACCCGTCCAGCCCGGCCTGACCCCACGCCTTGCCGCCGGCGCCCCCGATGCCGGCCAATCCGATGATGTTGCCGGTCCCGCCATTTCCGCCGTTGCCGCCGCCGCCGAACCACCCGGCAGCCCCGCCGGGCCCGCCGATTCCTCCGATGGAGCGGCTGGCCGGACCGCCGGCGCCGCCGGCGCCGCCGAAGCCCAACCACGTCCCGCCGGCCCCGCCCTTACCGCCGTCACCGGACTGATCAGAGATGCCGAAGCCACCGGCCGCGCCGGCGCCGCCGCCCCCGAGCAGACCGGCGGCGCCGCCGGCGCCACCGACGCCGCCTTTCTGGAGATAAGTGTTTCCGCCGGCGCCGCCGGCGCCACCACTGCCGAACAGCCGCGCACCGGCGCCGCCGTTGCCGCCGGCACCACCGGGTTTGAACTCGGGTCCGTGCGTCGACCCACCCGCACCGCCGGCCCCGCCGTCGCCGAAAACCAGACTGCCGTTGCCGCCGGCCCCGCCGGCCCCGCCCGCTTCGTTCTCTCCGGGCCCACCGAACCCGCCGGCACCACCCGAGCCGCCCAGCAGCCCGGCATCGCCGCCCCTGCCGCCGATGCCGCCCGAGCTGATACCGAACCCCGCGTCGCCGCCGGCGCCACCGCCGGACAGTGGGCCGAGCAGCCCGCCCGTTCCACCGGCCCCGCCGGTGCCACCGATGCCGATTCCAGTGAGGCATAGGCCGCCAACGCCACCCCGTCCACCGGCGCCGAACAGGCCGCCGGCGCCGCCGGCGCCCCCGACCCCACCGATGCCGCCGACCCCACCGAGGAAGTTGTGCCCACCTCCACCCATGCCGCCGATTCCGCCGTTGCCGGAAATCCATCCACCGGAGCCGCCGGCGCCGCCCGTTCCGCCGGTGCCGGTCGGAGGCGCAGCGCCGCTCCCACCGTTGCCTCCGGTGCCGAACAGTCCTGCGGCCCCGCCCGCGCCGCCGTTGAGTCCGCTGCCACTCTCTGCGGCGCCGCCGGCGCCGCCGTCACCGAGCAGCCATCCGCCGGCAGTGCCGTCAGCCCCGCTACCCGCCGCACCTGGTGTGCCGTTGCCGATCAACGGGCGTCCGGTCAGCGACTGAACGGGCGCGTTGATCGCGCGGAGTATCTGCTGCTGCACGCTGTGCGCCGGGTCGCCACTGGGCAAGGCGTTGAAGCCGTCCAGACCCAGCACCGTCCCACCGGTACCGCCGGTGCCGACGACCGTACCGGTGCCAGCATTGCCGCCGTTGCCGATCAGTACCGCGTTGCCGCCATTGCCGCCGTTGCCGGCGTTGCCGATGCCACCCTCGCCACCGGCGCCGCCGGCGCCGCCGTTGCCGAACAGCAGGCCACCGTGGCCACCGTCACCACCTGTGCCACCCGGGCCGCCATATCCCCACACGCCCCCGCCGCCGAAGCCGCCGGCGCCGCCGCTTCCGCCGAAGCCGATCAGACCGCCGCTGCCGCCGGACCCGCCGGCACCGCCGCCATTGAAGTAGCTGGATCCGCCGTCGCCGCCGGCGCCCCCGGTGGAGAACAGCAGCCCGGCATTGCCGCCGGCACCGCCCCGGCCAGCATTCGTGATCGCGTCACCGCCCTGCCCGCCGGCACCACCGTGGCCGAACAGCTGACCTGCGTTTCCGCCCGCGCCGCCGACGCCGCCGTTGCCGCCGTAACCGCCGGCCCCGCCCGACCCGCCGGACCCGGCGACTAACCCGCCGGCGCCTCCGGCGCCCCCGGCGCCCCCGCTGGCGCCGCTGTAACCGCCGGCACCGCCGTTTCCGCCGCTGGCTCCTACCAGCCCGGAGAGTAGTCCGCCGGCGCCGCCCGCGCCGCCGGTCCCACCGTTGTCGTAGCTGCCTTGCCCGCCGGTACCGCCGGCCCCGCCGCCACCGAACAACCCGCCTGCCCCGCCGGCGCCGCCATTGCCGCCGTAGCCGCCACCGCCGGCCATCGCGCCGGCTCCGCCGGCACCCCCGCTGCCCCAGAGCCACCCGCCGTTCCCGCCGTTCCCGCCGACCCCGCCGGCCCCGCCACCAGGCATCGCGGAAGTGCCCCCCGCACCCCCGGCGCCGCCGGCGCCGATCAGGCCGGCTGAACCACCTTTGCCGCCGTTCTGACTGGTATTGGGCGCGCCGGCCCCACCGGCACCGCCACTGCCGATCAGCCACCCGCCGTCCCCGCCATCGAGCCCGCTGCCGGGGGCCGCGTTCGCGCCGTTGCCGATCAGTGGTCGGCCGGTGGCCGCCTGAATCGGCGCGTTGACGGCGTCCAGCACCGACTGAAGTGGCGAGACATTGGCCGCCTCGGCTCTGGCGTAACTGTCGGCACTCGAATTGAGGGTCTGCACGAACTGGTCGTGAAACGTCATCAGCTGCGCGCTCAGCCGTTGATAGGCCCGCCCATGCCCGGAAAACAGCTCGGCCAGCGCCGCGGAGATCTCATCGGCGCCCGCGGCCACCACCGACGTTGTCGCGGACGCTGCCGCCGCGTTCGCCGACAGCAGCGACGAACCGATCCGCGACGCGTCAGTTGCTGCTGCCGCCACCGCCTCTGTGCCAGCCAATACGTACGACATCGCTTCGGTCCCCTTTGCGCCAGTGCAGCCGGTACTCCGGTTATCACCGTTGCTCAGCAGGGACCGCTGCACCCTCGGTCAAGAGGCGGGTTCGCGGTACGAAATTTCTTCCCCCTATTGGGGGAGCACGACTTACTCAGACCGACCGAGCGCACCCAGCACCAGGTGCAGCACCTGCACCGCACCCGCCTTGTCCAGCGGATCGTTGCCGTTGCCGCACTTGGGTGACTGCACACACGAAGGGCAACCGTGCGGGCATTCGCACGCCTGGATCGCCGCGGCGGTGGCCCCCAGCCAGGTGTCGGCCCGGCGGAAGCCGCGTTCGGCGAACCCCGCCCCGCCCGGATGGCCGTCGTAGACGAACACCGTCGGCAGACCGTCTGGGCCGAGCGCGGTCGACAGCCCGCCGATATCTCCGCGGTCGCAACTTGCCACCAACGGCAGCAGTCCGATGGCGGCATGTTCTGCGGCGTGCAGCGAACCCGGCACGCGCGGTAACTCAATGCCGTTGCGCTCCAATGCCTCCGGTTCGATGGTGTACATCACCGCCATCGTCGGCAGCGAATGCCGCGGCATGCTGAGTTCGACGAAGTCGATCACTTCGCCGTTTCCGCGCCGGCGCAGATACCCGACCACTTGATGGGTGACGGTTACCGGCACCAGGCCCAGGTTGACCGGCCCGAAGACGGCACGCTCGCCCTGCCCGGTCACCGCGATGTCGGTGACCTCCCGCGCGAACGTGGCGTATCCGGGATCCTCGGAGTGGACGAACGCGATGCCCTCCTCGAGATCGAGAGAGTCGACGACGTAGCTCTCGCCCTGGTGCAGATAGACCGCGCCCGGATGGATGGAGGCCGGAGCCTGCCCGACGCCGGTGTTGCCCAGCAGGCGCCCGGTGTCGGATTCGACGATCACGATCTGACCACCGATGGAACCCCGAATATCAACCGCGCCATGGGGTTCCATCCCCGGCGCCGGAAAATACCTGCTGCCCCGCCGTTTCAGCAGTCCGTCGTCAACCAGTCCCTCGGCGACCTCCACCGCGTCCAGCGACCGTACCTCGGCCTCCTCGAGCGGCAGTTCGGTTGCCGCGCAGAGCAGCTGCGGACCCAGGATGTAGGGGTTGCGCGGGTCGATGACGACGCGTTCGACCGGCTTGTCCAGCAACGCGGACGGGTGGTGCACGAGGTAGGTGTCCAACGGGTCGTCGCGGGCGATGAGCACCACCAGCGCACCCTGGCCGCGCCGCCCCGAGCGCCCGGCCTGCTGCCAGAACGACGCGACCGTTCCGGGAAACCCGGCCAGCACCACCGCGTCCAGGCCCGCGATGTCGACTCCGAGCTCCAGCGCATTGGTGGTGGCCACCCCCCGCAGCCGGCCTTCGGCCAATGCGTTCTCCAGCGCCTTGCGGTCCTCGGCCAGGTATCCGGCGCGGTAGGATGCCACCGTCGAAACCAATTGTGGCGCCGTGTCACTCAGGCGCGCTTGTGCGCCGAGCGCCGTCAGTTCTGCCGCCCGTCGCGACCGCACGAACGTCAAAGTCTGGGCGCCCTCGACCATCAGGTCGGCCATCACCCGGGATGCCTCGGCCCCCGCGGATCGTCGAACCGGGGCCCCGTTCTCGCCCACCAGGTCGGTCAGCAGGGGCGGCTCCCACAAGGCGACGGTGCGGGCCCCCTGGGGCGAGCCGTCCTCGGTGACCTCGGTCACCGGCTGGCCGATCAGCTCGGTCGCCGTGGTACCGGGGGAATCTGTTGTGGCGCTTGCGAAGACGACAGTCGGGTAGGACGAATAACGCGCGCACAGTCGTAACAGGCGACGCAGCACCATCGCTACGTTGGAACCGAAAACACCTCGGTAGTAATGACATTCGTCGACCACCACGAACTTCAGGCCGCGTAACAGCACCGCCCACCGGGCGTGGTTGCGCAGGATCGACAGGTGGATCATGTCGGGATTGGAGAAGATCCAGCGCGAGCGCTCGCGGGCGAAGCGCCGCACTTCGGTGGGGCTGTCGCCGTCGTAGGCAGTGGGCGCGACGTCGGTCAGGGCAGCGGCGGTGACCAACGCCTGGGCGGCGCGCAATTGATCGTGGCCCAGCGCCTTGGTGGGGGACAGATAGAGCACCCGGGCCCGCGGATCACTGGCCAGGGCGTTGAGCACCGGCAGCTGATAAGCCAGCGACTTGCCCGACGCGGTGCCGGTGCTGACCACCACATGACGACCGGCGTGCGCCAGCTCGGCCGCCCGCACCTGATGCGACCACGGCGCTGCGATTCCCCGGTCGGTGAATGCGCGCACCACCTCGGGCCGTGCCCAGTCCGGCCAGCCCTGTGGCCGGCCGGGGCGGGGCGGCAGTTCGGCGGTGTGCCGCAGCGGTTGCTCGTCGACCGCGGTACCGGCAAGCGCGGCGGCAAGCAGCTCACTGCCGAAACTCACCATCAGCTACCTTTCTCGGCCCCGTCGCGGCCGGGTACGGCCCTCGGTGATGACGCTGACGTAAATTGAGCCGCCATTCGGCGGTCCGTCTGGGCCTAGAGACTGTCGCCGACGCGCTGAACATGGTTGACTGAGTGCGGTCGCAGCTTCTGTGTTCGTGTAAAACTTTCGCAGGATCGACGTTGCGGTCGCGGTTCCTGCGAGGTTATCTGTCGGGTGAAGTTCCGGCGACTCCGCGAGGTATGGCGGTCGCGGCTGGCCCGGGGCATCGAAAGGCGGCGCCCCGCACCCAGAAAGAAAAGGAAAGATCGAGAGATGCCACAGGGAACTGTGAAGTGGTTCAACGCGGAGAAGGGCTTCGGCTTCATCGCCCCCGAAGATGGATCCGCGGATGTGTTTGTCCACTACACGGAGATCCAGGGGACGGGCTTCCGCACCCTCGAAGAAAACCAGAAGGTCGAGTTCGAGATCGGCCACAGCCCTAAGGGCCCCCAGGCCACCGGAGTCCGCTCGCTCTGATTCGAGCAGATTCCCAAACGGAACCCCCGGAGCAGTCCGGGGGTTTTCGTTTCTGGGGCACCGGTACCGGACCGCCGCGCCGACGCGGACCCGCCGTGGGTCCGCTCGCTGGCCTACTGTCTGTGGCGTGAGCCAGCTTTCCTTCTTCGCCGCGGAGTCCGTGCCGCCCGCGGTCGGGGACTTGTGCGGGCTGCTGGCGGCACCGGGCCAGATAGTGCTGGTGGGCGCCGGTGCGAGGCTGTCGGTGGTCGTCGACGAATCCTGGCGTGCTTCGGCGTTGGCTGACATGATCCGGGAGGCCGGCCTGGTTGCCGAGATCACCCGGACCGACGAAGACCACCCGTTGGTGCGGACGGCGGCGGACCCCGCACTGCGCAGCATCGCCACGGAATGGACGCGAGGCGCGGTGAAGACGGTTCCGCCGCGCTGGGTGCCGGGCCCGCGCGAGCTGCGCGCCTGGACCCTGGCGGCGGGCAGCCCAGAAGCTGACCGTTATCTGCTCGGGCTGGACCCGCACGCGCCGGACACCCATTCACCGCTGGCATCGGCTCTGATGAGGGTCGGGATCGCGCCCACTTTGATCGGTACCCGCGGTGCCCGCCCAGCGCTTCGGATCAGCGGCCGACGGAGGTTATCGCGCCTGGTAGAGAACGTCGGAGAGGCCCCTGACGGACCCGGTGCGGCAGCGCATTGGCCCCGCGTCTGAGGGCCGGTCGCGACCCCCGCCCCGGCGGGCCGGTTTGCGCAGGCCCGCCCAAGGGTGCGAAATTGTCAGTTGCCCGCGGGGCGACGATATGGCGGCGTACCTATGGTTGACCGGAAAACCGGAATATCAGGGAGCGGCCCTGTCATTGTTTCTGCGAGACGGTTCCGCCCAGGAGCCGGCATAGGAGATGGAGCGTAGTTGGTTGACCGGGCCCCCAGGAGGGCTAGCAGCGGCAGAAACGGCAGCACCCGGCGACTCGTGATCGTGGAGTCGCCCACCAAGGCGCGCAAACTCGCCGGTTACCTGGGATCCAATTACATCGTCGAGTCGTCTCGAGGGCACATCCGCGACCTGCCCCGGGCGGCTGCCGACGTGCCCGCGAAGTTCAAATCCGAGCCATGGGCACGGCTGGGGGTGAACGTCGACGCCGACTTCGAACCGCTCTACATCATCAGTCCGGAGAAGAAGAGCACGGTCACTGAGCTGAAAGGCCTGCTCAAGGACGTCGACGAGCTCTACCTGGCGACGGATGGTGACCGTGAGGGCGAAGCGATCGCCTGGCACCTGATGGAGACTCTCAAGCCGCGGGTCCCCGTCAAGCGGATGGTCTTCCACGAGATCACCGAACCGGCCATTCTCGAGGCCGCCGAAAACCCCCGCGACCTGGACATCGACCTGGTCGACGCGCAGGAGACCCGCCGCATCCTGGACCGGCTGTACGGCTACGAGGTCAGTCCGGTGCTGTGGAAGAAGGTGGCGCCCAAACTGTCGGCGGGCCGGGTCCAGTCAGTGGCGACCCGCATCATCGTGCAGCGCGAACGCGACCGGATGGCTTTCCGCAGCGCGTCCTACTGGGACATCCTGGCCAGGCTGGACGCCAGCGTGTCCGATCCGCAGGCGCAACCGCCCACCTTCGCCGCGCGCCTGACCAACGTGGACGGCCTTCGGGTCGCCACCGGCCGCGACTTCGACTCACTGGGCGCCCTGCGCAAGGCCGACGAAGTCGTCGTGCTCGACGAGGCGGGCGCGACGGCGCTGGCCACCAACCTGCAGGGTGCGCAGCTCAGCGTCGCCTCGGCCGACGAGAAGCCGTACACCCGCCGTCCGTACCCGCCGTTCATGACGTCGACGCTGCAGCAGGAGGCCGGCCGCAAGCTCCGGTTCTCCTCCGAACGCACGATGAGCATCGCGCAGCGGCTGTACGAGAACGGCTACATCACTTATATGCGTACCGACTCAACGACCCTGTCGCAGTCGGCCATCACCGCCGCCCGCAACCAGGCGCGGCAGCTCTACGGCGAGGAGTACGTGTCGCCGTCGCCGCGCCAGTACACCCGCAAGGTGAAGAACGCCCAGGAGGCGCACGAGGCCATCCGGCCCGCCGGCGAGACGTTCGCGACCCCGGATGCCGTGCGCCGCGAGCTCGACGGTGACGAGTTCCGGCTCTACGAGCTGATCTGGCAGCGCACCGTGGCCTCGCAGATGGCCGATGCGCGGGGCACCACGCTGAGCCTGCGGATCGAAGGCCGCGCCGGTGAGCAGCAGGTGGTGTTCTCCGCGTCCGGGCGCACGCTGACCTTCCCGGGCTTCCTCAAGGCTTACGTGGAAACCGTCGACGAACTGGCGGGAGGCGAGGCCGACGACGCCGAGCGCCGGCTGCCCAACCTGACGCCGGGGCAGCGGCTGGCCGCCATCGAGCTGACACCGGACGGCCACTCCACCAACCCGCCCGCGCGCTACACCGAGGCGTCGCTGGTGAAGGCGCTCGAGGAGCTGGGCATCGGCCGCCCGTCCACCTACTCGTCCATCATCAAGACCATTCAGGACCGCGGCTACGTGTACAAGAAGGGCAGCGCCCTGGTGCCGTCCTGGATCGCCTTCGCGGTGATCGGGTTGCTGGAACAGCATTTCGGCCGGCTGGTCGACTACGACTTCACCGCGGCGATGGAGGACGAGCTCGACGCTATCGCCTCCGGCAATGAGCGACGTACCAACTGGCTCAACAACTTCTATTTCGGCGGCGACCACGGGGTGCCCGACTCGGTGGCCCGCTCCGGCGGCCTGAAGAAGCTCGTCGGTGTCAACCTTGAAGGTATCGACGCTCGAGAAGTCAACTCCATCAAGGTGTTTGACGACGCCGAGGGCCGCGCCGTCTACGTGCGCGTCGGCAAGAACGGGCCGTATCTGGAACGCACGGTGACCGGTGACGATGGTGAACCGACCCCGCAACGGGCCAACCTCAACGACTCGCTGACTCCCGACGAGCTGACCCTGGAAGTGGCAGAGGAGCTTTTCGCCACTCCCCAGGAGGGACGGGTACTGGGCGTGGACCCGCAGACGGGCCACGAGATCGTCGCCAAGGACGGCCGATACGGGCCGTACGTCACCGAGGTGCTGCCGAAGTCCGAGGGCGACGACGGCGGCGCCGGGGCCGGGGCGAAGCGAGGCAAGAAGCCCACCGGACCCAAGCCGCGCACCGGTTCGTTGTTGCGCACCATGGACCTTCAGACGGTGACTCTCGAGGACGCGCTGAAGCTGCTGTCGCTGCCGCGGGTGGTCGGTGTAGACCCCGCCTCCGGCGAGGAGATCACCGCCCAGAACGGGCGCTACGGCCCATATCTGAAGCGCGGCACCGATTCTCGTTCCCTGGCGACCGAGGATCAGATGTTCACCATCACCCTCGACGAAGCGCTCAAGATCTACTCCGAGCCCAAACGTTCGGGGCGCCAGGCGGCTTCGGCGCCTCCGCTGCGTGAGCTGGGCAACGACCCGGCTTCGGGCAAGCCGATGGTGATCAAGGACGGCCGTTTCGGCCCGTATGTCACCGACGGCGAAACCAACGCGAGCCTGCGTAAGGGCGATGACGTCCTGTCGATCACCGACGAGCGGGCTGCCGAGTTGCTGGCCGACCGGCGGGCCCGCGGGCCGGTGAAACGCACCGCGAAGAAGACCGCCCGCAAGGCTCCGGCGAAGAAGGCTCCGGCCAAGAAGGCCGCGAAGCGGAGCTAGCGGCTCACGTCGCTGGATACCTCTTGCGAGTCGCGGGCACCGGCTTCCGGCTCGGCCAGTTTCAAGGGGCGCGCCAACTGGGTGGGCGCGGCGCGGCCGCGCAGAAAGACCACCTCACCCACGTCCCAGCACAGGGCCTCGGCGTCCAGCGCGCCGCTGACCGCGATCGCGGACGCCAGCACGTGGCCCGCCTCGAGCTTGGCCAGCTCGGTGAGGCGGGCGGCCTCATTGACCGGGTCGCCGATGACGGTGTACTCGAAGCGCGCCTGCGCCCCGATGTGGCCGGCGATGGCGCGGCCCGCTGAGACGCCGATGCCGAACTCCGCGGATCCCAGCACCGGGATGAGCTCGTCGTGCAACTCGCGGGCGGCGGCCAGCGCCGCACCCGCGCCGTCGGGGTGCTCGATCGGGGCGCCGAAGATCGCCAGCGCGGCGTCGCCCTGGAACTTGTTGACGAACCCGCCGTGCCGGCCGACCGTGTCCACCACCACCCGGAAGAACTCGTTGAGCAGATGCACCACCTCGACCGGCGGTCGTGACGCGGCCAGCTGGGTGGAGCCGACCAGGTCCACGAACAGCACCGCGACGTCGCGCTCCTGGCCGCCCAGCTCGGTGCCCCGCTCGAGCGCCCGCCGGGCCACGTCCTCGCCCACATAGCGGCCGAACAGGTCGCGAAGCCGTTGTCGCTCGGACAGGTCGCGCACCATGTCGTTGAAGCCGGACTGCAGCAGGCCCAGCTCACTGGCGTCATAGATCTGCATGTGCGCGTTGTAGTTGCCGCGCTGCACCTCCGAGAGTGCCCAGCGGAGCTGGCGCAGCGGGTCGGCGATCGACATGGACACCAGCAGCGTGCTGGCCGCCCCGATGCCCAGGGCCGCCAGGGCCAGTAGCAGGATCGGGTTGAACAGCTTCTCCGGGGAGGCGTGCAGTAGCGCGATCTTGTCGGAGACGACCGCCAGGACGATCGCCAGCAGCGGGACGGCCGTGGACAGCACCCAGGTCAGCATCAGGCGCAGGATGACGCCGGGCGCCTGCACGCTCTCGGGTACGCCGCTGCGCAGCGCGGCGACGGCGACGGGACGCAGCACCCGTTCGGACTGCAGGTAGCCGATGATCGCGGTAGCGGTGGCGCCCAGCGCGGTAGCGACCACCACCACCGGCGCGGCCTGGCGGGCCACCGACCAGCTGGCCATGATGAATACGATGCTCCCGACCGCCCAGGACGCCGCGCTGGTCAAGGTGCGGTAGAAGGGCATGCGCAGTGCGCGGGTGCGGGCCAGTTCGGTGGTGGACGGGTCGGCTTCGACCAGCAGATTGTCGCGGCGTTGCCAGCGGAACACCGGGACCAGAAGCTTCAGATTCCAGGCGAACCCGGCGAAGAACAGGAAGATCACCGAGCTGATGAAAATCGCAACGTTCAGCTTCGGGAGGTCGCCCAGCTCGATCCGGTCGCGCGGCGGCAGGCCGTAACGCAGGAACCCGAGCACGAACAGGCCTCCGATGATGTCGGCCTGCAGCATGCTCAGCGAAAACACGGGCCACGGCGTGCGCACCACCCACCGGGCGAATGCGCTGATTCGCCGGGGGAGTGTCGCTGCCGTGGTCACGCACCCACCGTATCGGTCACCGGGGACTCGTCGGAAACTAAAAATATCCCCGGCACGTCGCGCGACGTGGGCGAAAGTTGCCGAAAGATCACGGATTTATCGCAAAACGGATGCTGATCGGTCTCTGTCGGGAGCCCTCACTACTGTTGCCGATGATGACCGGGGTGTTTACGCGGCTGGTAGGCCAGCAGGCGGTGGAAGCCGAACTGCTCGCCGCCGCCAGGTCCGCACGCGGTGATTCCCCTCACAACGTGCCGAGCGACGGACATATGACACATGCCTGGCTGATCACCGGTCCACCTGGTTCCGGCCGTTCGGTGGCCGCCCTGTGCTTCGCGGCGGCGCTGCAGTGCACGTCAGACGACGAACCGGGGTGCGGGAGCTGCCGCGCCTGCACGACGACGATGGCGGGCACCCACGCCGACGTCAGGCGGGTCATTCCCGAGGGCCTGTCCATCGGCGTGGACGAGATGCGCGGCATCGTCCAGGTCGCGTCCCGGCGTCCCACCACCGGTCGTCACCAGATCGTGGTGATCGAGGACGCCGACCGGTTGACCGAAGGTGCCGGCAACGCCCTGTTGAAGGTCGTCGAGGAACCGCCGCCGTCAACGGTCTTCCTGCTGTGCGCACCTTCGGTGGACCCCGAGGACATCGCGGTCACGCTGCGCTCCCGGTGCCGGCACGTGGCGCTGGTGACACCACCGACCGAGGCGATCGCACAGGTGCTGATCGACGGCGACGGCCTGGACGCCGACACCGCCGGCTGGGCAGCGTCCGTCAGCGGCGGGCACGTCGGGCGGGCGCGCCGGCTGGCCACCGACCCCGAGGCCCGGCAGCGTCGTCAGCAGGCCCTGGAGCTGGTGCGCGACGCCGCGCGGCCGGCCCGCGCCTACACCGCCGCCGAGGAACTGGTGGCCGCGGCCGAAGCCGAGGCGCTGGCACTCACCGCCGGACGGGCCGAGGTCGAGACGGAGGAGTTGCGCACCGCGCTGGGAGCCGGTGGCACAGGGAAAGGCGCGGCTGGGGCGATGCGCGGTGCCGCGGGGGCGATCAAGGACCTGGAGCGACGGCAGAAATCCCGCCAGACCAGGGCCTCGCGCGACGCCCTGGACCGGGCGCTGATCGACCTGGCCACGTATTTCCGGGACGCGCTGGTGGTCTCGGCGCACGCGGGTCATGTCCGCGCGAACCACCCCGACATGGCCGAGCGGGTGGCGTCGCTGGCCGGCCACGCCACCCCCGAGCGGCTGCTGCGCTGCATCGAAGCCGTGCTGGAATGCCGTGAAGCCTTGGCGATCAACGTCAAGCCCAAGTTCGCCGTCGACGCCATGGTTGCCACCATCGGTCAGCAACTGCGTTAGACTCGTGCCGCCCGCGAGGGCACGCCGCCTTAGCTCAGTCGGTAGAGCGATTCACTCGTAATGAATAGGTCAGGAGTTCGATTCTCCTAGGCGGCTCCACGGCTCGACCTCCCACGCCGGATTCATCAAATGCCGGATGCCCCGGTTTCTGACGTCCATAATCAGGATTCGTTCCGACGGGTCGGGGGGAGGACACCGAATGTCGCAGCTGATCGTGGCGCCAGGGTTGCTGACGACGGCGACAGCGGACGTCGACGGCGTTGCCTCGGGCCTCGACGCGGCGAGGCTGGCCGCTGCCCGGCCGACCACCGCCCTTGCCGCTGCCGCGGCCGATGAGATCTCGACGGCGGTGGCAGAGCTGTTCGCCGGATACGGACAGCAGTTTCAGGCGCTCGGTGTGCAAACCCGAACGTTGCTGCAGCAGTTCGGGCAGTCGATCCAGGCGGCGGCGGAGTCGTATGCGGCTGCCGAGGCCACGAACTCGGCGCTGATGGATGCGACCGGGTTCATCCGCCGCCAGTTCGCCATCTACGACTTCAGCGACCCGCGCGGCTGGGCCGCGTTGATCCTGGACTACACCTGGGGAGCCCCGGGCACGGCACTGGGCTACGGCGTGCAAATCCTCAACGAGTTCACGCCGAACTCCAACTATGACCCGGCGCTGAGCGCTCTGGCCGGCTCGCACGTCTACCGCGGCGGTATCGGCCTGTCCGGGTATGCCACCACGTTCGGCAACGTCACCAGCAATCTCGGCTACAGCCCGAAGGCCGCGGACCTCATGCTCAACCATGAAGCACTGCACGTCTGGCAGAACAGATTGTTCGGCCCGCTGTTCTCGGCCAGCTACTCCGCCTGGACCACCGGCGGCACCCTCGTCGCAAACGGGTACTGGTTGCTGCACCCCGAAGAAGATTTGTCCCGCGTGATCGCGACGATCGCTTACTACGACAATCCCTGGGAGACATGGGCTTACCGCAACGACCACGCCTGGCCGCCGCCCGGGGCCATTCCCGCGCTGCTCTGGCCCTCCTAGGCGAACTCGGGCCGGCGTTTGTTGAGGAACGCGTCGATGCCCTCCTGGCCGTCGGCGCTACCGGCGCATGCCGCGATCATCCGCCCTTCGATCTCCATCTGTTCCTCCAGGCCGTTGCTGAAGCTGAGCAGCAGCAGCTTTTTCACCGATGAACTGGAAAGCTTTGCGGCAGAACTCATTTGCGCGACGAACCCGTCAGCGCGGTCGGCCAGCGTGTCATCGGGCACCACCTCGGTGACCAGTCCCCACTGCGCCGCCTCCGCTGCCGAGAGCCGCCGGTTGGTCAACATCAGCTCTTGGGTGCGCCGTACCCCGACCAGCCGCGGCAGGTAGTACGACGAACTGCCGTCGGGGCTCAGCCCCGCCTTGGTGTAGGCCATCGTGAAGCTCGCCGATTCGGCGGCCAGCACGAGATCGCCGATCAGCGCGAGACTGAATCCGGCTCCGGCCGCCGCGCCGTTGACGGCGACGATGAGGACCGCATCCATGCGGGCGAACGTCGAGACCGCCCGGTGCAGGTCATCGGCCAGGCCCTTCACGAACCGGCCCGCGCCCAGCGGCGAGCGCGCCATGGCGCCCAGATCCCCTCCGGCGCAGAAGAACCGGCCGTTGCCGGTGAGGAGCACGACCTTCGTCCCGGCGACATCGCACCGGCTCGCCGCATCCATCAATTCACGGCCCATCACATCGTTGATGCTGTTCGCCGCGTCCGGCCGGTTGAGTGCGATCCGTGTCACAGGCCCGTCTTGGGCGAAGTCGAGGGTCTCGTAGCGAGTCATGCCTGGGATGCTAGCCAGGCCGGGACGGCTCAGCCGTTGGGCCCGGGCAGGCCGACCGCGCCGAAGACGACGCCCTTCGCGCCGCCGGGCCCGCCGGTTCCGCCGGACGGGACGCCGAACGGCGGGCTGGGCACGCCACCGGCCCCACCGTTGCCGCCGGTGCCGATCACCTTGGCGGAGCCACCGGCCCCCCCGTTGCCGCCGTCGCCGCCGGACCCGGTTACGCCGCCGATTCCGCCCGCGCCGCCGCCGCCGGCGTTCCCGCCGGTGCCCACCCAGCCGGCGTCACCGCCCTGTCCGCCGGCCCCACCGTTGCCTCCGACGCCTACCGGGGAGGAGAAGGCCTCGCCGCCTTGGCCGCCGGAGCCACCGACGCCGCCGTTGCCGTACACCAGACCCGCGGCCCCGCCCGCTCCGCCGATGCCGCCGTCACCGCCCACCCCGCTGCCGTCCGCCGCGCCACCCAATCCGCCTGCGCCGCCGTTGCCGCCGCCGCCGAACAGGAAGCCGCCCTGGCCCCCGGCGCCGCCACCGCCGCCCGTCGCGCTCAGTGCGCCGATTCCGCCCGCGCCGCCGGCACCGCCGAAGCCGATGACCCGGGCAACCCCGCCGGCACCGCCGTTACCCCCGCCCAGCCCTCCCGATCCGCCCAGGCCACCATTGCCCAGCAGCCATCCGCCGGCGCCGCCGGCGCCGCCCGCGGCGCCGCTACCGCCGATCCCGCCCACACCGCCGTTGCCGATCAATCCGGCCTCTCCGCCCGCACCGCCCGCTTGACCCGCCCCGCCGGGCGCCCCGTTCCCGCCATTGCCGATCAGCAGCCCGCCCGCGCCGCCGGCCCCGCCCGGAGTCGTCGCGTCGGCGCCGTTCCCGATCAGCGGGCGCCCGAGCAACGCCTGGGTCGGCGCATTGATGAGGTCGAGCACCGGCTGCAGCGGTCCGGCGTTGCTGGCCTCCGCGGATGCATAGGCCCCGGCACCTGAGGTCAGCAACTGCACAAACCGCTGGTGGAATGTCTCGGCCTGGGCGCTCAGCGCCTGATACTGCCGCGCGTAGCCGGAGAACAGCTCCGCCACTGCCGCCGACACCTCGTCGTTGCCCGCGGCCGGCACCGCCGAGGTGGACAGCGCAGCGGACGCGTCGGCGGCGCGCAGCGCCGATCTGATGCCCGCCAGATCCGTTGCCGCCGAGGCCATCAGCTCCGGAACCGCGAACATTTGCGACAACGCTGCCCTCCCGCTCGGACTGATCGACAATCAGCGTATCGGCTGCGCGGGTCAGAACGTTTCATCCCGCCGCTCACAGCGGCGCCAGAAATCCCACCGGTCCCGACGCCAGGCACAGGGAGAGCGCGGCGGTGGTGGCCCGGACCGTGATCGCGTCCCCGGCGCCGGGCAGCCGGGCGTAGACGCGGTTGAGTCCCGGATGCACCGGCACCTTGACCTCAGGTCCCTCGGACAGCGCCAGCATCATCGAGCCGTCGCTGTTTCCCAGGTAGTTCAATTCGACGGTCCAGTCGGCGGGTAACAACGGGCCGTCCAGAACAAGTCGTGTCGGCTGGTCGGGCTGGGCGAAGTAGCCGCAACGGGGTACGGGGCCCGGTGTGATGGTCCGCACCCAGGTCACCCGCGCGTCGACCAGCTGGCCTTTGCTGTTCAGCATCCGCAATCGTGTTGTGGCCGAGGTGAATTCGGGTCTATCTCGCAACAGAGCGAACATGTGGCTGGCCAGGTTCTCCGGCCAGGCGACCCGCTGCAGCACCAACGGATCGACTTCCTGGTCCAGCAGCGGGCTGTCGGCGGCCGCCAGGCCGGCCTGGGCGTTCTTCAGGTAGGGCTCGGCCGGGTTGTCCCGCCACGACGTCAGGAACGTCGCCGTCGAGTACAGGCTGCTGGCGAGAAACGCCAGCGCCACAACGCTTGTCAGCACGGTACGGAGCCGCGACCAGTCCAGCCAACCGGACGACTCCCGGTTCGGTGCCGTGAACGCGATCGCGGCCAGCAGTGCGAGTACGAAGACCAGGTCCGGAAAATACCGAAGCGTCTGCGCGAGTTCCAAAGCGGTGAACCGCGACGACCGCATCAGATAGATGGGCACCTGGCAGGCGACCGCGTAACCGGCCGCGGTGAGCCACACCAACCCGATGCGCTGCTTGCGTAACAATGAAATGACCAGTGCCGCAAGCAGAACCGCCCAGCCCAGCAGCATCACCGCCGGCGGTGGCGTGGCCCAGGGCGAGGCCGGCGCCCAGCGGGCCCAGTCCCAGGGGCCGCCGGCCAGACCCGGCACTATGCCGTGGGTGATCGACCGTCGCAACAACGCCCACGTCATCGCCAGGTCCGAACTCCAGCGCCGTTGATTCACGACCGTCAGATACAGCGCCACCCAGCAGGCGGTCAGTGCCAGCGACCCCACCCACAACCGGACGCCGCCGCGCCACGCCGTCCGCAACGCGGCGGCACCGGAAAGGTGACAGATCAGCGCCACCACCGAGAAGGCGACGAACGGGATCACCGCCGCCTTCTCGAAGAACAGCAGGCCACCGAGGTAGGCCAGCACACCGGTCACCGCGTAACGCTGGTTGCCGGTACGGGCCAGCAGCACGGCGTCGCCGCACACCCAGGCCAGCGCCGCCAGCATGGGCAGCGAGTTCAGCGCCGCCGACCACCAGGCGAACCCCGGTATCCCCAACGGGGTGAACAGTGCGAATGTCAGCGGAACCAGCAGCACCGGCCGCCAGCCCAGGATCACGTACAACGCCCGCAACAGCGCCAGCGACGCGAGCAACTGCAGCACCACCAGGCTGATCGCCGGCCACGTCCACACCAGCGGCGCCAGCCGGATGATCACCCCGGCCACCAGGAAGGCGCCCGGCATCACGTGCCCGTCGTGGTCGTCGAACAGGTACGACGGCGAAAGCAGGCCCTGGGTGCCGGCCCGGCCGATGAGAATCAAATCGTCCCAATAGAAGTAGCCGCGAAACGCCAGCACGGCACGAACGACCAGCTGCGCGATGATCAGCGCGGCTGCCACCACGGCGACTCTGTATGGTGGGCCGGTGCGAGCACTGGTCACCGGGGCAGCCGGTTTCATCGGGTCGACGCTAGTCGACCGTCTCCTGGCCGACGGGCACACGGTGGTTGGCCTGGACAACTTCGCGACCGGCCGGGCCACCAACATCGAGCACCTGGCCGACAACCCCGAACACGTCTTCGTCGAGGCCGACATCGTGACATCGGACCTGGACGCCATCCTCGGTGAGCATCAGCCCGAGGTGGTGTTTCACCTGGCCGCGCAGATCGACGTCCGGCACTCGGTGGCCAACCCGCAGTTCGACGCGTCGGTCAATGTGATCGGCACCATCCGGCTGGCCGAGGCGGCCCAGCGCGCCGCGGTGCGCAAGTTGGTGCACACCTCCTCGGGTGGGTCCATCTACGGTGTGCCGCCGCAGTACCCGACGCCCGAAACGGTGCCGACCGACCCGTTCTCGCCGTATGCCGCCGGGAAGGTGTCCGGAGAGATCTACCTGAACACCTTCCGGCACCTCTACGACCTGGACTGCTCGCACATCGCGCCCGCCAACGTCTACGGGCCGCGCCAGGACCCGCACGGTGAGGCCGGCGTGGTCGCGATCTTCGCCCAGGCCCTGTTGGAAGGCAGGCCCACCAAAGTCTTCGGCGATGGCTCCAACACCCGCGACTACGTGTTCGTCGACGATGTCGTCGATGCCTTCGTCAAGGCGTCCGGTGCGGCCGGAGGCGGGCAGCGCTTCAACGTCGGCACCGGTATCGAGACCTCGGACCGTGAGCTGCACACCGCCGTCGCGGCGGCGGTGGGTGGCCCCGACGACCCGGAGTTCCATCCGCCGCGGCTGGGCGACCTGAAGCGCTCATGTCTCGACATCGGTTTGGCGGCAGAGGTTTTGGGCTGGCGGCCACAGGTGGCTCTGGATGAGGGTGTGCGCCGTACGGTCGAATTCTTTCGACAGCACAAGCACGCTTAGCTCTCGGGCGCCTGTGCTCCCTCGAGCGCGATGGCGCGGGCCAGTCGCGCGTAGCGCAGCTCCAGGTCCTTGAAGCGCATGTAGGTGCTCAGGGTGGTGAAGCTGAACGCCATGATCAGCCCGTAGAGCATCAGGTCAGTGCCGCGCCGCACGCCGAACCAGTGCGCCACCACCGTGGTGTCGTCCGGTCGCAGCACCGCGTAGACCCCGAGCAGCACGAACAGGACGTAGCCCACCTTCACCCAGGCGCGTGCCCGCGCGCTGCGCCGCGACCGCAGCAGGAACACCAGCAACACGATGATCGACCCGATCAGCAACACCTGGATCCAGTTCATCGCCGCATTCTCCCTCGCAGGAATCCATCGAAGATGATGTTGACGCCGTTGAGCAACGGCTGCCCCTTCGACTTGGAGTATTCGGTGTAGAGCACCTCGACCGGCACTTCGGCCACCCGCCAATGGTTTTCGGCGATCATCATGACGATCTCGGTAGCGTGGCTCATTCCGCTCATGGTGATGTTCATCCCGTCGGCGACGGTCTTGTTGAACACCCGCAGGCCGTTGTTGGTGTCGGTGAGACCGAGCCGGCGGCCCCGGCGGCTCAACCGCGCGGCCGTCTGCAACACCATCCGCTTGAGCAATGGCGGCCGGTTGGCGACCTGCCCGCCGAATCGGGTGCCGATCACGATGTCGACGTCGCCCTGGTTCAGCCGGTCGATCATCCTGACCACGTCCTTGACGCGGTGCTGGCCGTCGGCGTCGAACGTGGCGAACACCCTGGCGCCGGACTGGATCCGGGCGTACTCGACGCCGGTCTGGATCGCCGCCCCCTGGCCCAGATTGATGGGATGACGCACCAACACCGCACCGGCCTGCCGCGCGATCTCGCCGGTGCCGTCCGCGCTGCCGTCGTCCACGCACACGACGTGGTCGAAGGCGGTGCGCAGTTCGGCGACAACCTCGCCGATGACGACGGCTTCGTTGAAGGCGGGGACGATGATCCAGGCGTCGGAGTAATCCATTTTCGGGGCCATTTCAAGGCCAAAATTACACGCGTTCGCCGCGCCCGAGCGCGATCAGATGGACGGCGATTCCCACCATGGGACCGCACAGCAAACCGATGACGGTGCGCGTCTCCAGTGCGATCGGCAGCGCCAGCAGCAGCCCGGAGGCCACCGTGGCGCTGACCCACCCCAGCGAGTACGCCCGGTGCAGCGCGGCGGCCACCGACGCCGCACCGGTGAGCGTCAGTAGTGCGATCGCCACCGCGGCGGCCGTCAACCAGGCCAGCAGCGCGCTACTGGCCTGATACTGCGCGCCGAACGCGAAGCGCAACAACCACGGACCGATCAGGCCGGCGAGCAGCACTCCCATCCCGCCGATGCCGGCGATGAGCAGGGCGGGTGAGATCAGGGCCCGCAACCGGTGGCTGCGCTCGTCGACGAAATGCGCGATCAGGTTGCCCTGCATTGCCGTCAGCGGGACCAATAGGGGCGCCCGGGTCAGCGTCACCGCCAGGATCACGACGCCGCCCTGGGCGCCCAGCTCGGTCGACGTCAGCTTGAGTAGCACCGGAAACCCCATGACCAGGATGGCGCTGGCCCCCGCCGCGGTGATCGAGTGGGCCGCACCACGCAGAAACGTCGCGGTGCTGCCGGGCGTCAGCACGCGCGCTGCTGTCCGTGCCGCGGGCGAGGACACCAGGATGATCAGCCAGGCCACCGAGCCGGCAACCGTCGCCCACAGAAACCCGACCAGGCCCCAGCCGAGTACGAAGGTCGCCGTCGCGACCGCCACCCGGATGACGGCGTCGGTCACCATCAAGGCGCCGTACTGGCCCCACCGGTTGACGCCGGCCAGCGTGCCGAGCAGCGTCGCGTGCAGACAGAACCCCGCCAGACCGACGCTGAGCAGCGCGACCGACAACCAGCGGTCCTCGACGAAGACCCGGCCGCTCCACAGCACTGCGCTGGCCGCGATCACGGCGGCCGAGGCCAGCCCGACCAGGCCGGCGACCCGCAGCGGATGGGTGCGGGCGCCGTCCGGGAGCACGTCCAGATACTGCATAGCGCGGACTTCCCGGGTCGTTTCCTGCAGCAGGCCGTTAGCGGCCCCGGTGACCAGCCCGAACGCGCCCCAGAAGACGCCGAAGATGGAGAAGCCGCTCGGCGCGAGGTCGCGCGCGGCGAGGTAGATCACCGCGTAGCCGCACAGCGCGGTCACCGCCGTCGCGGTGCCGACCCGTGCGACACTGCCGCGCGCGATCGGTCCCACCGAGGCTCCGGTGGCTCCCGTGGCTCCCGGGGTGCCCGCGCCGTCCGTCACCGTGGCGACACTATCGGACGGAAGCTTCAGTGCCCTTCGGCCTGGAATCGCTCTATCGAACGCTGAACCTCGGCCTCGGCCTCGGCCCGGCCGACCCAGTCGGCCGCCTTCACGAACTTGCCCGGCTCGTTGTCCTTGTAGTGCTCGAAGAAGTGCTTGATGTCGTTCAGCTCGTACGGGGGGACGTCGTCGATGTCCTGGACGTGGTCCCACCGGTGGTCACCGGCCGGCACGCACAACACCTTGTCGTCGCCGCCTTTCTCGTCGACCATGCGGAACATCGCCACCGGCCGCACCTCGATCAGCACCCCCGGGAACACCGGCTGGGGCAGCAGCACCAGTGCGTCCAGCGGGTCCCCGTCCTCACCGAGGGTGTCCTCGATGAAGCCGTAATCGGCCGGGTAGGCCATCGGGGTGTGGAGGTAGCGGTCCAAGCGCACGCGACCGGTCTCGTGGTCGATCTCGTACTTATTGCGCTGACCCTTGGGAATTTCGATGGTCACGTCGAATTGCACGGGTACACAGTAGTCGAGCAGGTGCCGCGGTACTGCCTGGCGGCCGATTCGGCAGAATGGGACACGAAAAGACAGGAGTGCAGCGATCTACATGGGTCCCAAACGCTGGCGCAAGTCCACCCACCTGCTGGTCGGGCTGGTGGTGCTCGCGTTCGTCGCTGCCGTCGTAGCGGCCGCCGTGCTGTTCACCACCGGCGGGCACGGCGTCGCCGGGGCGCGGTCCCCGGTTCCGCCGCCGCGGCCGCCGACGGTCAAGGCGGGGGTGACTCCGGTCGCCGACAATGCGCCCGCGCCCAGCGCCGCAGGGGTGGCGGCGGCGCTGGCTGCCGTCGTCGCCGACCCGAATCTGGGCCGGCTGGGTGGCCGGATCACCGACGCGATGACCGGCAAGGAACTGTGGCGGCAACTCGACGACCTGCCGATGGTGCCGGCGTCGACGAACAAGGTGCTGACCGCGGCGGCGGCCCTGCTCACCCTGGACCGGCAGGCCCGGATCAGCACCCGGGTGGTGGCGGCGGGTCAGGCCGCCCAGGGTCCGGTGGTGCTGGTCGGCGCCGGGGATCCGACGTTGTCGGCGGCGCCGCCCGGTGTCGAGACCTGGTACCGGGGTGCGGCGCGGATCAGTGACTTGGTTGAACAAGTGCACCGCAGCGGCATGACCCCGACGGCCGTGCAGGTCGACACCTCGGCGTTCAGCGGTCCCGGGTTGGCGCCCGGCTGGGACCCGGCCGACATCGACAACGGTGACGTGGCGCCGATCGAGTCCGCAATGATCGACGCCGGGCGGATCCAGCCGACCACCGTCAACTCGAGACGTTCCAAGACCCCGGCGCTGGACGCCGGACGCCAGCTGGCGATCGCCCTGGGTCTGGACCCGGCGGCGGTGACCGTCGCCAGCGCGCCCGCCGGGGCCCGGCAACTGGCGGTGGTGCAGTCGGCGCCGCTGATCCAGCGGCTTTCGCAGATGATGAACGCCTCGGACAACGTGATGGCTGAGTGCATCGGCCGTGAGGTGGCCGCCGCCATCAACCGGCCGCAGAGCTTCACCGGCGCGGTCGACGCCGTCACCAGCAGGCTCAACACCGCCCATGTCGACACCGGCGGAGCCGCGCTGGTCGACTCCAGCGGGCTGTCGGTGAACGACCGTCTGACGGCCCGGACGCTGGATGGGGTGATGCAGGCCGCGGCGGGACCCGATCAGCCGTCGTTGCGGGCGCTACTGGATCTCTTGCCGATCGCGGGCGGCAGCGGCACCCTCGGCGAACGCTTTTTGGACCGCTCCACCACCATGGGCCCGGCCGGTTGGCTGCGCGCCAAGACCGGCTCACTGACGGCGGTGAACTCGCTGGTCGGGTTGCTCAACGATGCCAGCGGACGGGTCCTGACCTTCGCCTTCATCTCCAACGACGCCGGACCCAACGGCCGCAACGCGATGGACGCGCTGGCCACCAAGCTGTGGTTCTGCGGGTGCACGACATGAGCCCTTCGACGTCCCGGTCGTCCGGCCTTTCGATGGGCAACGCCGTCGACTGGGGGTTCGCCGCCACGGTGGGGGAGAAGCTGGCCCGCGGGGGTCCGGTCACCTCTGATTACACGCGTCGACAGGTGATGGAGGAGTTGAGCCGGGCGGCCGAGCAGGCCGAGCCGCCGGTTCGCGAAGTCACCGGTCTGATCACCGCGGACACGGTGCCGCCGGCCCGCATCGTGGACCGGCGGGAATGGATACGGGCGGCCGCCGAGTCGATGCGTGCCATGACCAACGGCGCCGAGAAGCCGCACAGTTTCGTCACCGGCCGGCTGACCGGCGCCCAGACGGGTGCCGTGCTGGCGTTCGTCTCCTCCGGCATCCTCGGGCAGTACGACCCGTTCACCAGTCCCGACTCCGGCACCCTGCTCCTGGTGTATCCCAACGTCATCGGCGTGGAACGCCAATTGAAGGTGGACCCCTCCGATTTCCGGCTGTGGGTGTGCCTGCATGAAGTGACCCACCGCGTGCAGTTCACCGCCAACCCGTGGATCGCCGGGCACATGTCGAGCTCGTTGAGCCTGCTGACCCAGGAGCCGACCGAAGACCTCCGCGAGGTGGCCGGCCGGCTCGCGGAGTTCGTCCGCAATCGGGGACGCGACGAGGCCCACCCCGAGGGGATCCTGGGCCTGGTGCGCGCGGTTCAGTCCGAGCCGCAACGGCAGGCGCTGGACCAACTCCTGGTCCTGGGAACCTTGCTGGAAGGGCACGCCGAGCACGTCATGGACGCGGTCGGGCCGGTGGTGGTGCCGTCGGTCGCCGCGATCCGCCGCAAATTCGACGAACGCCGCCTGCGCAAGCAGCCGCCGTTGCAGCGGCTGGTGCGTGCACTGCTGGGCTTCGAGGCCAAACTCAGTCAGTACACCCGCGGCAAGGCGTTCGTCGACCACGTGGTGGACCGGGTCGGGATGAAGCGGTTCAACGCGATTTGGACGGGTCCCGAGACGTTGCCCAAGCCTAGCGAGATCGAGCACCCGCAGCGATGGATCGACCGGGTGCTGTAGCCCAACTGCGCAGGGCGGTAAGCGAATTCGCGCAGAACCAGCTCGGCGGCACCGATAGCTGGTGTGTGGCGCTCTCGGGCGGCCCGGATTCATTGGCGTTGACCGCCGTTGCCGCCGCACTGCGGCCCACGACCGCCCTGATCGTCGACCACGGCTTGCAGGAGGATTCCGCCCGCGTTGCCGAAACCGCACGGGCGCAAGCTGTTTCGCTGGGCTGTCGGTCGGCGGAGGTGCTGCGGGTCGAGGTGGCCGGCGATGGCGGCCCCGAAGCCGCCGCCCGCGCCGCCCGCTATGCCGCGCTGGAGTCTCACCGGGACGGGCCGGTGCTGCTGGCTCACACGCTCGACGATCAGGCCGAGACGGTGTTGCTGGGGCTCGGCCGCGGTTCGGGTGCGCGATCCATCGCCGGCATGCGTCCACACGATCCGCCCTGGTGCCGGCCGCTGCTGAGCGTGCGACGGGCGGTGACTCACGACGCCTGCACCGAACTCGGCCTGACCCCCTGGCAGGATCCCCACAACGTGGATCGCCGGTTCACCCGGGCCAGGCTGCGCGGTGAGGTGCTGCCCTTGCTGGAGGACGTGCTGGGCGGCGGTGTCGCCGAGGCGCTGGCCCGCACGGCGACGGCGTTGCGTGAGGACACCGACCTGATCGACGCGATCGCCGCCGACGCGCTGCCTACCGTCACGACCGGCGCCGGGTTGGACACCGCGGCCCTGGCCGCGCTGCCCGCGCCGGTGCGCCGACGGGTGATCCGAGGCTGGCTGCTGGCCGGCGGTGCGATCGGATTGACCGACAAGCAGATCCGCGGGGTGGACACACTGGTCACCGCGTGGCGCGGCCAGGGCGGAGTGGCGGTGGGGTCCAAGCTGCGCGGTCAGCGTCTGTTCGCAGGCCGTCACGACGGCGTACTTACGTTGCGCCAGCAGGCAATTTGACGCCTACGTTGGTTCTTCTCAGGTAAGCGTGGCACGCTGTGCACGTGACGGCGGAGCTGTACCCGGGGGACATCAAGTCGGTGCTGCTCACCCAGGAGCAGATTCAGGGCCGCATCACCGAGCTCGGTCAACAGATCGGCGAGGACTACCGGGATCTGGCCGCCACCACCGGCCAGGACCTGCTGTTGATCACCGTTCTCAAGGGCGCCGTGCTCTTCGTGACGGATCTGGCCCGCGCGATTCCACTGCCCACCCAGTTCGAGTTCATGGCGGTGAGTTCCTACGGCTCTTCGACGTCATCGTCGGGAGTGGTGCGCATTCTCAAGGACCTCGACCGCGATATTCACGACCGCGACGTGCTGATCGTGGAAGACGTGGTCGACTCCGGGCTGACCCTGTCGTGGTTGTTGCGCAACCTGACCAGCCGTCATCCACGTTCGCTGCGGGTGTGCACGCTGCTGCGTAAGCCCGAAGCGGTGGGCGCCAACGTCGACATCACCTACGTGGGCTTCGACATTCCCAACGATTTCGTGGTCGGCTACGGCCTGGACTACGACGAGCGCTACCGCGACCTGTCCTACATCGGGACCCTGGACCCGCGGGTCTATCAGTAACTAGTTCAGCTCCCACACCGCGGTCACCGAGAAGCTGACCGTCTGCTGGCCGGGTTCGAGCGGCGCCATCGACTCGCGCGGTGCCGGTTGTGGCCCGGGCGCGTACGCCGAACCGGAAGTTTCCGAGATGGACAGCACCTTGCTCAGGCTCAGGCCGGAGAGCTGGGCGTACTGCTGGGCGCGGTTCTTCGCGTCGTCGAAGGCGCGCGCCCGCGCGTCCTTGACCAGCTGCGAGTCGTCGGCGATCGAGTAGTGGACGGAGCTGATCCGGGTGGCATCGCCACCCGTGCTGACGACCAGGGCCAGCAGCTTCGACGCCGCGTCCGTCGGGTGGATCTTGATCTCGATGGCGTTGTCGGCGCGGTAGCCGGCGATGGTGGCGGTCCCGGCCGACTCGGGCTTGGCGTACTGCGGCTGCAGACTGACGTTGGTGGTGCGGATGTCCTTGCGGTCCAGGCCGGCGCCTACCAGCGCGTTGATCACGGCTTGCTGCCGCTCATTGGTCTGGTTCATCGCCGTCGTGACGTCTGCCGCGGTGAATTCGATGGCGACGTCCGCGGTCAAGGTGTCCGGGACGCCCTGAACCTGCCCGGATCCGACGACGGTCACTTGACGCGGGTTGGTCGACGGGGACGGTGCCGCGTTGTGAGAGTCGCAGGCCGAAACGGTCAGGAGAGCAACGCCTGCGGCGGCCGCGGCCGTCAACCTTCGGAAGCGGTTTGGGATCGGCATGACTGGCACCTTAGCCTTCGAGGCCGCGACGACAGTTGTTAACCTTTGGTTCACTGTCGCGCGCTCCGGGGTGGGCGCTCGCGGTCGCTCAAGTGCCCAGCAAATACGGTTTTACCACTTGACGCGCACCTTTCTCAGGTGTGACCCACGTCATCCGCACCAAATCTGCAATTCGCCCGTGCTGTGGATTTTTGCAACGCAAAGAACGCCAGCCGGCGCTCATTCTTTGTTACCGAACCGGTGCGTCATCCGGCGCCTCCGTTCTGCTACCGGAAGCGGTGATCCGGCAGTGCGGATGCCCGCCGCCGGCCCAGACCGCAATCACACCGGTGGGCCGGCGACTCGCGTTTGAACGCCGGGCTGACGTTGGCGCACAAGGATTTTGGCAAGTCAAGCGGGTCTTCTTGCCATCAGCGTGGACGGCCGGATTCTAGGCGCCGATACCGCAGTGCTCCAAACGCGGCAGGAAAATTTCAATACTTCATAAAATATTCAAATCATATTTGAAACACATATGATTCATACCTTTATAGATTGCGTCCTGGGTTTATCGGTTAGCAAATGAATAATTGTTGACCCGGTAATGAACAGGTCCTGCGAAGGCTGTAGTCGTCCCATTCGGATGCTTAACGTGAGTCCAGATCTGCTAACGCGTCCAATGACGACGAAGTCATCGGGCGCGCAACGCTGTGGATGCACATTGCAATCAGGGAGGAACCTTCATGTCGCTCGTCTACGCAGAGCCCGACGCGCTGGCCGGGGCTTCGGGGGAACTGCGCTCGATCAACGCGGCGATGGCCGCCGGAAACGCCGCCGCTGCGACACCGACCACCGGTGTCATCCCCGCGGCCTCAGACCTGGTGTCGTTGCTGACCGCCTCGCAGTTCGCCACCCACGCGAAGCTCTACCAGGACATCAGCGCCCAGGCTGCGGCTATCCACGACCAGATGGCCGCCATGCTGGGGCTGAATGCCGCTTCTTATGCAGCCACCGAGGCTGCCAACGCCGCGAACGTCGGCTGACGGGGAGAACCACGATGGATTTCGCGCAGCTGCCGCCGGAGGTCAACTCGACGTTGATGTACTCCGGCGCGGGTTCGGGACCGTTGCTGGCTGCCGCCGCGGCCTGGGATGCACTGGCCGGCGAATTGCAGAGCACCGCGTCGGCATGGTTGACGGTGCTGACCGGACTGACCGACGGACCCTGGCAAGGCCCGTCGTCGGCCGCCATGGCGGGTGCCGTTTCGCCACAGATCGCCTGGCTCAGTTCAGCCGCCGGCCAGGCCCAGCAGACCGCATCCCAGGCTGCCGCCGCGGCGAGTGCCTACGAAGCGGCCTTCGCCGCGACTGTGCCGCCGGCTGAGGTTGCCGCCAACCGGGCGTTGCTGGCGGCGTTGCTCGCGACGAACTTCCTGGGCCAGAACACCGCGGCGATCGCGGCCACTGAGGCGCAATACGGTGAGATGTGGGCGCAGGACGCCGCCGCAATGTACGGGTATTCGGGCGCTTCGGCGCAGGCGGCGGCGTTGCCGTCGTTCACTCCGCAGGCGGTGGCCAACGGCCTGCTCGGCGTGAGTGCACAGGGGCACGCGGCATTCACCGCGGTACAGAGTTCACTCACCCAGCAGGGGCTGTACGAGATACCCAAAGCGCTGCTGCGGATGGCGGGCGTGACCAACGAATCGCCCGCGTTCACCAACCCGCTGGCGGCGCTGGGTCTGACCGGCTCCGCGTGGAATACCAATGGCGACGGGTTGGTGCTCAACGGCGTGGTCGGTGACGTCATGGAGGGTCTGACCGGCTCGCAGA
This sequence comes from Mycobacterium sp. Z3061, assembly GCF_031583025.1. Lineage (NCBI taxonomy): Bacteria > Bacillati > Actinomycetota > Actinomycetes > Mycobacteriales > Mycobacteriaceae > Mycobacterium > Mycobacterium pumcae. Next base: position 6,347,200 of record NZ_CP134062.1, on the reverse strand, counting down.
CCATCGACGGCAGTAGCGCCTTCGACACCTACATCCGGCTGGTCTCGCCGTTCCGGCTCAGCACCACCGCCATGAAGGACATCGACGGCCTCTTCCACAGCGCGTTCCCGGCGGCTGCGAAGGCTGCCGAGGGGGCTGCGAAAGCGGCCGAGGGAGCGGCGGCAGCCGTTGCCCCCACCTTCGGCAGCGGCCTAGGCAACGCCCTGGGCGGAATTGTCGGCGGGGCGTCCAAGGTGGGCGCCATGTCGGTGCCGGCCAGCTGGATCAGCACGCCGGCCGCGAACCCGATCACCGTGGCGCTGAACGGAATGAGCGGGGCGGCTGCGGCCGAACCGGCAACGGCCGCTTTCGGTGGATTACCGATGGTGCCCGGGGCCGGGGCGGGTCGCAGCGTCGCGAACTTCGCCACTCCGCGCTACGGATTTAAACCGACCATGGTGGTACAGCCTCCGTCCGGGGGATGAGAACCGCGTCTGGGGCGGGTTCCCGCTGATACAGCGTGACGGCGGCAGTGTGAACTGCCGCCGTTTCGCATTCGTTGGCAGCAAACCAAGTCGCGGTCGATGAAGCTTCGCAGCTGTCCCTGTGCGCGAATTTCGCTCGCTGTCTGGATGATTCACCTTCGCACGGGTCGGCCTTTGAATACCGGATGTATCCGTGGGCGAACCGCCGGCGGCAAAGGTATTGACCGAGAACATCTTTGGTGAGATCCGTAGTTTAGTGGCGATTTGCTCGCTGATGCGATATTCAGGCATAGTTCATAGAACGCGGCATCTTAACACCGAGATGCGTTGTCGCAGATGAATTGTTGTCAACTCCATGATGAACAGGCCGCTGCAACCCTTGTGCTGCTCAGCGGGGGCTCCCCTAGCCTGGCCAGTGGCCGCCTCGCAGACATTCGGGCGTAGTCGGCTTGGCCGCCAAGTGATCTGATCGTGTCGGGGGGAAGTTGCTGTCGCAACAGCATGCAAGGGAGGAAAGACATGTCACTCGTGATCGCGCGGCCGGAGATCGTCGCCGGCGTCGCCGCTGAGTTGCAGTCGATAAACGCTGTGGCACGAAGTGGGAACGAGCTTGCGGCGGTGCCGACTACCGCCGTGGTGCCTGCTGCGGCCGACCGGGTTTCGGTTCTGACTGCTGCCCAGTTCGCCGCTCACGCAAGGCTGTACCAGCTGATCAGCGCTCAAGCTGCGGCCGTGCAGGACGAACTGGCCACCACCTTGGCCGTCTCCGCCGGATCGTATGCGGACACCGAAGCGGCCAACGCCGCGACGATCGCCTAGGGGGGATGTCTATGGATTTCGCGCTGATGCCGCCCGAGGTCAACTCGACATTGATGTACTCCGGTCCGGGTTCTGGGCCCATGTTGACGGCCGCGGCTGCCTGGGAAAGCCTGGCCAGGGAGCTGCACAGCACTGCGGCGTCGTACCGGTCTCTGCTGTCGGGAGTTACCGCGGGACCGTGGTTGGGGCCGGCATCCGCCGCCATGTCGACCGCCGTAGCACCGCATGTGACTTGGCTGAGCACCACCGCGGCGCAGGTCGAGCAGGCCGGTGCCCAGGCCGCTGCGTCGGCCGGCGCCTTCGAGGCCGCGTTCGCCGCAACGGTGCCTCCGGCGGAGGTGGCGGCTAACCGGGCACTGCTGGCAAGCTTGGTGGCCACCAACATCTTTGGTCAAAACACTCCGGCGATAGCCGTGGTCGAGGCCGACTACGCCGAGATGTGGGCGCAGGACGCTGGCGCCATGTACAGCTACGCCGGTGCGTCGGCCGCGGCGACGGCACTCCCTGAGTTCGTCCCACCGCAGACCACCACCACACCGTCCGGCCTGGCGGCCCAGGCGGCCGCGGTGGGCCAAGCGGTTGGCGGCTCCGCGGCAGGGGACGCAATGGCGCTACAACAGTTCATCAATAACCTGCCCAGCAGTCTGCAGGGCATGGCCGGCTTCACCAACGCACCGGCGTGGCTCACCAATCCCGCTGCCGCACTGGGCTTGACCGGGCACACCTGGACCCCCAATGGGGACGGGATCGTCGTCGGCGGACTGCTGGGCGACGTGGTGGAGGGTTTGACCGGGTCGGCGACCATCGACGGCAGCACCGGCTTCGATGCCTTTATCAGGTTGGTTTCTCCCGTCAGGCTCTTCGCTACGGCTTTCAGAGACATCCATGGGCTCGGCACGTCCTTGTTGCCGCACGCCGCATCCGAAGGCGCGAAGGCGTTGCAGGCGCTACCGGCCGCGATCCCAGCGCCATCGGCTCTACCGGGCCTCGGCGGCATCGGATCCGCCGCGCAGATCGGCGGTTTGTCGGTCCCCAACGCCTGGGCTTCCGCGACGCCCGGGCTCGGCCGCGTTTCGACATTGCCGTTCAGTGGCGCGGGCGCCAACGCGGCAGTGGTCCCCGAACCCAGCCAGCACATGCTCGGCGGCATGCCGTTGGCAGGCGGTCTGGGACGCGGGGCGGCCGCCAACGCACCCCGTTACGGGTTTCACCCGACAGTCATGACACGGCCGCCGTTTGCGGGTTAGGCCCCCTACGGCGTGACCAGAATCTTGCAGTGCCGCTCCGGATCTGCGAGATCGTCGAAGGCCGCCCCTACCCCCGTCAGGTCCACCTCACCGGTGATCATCGGCGCGACATCGATATGGCCCTCGGCGATCGCGCGCAACGAGTCGGCGAACTCTTCCGGTGTGTAGGCGTTGACGAACTGCAGGTTGATCTCTTTTGCGATGCCGAAGAACGGGTGCACGGTGTCGGGCTGCATGCATACGCCCGCCACCACCAGTCGGGTACCGCTACGCGCCCGCTGCATGATGTCGTCGATGATGCCGGGTACCCCGACCGCCTCGAAGACCACGCGCGCCTTGATTGTGTCGAACGGCGATTCCTGCGCCGGGTCCACCGTCCGGTGAGCACCCATTTTCACCGCCAGCTCGCGGCGCGTCGAAGAGAAGTCCGATGCCACAATGGTTTCGACGCCGCGTACCCGCAGCGCTGCGATGATCGCGATGCCGATCGGCCCACAGCCGATCACCAGGGCGGTCTCGTCGGTCGCGATGCCGGACTTGTTCACCGCATGCAATCCCACCGCCATCGGCTCGGCCAGTGCGGCGTGCCTGGGGTCCAGGCCGTTGGGAATAGGGAGCAGTAGCGGGGCCGACAGCAACATCCGCTCGGCATAGCCGCCGAGCGTGGTGTTGCTGAAGACAATGGGCTCAATACCCTTCTCGGACAACACCACCGGGATCGAAGTCACCAGGGTCCCGGGTGGATGGGTCTCGGTATCGGGTCCTGCTTCGAGTACCTCGGCGCTGAACTCATGACCCATGAAGACGTCTTGACCGAGATCCAGGTCCATGCCACCCCGCCCGCGGGCGAGCTGATTGCTCAGCGACACAACGTCGGCGCCGTGTGTCGCGAAATGCAGTTCCGAGCCGCAGATTCCGCAACACCGCACCCCGACGAGCACCTGCCCGGGCCCGGGTACCGGGTCCGGCACGTCGTCCCGGTAGACCATTCGCCCGTCGCGCAAAACCGACGCACGCATCAGTTGCCCGCCCCGTCGTGTTCGGCGACATGCTGGGTGATCGCCTGCACGACGGCCTGGCCGGCGCGCCCGATCAACTCCTCTCGTTTGTCCTTAGCCCATTCATGCGAGGTGCGGGGTGCCTCGAGTTGACCCTTGAAGTGGGGAATGACCTTGCGGGCGAACAGATCATAGGAGTGGAAGGTTGCCTGTGGCGATGCCCAGTCGTGACCGAGCAACAGCAGGGTGCCGAAGCCGCCGGAGCGTTCCAGCAGACCCTCGATATGTGCGATCGCGTCCTCGGGGGTTCCGATGCAGCAATTACCTTTGGCCGCATAATCTTCGACGAACTCGCGCGGCGACTGGGCGCCTTCCACGGTGTTGGACAGTGGCACGAAGCCTGCGGCTCCGAAGTATTTGGCAAAATCCAGCAACCCGTAGGTGCAGTCTTCGATCGCCTGATCGCGCGTGTCGGCGATGTGCATGATGCTCAGAACCCGCCAGTCGGTGCGGTCGGGCACAGCACGTCCCGCTTTGGCGGCCTGCTCGCAGACCACGTCCCAGGTGTTCTCCAGCGCCGCGAAACCACCGGGCACCGACATCGACAGCGAAAGCAGTGAGGTCCCCAGTGCTCCGGCCAGCCGCGGTCCGGACGGTGAAATCATTGCGGCCGTTGATATCTCGGGATAGGGCCAGGTGTAGGGGCGGATGTGCAGCTGGGCGTCGCGCAGGGTGAACCATTCGGTGTGGCGGTCGATGCGTTCCTCGGGTGCAGCGCGGAACAATGCCAGAATCGCCTCCAGGGACTCCTGCATCATCCGGCGCTGGTCAACCGGATCGATGCCCATCATGTAGGCATCGGACGGCAACGCGCCCGGGCCGGTGCCGAACATGACGCGGCCCCGGGTCAGATGATCCAGCAGTACCCAGCGATCGGCGACCATCAGCGGGTGGTGATACGGCAGGGACACCACGCCGGTGCCCAGCCGGATGTGCTTGGTGCGTTCCGCGGCGGCGGCGATGAAAACCTCTGGGCAGGAGATCAATTCGTAGCCGCCGGAATGGTGTTCGCCGAACCACGCCTCGTCGTAGCCCAGGCGATCCAATGCGACGACCCGCTCCATGTCGTATTCCAGCGCCACCGTCGGAGATTGTCCGGTGGGGTGAAACGGCGTGATGAAGACGCCGAATCGCATTGGTGCACTCACCATTCCACTCCTTTGAGGAATTCCAGCAAGGCGGAGTTCACTTCGTCGGGTCGCTCCTGTTGCAACCAGTGCCCAGCGCCGTCGATCATGAGCTCGCGGTAGGGGCCGCTGACCACCTCTGCGGCGCGGTCGCTGCGAGTGAATGCCAGTACCGGATCTGCGGTGCCGCCGATGAACAGGCACGGCGCCGTGATCTTCGCGCCGTCGAGTTCCGGGGTCGTCTCCCAGTTGCGGTCCATGTTGCGGTACCAGTTGAGACCGCCCGTGAAGCCGGTGCGAGTGAATTCAGCGACGTAGTGGTCGATTTCGTCCTGGCTGATCCAATCGGGCAGTCCTTCGGGTTCCGGGAGCCGGTCGATGAAACCTTCCGGTCCGGGTGCGACCATGCGCAGTGCCGCACCCTGGTCGCCCGTCAACTGCAAACTGCCCATCATCCGGCGCATCACTCGGGCGGGGTCGCCATTGAGTTCGGCGTCGGCGACTCCGGGTTCCTGGAAGTACAGGATGTAGAAGAAGTTGTCGCCGAAGGTGCGCCGCAGGGCCACGGTCACGGGCCGCTTCGCGCGGGGGACCGGGGGCACACTCAATGCCGCCACCGCGGCGACCCGATCGGGGTGCAGGAGGCCGGCGTTCCACACCACCATGGCGCCCCAGTCGTGACCGATCCATGCCGCGCGTTCGGCGCCGACGTCGTCGAGCAGGCCCGCGATGTCAGCCGTCAGCTGGTGGATGTCGTAGGCCTCGATCGCGTCCGGGCACGACGAACCGCCATAGCCTCGCTGATCGGGCGCGAGCACGTGGTAGCCGGCATCGGCGAGTACCGGGATCTGGTGCCGCCATGAGTACGCCAGCTCGGGAAAGCCGTGGCACAGCACCACGACAGGCGCGCCGCGATCGCCTGCCTCAACCACTCGCAACCGCACGCCGTTGGTGTCAACTAACCGTTCGGTTGATGAGCCCATCGTTTCACCAAATCACAACAGCACCGGCGTGAGAAGGGGGCCGTCGGTGGTTATCGGCGGCGCGGCCGCGCATCATGGCGTCATGCGGCTGGACCATGTGGTGCTGTGGACAAAGGATCCCGCCACGGCCATGGACTTCTACACCAGGGTGATCGGGCTCGCGCCGGTGCGCTTCGAGGAATTCCTTGCCGGCGAGGCCCCATTTCCCAGCGTGCGGGTATGCGAGGACGCCATCATCGACCTACTGCCGTCCGAAGGCGCCGCGGGAACCGAGGCCATGACGAAAGTGCAGGGCAGTGCGGGTCATCCGGTCAATCACGTATGCCTGGCCATGACCAAGGACGAGTACGACGCGCTGGATCGTCGCCTGCAGGCCGAGGGCGTGGACACCGGCGCGCGGCTCAACCACAGCTTCGGGGCGCGCGGCTGGGCACCGCAGGGTTATTACTTCCCGGACCCCGACGGCAACGTGGTTGAGGCGCGCTACTACGAGTAGCTCCTTGTGCGCGAGCGTGCAGCTGGCCGCACGCTCGGCGCCGAACGTGCAGCGGGCCGCACACTCGGCGACGGGTCGGGAACTCGCAATCGTTGACCAAGAGACATCGGCGACCCGCTCTGCCGGAGCTACCAATCGCCACTGGCGGTAACCTGGACATTTCCAGCTGCGTTTATCGGAAGGACCTGGCCCCCTCGGCCGATGATTGATGAACCGTAGAAACGTGATCCGCACCGTTACGGCAGTTGCTGTGCTGGTGCTGCTCGGCTGGTCGTTCTTTTACTTCAGCGATGACACCCGCGGTTACAAACCCGTCGACACCTCGGTGGCGATGACCCAGATCAACAGCGACAACGTCAAGAGCGCGCAGATCGACGACCGCGAACAGCAGCTGCGGTTGACCCTGAAGAAGGGCAACAACGACACCGAGAACTCCGACAAGGTCATCACCAAGTACCCGACGGGTTACGGTGTCGACCTCTTCAAGGCGCTGACCGCGAAGAACGCCAAGGTCAGCACAGTGGTCAACGAAGGCAGCCTGATCGGCGAACTGCTTGTCTACGTGCTGCCGTTGCTGCTGCTGGTCGGCCTCTTCGTGATGTTCTCCCGGATGCAGGGCGGCGCCCGGATGGGCTTCGGCTTCGGTAAGTCGCGCGCCAAACAACTGTCCAAGGACATGCCCAAGACCACCTTTGCCGACGTCGCCGGCGTCGACGAGGCGGTCGAAGAGCTCTACGAGATCAAGGACTTCCTGCAGAACCCGTCGCGGTACCAGGCCCTCGGCGCCAAGATCCCCAAAGGGGTGCTGCTCTACGGCCCGCCCGGTACCGGCAAGACGCTGCTGGCCCGCGCCGTGGCCGGCGAAGCGGGCGTGCCGTTCTTCACCATCTCCGGCTCCGACTTCGTCGAGATGTTCGTCGGCGTGGGCGCATCGCGCGTCCGGGACCTTTTCGAGCAGGCAAAACAAAACAGCCCGTGCATCATCTTCGTCGACGAGATCGACGCGGTGGGCCGCCAGCGCGGCGCCGGTCTGGGTGGCGGTCACGACGAGCGCGAACAGACCCTGAACCAGCTGCTGGTCGAGATGGACGGCTTCGGTGACCGCGCCGGCGTCATCCTCATCGCGGCCACCAACCGGCCGGACATCCTGGACCCCGCGCTGTTGCGCCCCGGCCGCTTCGACCGCCAGATCCCGGTGACCAACCCGGACCTGGCGGGTCGCCGCGCCGTCCTGCGGGTGCACTCCAAGGGCAAGCCGATCGGTCCGGACGCCGACCTGGACGGGCTGGCCAAGCGCACCGTCGGCATGACCGGTGCCGACCTGGCCAACGTCATCAACGAGGCGGCACTGCTGACCGCGCGGGAGAACGGCACGGTCATCACCGGCCCGGCGCTGGAAGAGGCGGTCGACCGGGTCATCGGCGGCCCCCGCCGCAAGGGCCGCATCATCAGCGAGCAAGAGAAGAAGATCACCGCCTACCACGAGGGCGGGCACACCCTGGCGGCCTGGGCGATGCCGGACATCGACCCGGTCTACAAGGTGACGATCCTGGCCCGGGGCCGCACCGGTGGCCACGCGGTCGCCGTGCCCGAGGAGGACAAAGGGCTGCGGACCCGCTCGGAGATGATCGCACAGCTCGTCTTCGCGATGGGCGGGCGCGCGGCGGAGGAACTGGTGTTCCGCGAGCCGACCACGGGCGCGGTGTCCGACATCGAGCAGGCCACCAAGATCGCCCGGGCGATGGTCACCGAGTACGGCATGAGTGCCCGCCTGGGCGCGGTCAAATACGGCACCGAGCACGGTGACCCGTTCCTGGGCCGCTCGATGGGCACCCAGTCGGACTACTCGCACGAGGTCGCCCGCGAGATCGACGAGGAGGTGCGCAAGCTCATCGAGGCCGCGCACACCGAAGCCTGGGAGATCCTCACCGAATACCGCGATGTGCTCGACACCCTGGCCGGAGAGCTGCTGGAAAAGGAAACGCTGCACCGGCCCGAGCTGGAGGCGATCTTCGGCGACGTCGAAAAGCGTCCGCGGCTCACCATGTTCGACGACTTCGGTGGCCGCATCCCCTCGGACAAGCCGCCGATCAAGACGCCCGGCGAGCTGGCGATCGAGCGCGGCGAACCGTGGCCGCAACCTGTGCCGGAGCCGGCCTTCAAAGTGGCGATCGCCCGCGCCAGCAAGGCGGCCGAAGAGGCCGAGGCGGAAAAGGGCAACGGCGGCGGTAACGGGGCCAACGGATCGCACGCCACCACCCAGCCCGACTACGGGGCTCCGGCCGGGTGGCATGCACCCGGATGGCCGCCGCCGTCATCCAGTCGGCCGCAGCCTGCGCCCGGTTATCCCAACCCGGATGAGTCCGACGCCGAGGAGCCTTCCGGTCAGCTGGACAAGGATGTGACTCGGTCCAACCCACCTGCTCACGGCTGAATAACGGAGCGTTTCATGACGCAGCTGGAATCCAGAGAAACCGGTGCCAGGCCGTTCGACCAGGCCCGCGCCGAGGCGGCGGTGCGCGAACTGCTGATCGCGCTCGGCGAGGACCCCGACCGACACGGTCTGCGCGACACTCCGGCTCGGGTGGTGCGTGCCTACCGGGAGATCTTCGCCGGGCTCTACACCGAGCCCACCTCGGTGCTCAACGCGATGTTCGACGAGAATCACGACGAGTTGGTGCTCGTCAAAGGGATACCGATGTACTCCACCTGCGAGCACCATCTGGTGGCTTTCCACGGGGTGGCCCATGTCGGTTACATCCCTGGTGTGGACGGCAGGGTGACCGGCCTGTCGAAGATCGCTCGGCTGGTCGACCTCTACGCCAAGCGTCCGCAGGTGCAGGAGCGGCTCACCAGCCAGATCGCCGACGCCCTGGTGCAGAAGCTGGATCCGCGCGGGGTCATCGTGGTGATCGAGGCCGAACACCTGTGCATGGCGATGCGCGGGGTCCGCAAGCCGGGCGCCACCACGACCACGTCTGCGGTGCGCGGTCAGTTCAAGTCCGACGCGGCCTCCCGGGCTGAAGCGCTCGATCTCATTCTGCGTAAGTGAGTCCGGCACCCGTGCAGGTGATGGGGGTGCTGAACGTCACGGACGACTCGTTCTCCGACGGCGGACGCTACCTCGATCCCGACGGCGCCGTCGAACACGGTCTGGCACTGGCCGCAGAAGGCGCGGACATCATCGACGTCGGGGGAGAGTCGACCCGGCCCGGCGCGACTCGGGTAGATCCCGAGGTGGAGACCGCCCGCATCGTTCCTGTCGTGAAAAGCCTTGCAGCGCAAGGGATCACCGTCAGCATCGACACCATGCACGCGCGGGTGGCGCAGGCGGCGCTGGCGAACGGTGCGCAGATCGTCAACGACGTTTCCGGCGGCAGGGCCGACCCGGCCATGGCCCCGCTGCTGGCCGAGGCCGGTGTGCCATGGGTGCTGATGCACTGGCGGCCAGTATCGGCGGACCACCCACACCGGGTGCCGGACTACGGGGACGTGGTGGCCGACGTCCGCGCCGACCTGCTCGCCAGTGTGGACCACGCGGTGGCGGCGGGTGTCGACCCGAATAACCTCGTGATCGACCCCGGGTTGGGTTTCGCCAAGACGGGACAACACAATTGGGCGCTCCTGCACGGTCTGCCGACGTTGGTGGCCACCGGGCTTCCGGTGTTGCTCGGCGCGTCCCGCAAACGGTTCCTCGGCACGTTACTGGCCGCGCCCGACGGCACACCGCGACCGGCCGACGGCCGGGAGACGGCGACGGCGGTGATTTCCGCACTGGCGGTGTTGCACGGGGTCTGGGGTGTGCGGGTGCACGACGTGCGGGCGTCGGTCGACGCCCGCAAGGTTGTCGAGGCCTGGCAGGGTGGGGAAGGGACGATAACCGGTGGCTGACCGAATCGAGTTGCGAGGTCTCAAGATTCGGGGCCGCCACGGCGTGTTCGAGCACGAGCGGCGCGACGGTCAGGACTTCGTCGTCGACATCACGGTATGGATCGATCTGGCCGGTGCCGCGGCCAGCGATGAACTGGCCGACACCTACGATTACGGCGCGCTGGCGCAGTTGGCCGCCGATATCGTCGGCGGGACGCCGCGAAATCTGATCGAAACGGTCGGGGCCGAGATCGCCGAACGGGTGATCAGCGACGAGCGGGTCCACGCGGTCGAGGTGACGGTGCACAAGCCCCAGGCGCCCATTCCGCAGGAATTCGACGACGTGGCCGTAGTGACCAGGCGGTCCCGGCACGGCGGTCGCGGATCGGTCATTCCGGCGGGCTCGGTCGTATGACACGCGTCGTGCTGTCCATCGGCTCCAACCTGGGTGATCGCCTCGCCAATCTGCAGTCGGCCGTCGACGGACTCGGCGACACGGTCCGCGCGGTGTCGTCCGTCTACGAGACCGACCCCTGGGGCGGCGTGGACCAGGAACCGTTCCTCAACGCCGTATTGATCGCCGAGGACCCCGACCGTGACGCACATGCCTGGTTACGCCGGGCTCGCGAGATCGAGCAGGCCGCCGGGCGGGTGCGGGAGTTGCGCTGGGGGCCGCGCACTCTCGACGTCGACCTGGTCGCCTGTTACGAAACGCAGGGGCAGATCACCGTCGACGACCACGAGCTGACATTGCCGCACCCGAGGGCCCATCTGCGGGCATTCGTGCTGGTGCCATGGCTGGACGTGGATCCGAACGCCGAACTCTCCCGGCCCGTACGGGACCTGCTCGCCGATCTGGACGGCGACGCTACCGGCGTGCGCCCGACCGCTCTGGCGCTGGGCACCTGATGGGCCCGACCCGCAAACGCGACCTCACGGTGGTGGTACTCGGCGCTGCGTTCGTGGGCTATCTGCTGATCACCGTGTTGTACCGGTACTTTCCGCCGATCACCGTGTGGAGCGGAGTTTCGTTGCTGGTGGTGGCCGTCGCGGAGGCGCTGTGGGCGCGCACCGTGCGCGCCAAGATCAACGAAGGCGAGATCGGCGACGCACCCGGCTGGCTGCATCCGCTCGCGGTGGCGCGCAGCCTGATGGTCGCCAAGGCCTCGGCCTGGGTGGGTGCGGTGATGCTCGGGTGGTGGGTAGGGGTGCTGGTGTACTTCCTGCCGCGACGGTCCTGGATGCGAGCTGCCGCCGAGGACACCGGCGGCGCGGTCGTGGCGGCGGTCAGCGCGCTGGCGCTGGTGGTCGCGGCGATGTGGCTACAGCATTGCTGCAAGTCACCTCCGCAGGATTCCGGTGAGCCCGGCGAGGGGGCGGAGACCTAGCCACCCGCGCCGCCTGGCAACTCGCGCCGAGAATCGCCGGACTGGCGCGACACGCCAAGTGACCTCGCCCGGGTACAGTCAGGGGCCATGACCGTTCTGTCCCGCGGCGCCCGGGTCCGGCGCGGCGGCCGCAGGCCGGGGTGGGTGCTCTTGACGACGTTGCTGGTCCTGGCAATCGCGGCCAGTTCCGCGCTGGTTTTCACCGATCGGGTGGAACTTCTCAAGCTCGCTGTGATCCTGGCGCTGTGGGCTGCCGTGGCCGGCGCCTTCGTGTCGGTGCTGTACCGACGCCAGGCCGAGGCCGACCAGGCGCGGGCCCGGGACATGAAGCTGGTGTACGACCTGCAGCTGGACCGCGAAATCTCGGCACGCCGCGAGTACGAGTTGACGGTGGAGTCGCAGTTGCGCCGCGAGCTGGCCGCGGAGATACGGGCTCAGGCGGCCGACGAGATCGCGGCACTACGGGCGGAACTGTCCGCGTTGCGGACCAACCTGGAGATCTTGTTCGACACCGACCTCGAACACCGTCCGGCCCTCGAGACCCTGAACAGGGAAGCGGCGCGCGCGTTGACCGATCGGTCGTCCGGCGCCTCGTCCAACGGCGAGAGCCCGCCCGCCGACTGGGTGGCCAGCGATAGGGTGACCGCCGTCCGCCACGAAGAACCGGACGAGGAGCCCTTGCGCGAGGAGGAAGCCGCGATCATCGACGTTCCCGAGGAACCGTTGTTGCCGCCGCGGCAGCCCGCCAACGTCCGGGAGTACCCGCCGCCGTCGTCCGTGCCGTTCCAGCCGCGGCACCGGCCTCCGCCCCCACCCCCGCCGCCACCGCAACCCCAGCCCCAACCGCAGTTCCAGCCGCCGGCGCCTCGTCCTCAGCCCCAGCCGGCAGCCTGGCAGCCTGCGCCCGCCGAGGGTCAGTGGCTGCCTCCGGGCGCGCCCGGCAGCCGCTGGACGCCGGCAGATGCTCCCGCAGCCCCGCCCCCCGCCGAGCCGGAAGGCCGTAGAAGGCGTTACCGGGCCGAGTCCGACGAGCCGGAGGCCGGCGCCCTCGGGGCCGCTCCCGACGAGCCCGCGCCGCAGTACGGCGGCCGCCGTTCGCGGTCCCGGCATTCCGCGGAGTACCGGGACTTCGGTGTCGGCAATCTCGCGCGTCCCCGGGACTGGCAGCCCGAAGAGGCGCAGCCGCCACCCGCGCCGCCCAGGCTTGCTCCCGCACCGCCGGCCCCCCGGCATCGCAGTGCCGAGGAACCGGTCGAGAGCCAGGACGAGCCACAAAGCGGTGGTCAGTCGGCTGCCGACCTCCTGGCGAGGTTCCAGGTGCAGCCGAGCGGAGGCGGCCGGCGACGCCGGCGTGACGCCTGACACGCTGTGCTCGGTCTGACGGATCGACTACAGTCGTAGTGACCGTCCGGTACCCCAGCAGCGGGACTGGAACGTACGAAAGAAATCTGTGAGGTCGTCTGCGATGGAGCAGTTCGACGGACTGCGCCCGGCCAGGCTGAAGGTGGGAATCATCTCGGCGGGTCGGGTCGGCTCGGCGCTGGGTGTAGCGCTGGAGCGTGCCGACCATGTCGTGGTGGCCTGCAGCGCCATTTCCCAGGCCTCCCTGCAACGGGCGCAGCGCCGGTTGCCCGATACGCCGGTACTTTCGCCGCCGGATGTCGCGGCGGCTGCTGAGTTGCTGGTTCTGGCCGTCACCGACAGCGAGCTGCCCGGCCTGGTGGCCGGTTTGGCCGCCACCTCCGCGGTCCGGCCGGGCACCATCGTGGTGCACACCTCCGGTGCCAACGGCATCGGAATCCTGGATCCGTTGACCCGGCAGGGTTGCATCCCGGTGGCGATTCACCCGGCGATGACCTTCACCGGCTCGGACGAAGACATCGCCCGACTGCCCGACACTTGTTTCGGCGTGACGGCGGCCGACGAAGTTGGATATGCCATCGGCCAGTCGTTGGTACTGGAGATGGGCGGCGAGCCGTTCTGCGTCCGCGAGGAGGCCCGCGTGCTGTACCACGCCGCGTTGGCCCACGCATCCAATCATCTGGTGACGGTGCTGGCCGACGCGCTGGAGGCGTTGCGGGCCGCCCTGGCAGGGGACGAATTGCTGGGACAACAGCGCGTCGACAACCAGCCGGGCGGTATCGCCGAACGCATCGTCGGCCCGCTGGCCCGTGCAGCGCTGGAGAACACGTTGCAGCGCGGTCAGGCCGCACTCACCGGCCCGGTCGCCCGCGGCGACGCGGCCGCCGTCGCCGGACACCTGAATGCGCTCGGGGATGCGGACCCGGACCTTGCCCACGCCTACCGGGTGAATGCGCTGCGCACCGCGCAGCGTGCGCACGCCCCCGAAGATGTGGTCGAGGTGCTGGCCCGGTGATCGGCGACAAGAAGCCGCCTGCCTTCAAGCCGGGCGAACTCAACGTGTATTCGGCGCCGGCCGACGTCAGCGACGTCACCCGCGCGCTGCGGCATACCGGCCGGCGAATCATGTTGGTGCCCACCATGGGAGCGCTGCACGACGGTCACCTGAGCTTGGTGCGTGCCGCCAAACGGGTCCCGGGTTCGGTGGTGGTGGTGTCGATCTTCGTCAACCCGTTACAGTTCGGCGCCGGCGAGGACCTCGACGCCTACCCGCGCACCCTCGACCAGGATGTGGAACTGTTGCGGGGCGAGGGTGTGGACATCGTTTTCGCGCCGTCGGCTTCGGGTATGTATCCCGGTGGCCTGCGTACCACCGTGCAGCCGGGTCCGCTGGCTGCCGAGCTCGAAGGTGGCGCACGCCCAACACATTTCGCCGGTGTGCTGACGGTCGTTCTCAAACTTCTGCAGATCGTGCGGCCGGACCGGGCGTTCTTCGGCGAGAAGGACTACCAGCAGCTGGTGCTGATCCGGCAGATGGTCGCCGACCTGAACATCGACGTGCAGGTGGTGGGCGTGCCGACGGTTCGGGAACGCGACGGGCTGGCCATGTCGTCACGCAACCGCTACCTCGATCCGGCGCAACGTGAAGCGGCCGTTGCCCTTTCGGCGGCGTTGAGCGCGGGTGCGCACGCCGCGGGTTATGGCGTCCAGGCCGCCCTGGACGCGGCGCATGCGGTGTTGCAGGCCACGCCGGAGCTGGTGGTCGACTATCTGCAGCTGCGGGACACCGAGCTGGGTCCGGTGCCAACCAACGGATCCGGCCGGCTGTTGATCGCGGCCAGGCTCGGCACCACCAGACTGCTGGACAATGTGGCAATTCAAATCGGCAATCTCGCCGGCACCACCAGTGGGCCGGACGCTCAATCGCATTGGAGGAACTGATGTTACGGACGATGTTGAAGTCGAAGATCCACCGCGCCACCGTCACTCAGGCCGATCTGCACTACGTCGGATCGGTGACCATCGACGCCGACCTGATGGACGCCGCCGACCTGCTCGAGGGTGAACAGGTCACTATCGTCGACATCGACAATGGTGCCCGGTTGGTCACCTACGCCATCACGGGTGAGCGCGGTACCGGTGTGATCGGAATCAACGGTGCCGCAGCACATCTCGTCCACCCGGGTGACCTGGTGATACTGATCGCTTACGGCACCATGGAAGACGCCGAGGCACGTGCCTACCAGCCGCGGATCGTCTTCGTCGACGCCGACAACAAGCAGATCGACCTGGGCAGTGACCCCGCTCACGTGCCCGACGGCGTGCCACCGAGTATGGGGGAGTTGCTCGACCCGCGGATCGGCGTGCGGTAACCGTGCTGCTGGCGATCGACGTCCGCAACACTCACACGGTCGTCGGCCTGATATCCGGCGTCAAAGACAACGCCAAAGTGGTTCAGCAGTGGCGCATCCGCACCGAGTCGGAAGTCACCGCGGACGAGCTGGCGCTCACCATCGACGGTCTGATCGGTGAGGATGCCGAGCGCCTCACCGGCGCCGCGGGGCTGTCCACCGTGCCGTCGGTGCTACACGAGGTGCGGATCATGCTCGAGCAGTACTGGCCGTCCGTGCCGCATGTGCTGATCGAGCCCGGTGTGCGCACCGGTATTCCGCTGTTGGTGGACAACCCGAAAGAGGTGGGCGCCGACCGCATCGTCAACTGTCTGGCGGCCTTCCACAAGTTCGGCAGGGCCGCCATCGTGGTCGACTTCGGGTCGTCGATCTGCGTTGATGTGGTGTCGGCCAAGGGAGAGTTTCTCGGTGGCGCAATCGCGCCCGGCGTGCAGGTGTCCTCGGACGCCGCGGCGGCCCGCTCGGCCGCCCTGCGCCGGGTCGAGCTGGCCCGCCCCAGATCCGTGGTGGGCAAGAACACCGTCGAGTGCATGCAGGCCGGTGCGGTTTTCGGGTTTGCCGGGTTGGTCGACGGACTGGTGGGCCGCATCCGCGACGACGTCACCGGATTCTCGGCCGATGATGACGTCGCCGTGGTGGCCACCGGGCACACCGCACCGCTGTTGCTGCCCGAACTGCATACGGTGGAGCACTACGACCAGCATCTGACACTGCACGGGCTGCGGCTCGTTTTCGAACGCAACCGCGATGCCCAGCGCGGCCGGCTCAAGACCGCGCGCTGAGCGCCGGCGCGATCTCATTTAAGCTGGCACGTCGTGAGTGCCGCCGATCGAGACGCCGACAGAGATCCCGTCGAGGATCTTCCCGAGCAGTTCCGGATCCGGCGGGACAAGCGCGCCCGCCTGTTGGCAGAGGGTCACGACCCGTACCCGGTGGCGATTGAGCGGACGCACACGCTGGCCGAGGTTCGCGCGGCCCACCCTGACCTGCCCACCGACACCTCGACCGATGACGTGGTCGGTGTCGCGGGACGGGTGGTGTTCGCTCGCAACACCGGAAAATTGTGCTTCGCGACACTTCAGGATGGAGACGGCACCCAACTGCAGGCGATGATCAGCCTCGACAAGGTGGGTCAGGAATCTCTGGATGCGTGGAAGGCCGACGTCGACCTCGGCGACATCGTCTTCGTGCACGGCACCGTGATCAGTTCACGCCGAGGCGAATTGTCCGTCCTCGCCGATTCCTGGCAGATGGCGGCCAAGTCGCTGCGGCCCCTGCCCGTCGCCCACAAAGAGATGAGTGAAGAGGCACGGGTACGGCAACGGTATGTCGACCTGATCGTCCGGCCGCAGGCGCGTTCGGTGGCGCGCCAGCGGATCGCTGTTATACGCGCCATCAGGAATACACTCGAGCGACGCGGGTTCCTCGAGGTCGAAACTCCCATCCTGCAGACGCTGGCCGGCGGGGCCGCCGCACGGCCGTTCATCACCCATTCCAATGCACTCGACATCGACCTTTACCTGCGGATCGCGCCGGAACTGTTCCTGAAGCGCTGCATCGTCGGTGGTTTCGACAGGGTCTTCGAACTAAATCGGGTCTTCCGAAACGAAGGAACCGATTCCACCCATTCCCCGGAATTCTCCATGTTGGAGACGTACCAGACCTACGGGACCTATGACGATTCGGCAGTCGTCACTAGGGAGCTTATTCAAGAGGTGGCCGATGAGGCGATCGGGACCAGACAACTTCCGATGCCCGACGGCACTGTCTACGACATCGACGGAGAATGGGCAACTCTGCAGATGTATTCCTCGCTGTCCAAAGCTCTGGGTGAAGAGATCACGCCGGAGACGCCGGTCGAACGGTTACGCGACATCGCGGCGCAACTGGACGTGGAGATTCCCGACAACCGTGGTTTTGGTCACGGCAAACTCGTCGAGGAACTCTGGGAGCACACCGTGGGCAACACGCTCACCGCGCCCACTTTTGTCAGGGATTTTCCGGTCGAGACAACGCCATTGACCCGCCACCACCGCAGCATCCGCGGCGTGACCGAGAAGTGGGACCTATACGTGCGCGGAATGGAGCTGGCCACCGGGTACTCGGAATTAAACGACCCGGTAGTGCAACGGGAGAGATTTGCTGATCAGGCCCGTGCCGCGGCCGCCGGGGATGATGAGGCCATGCAACTCGACGAAGATTTTCTGGCCGCCCTGGAGTTCGGGATGCCGCCCTGCACTGGAACGGGAATGGGTATCGATCGGTTGTTGATGTGTTTGACCGGGCTGTCAATTAGGGAGACTGTTTTGTTCCCGATTGTTCGCCCGCACTCCAACTGAACTGCACAAAGTTGTGTCTGGATTGAGTATTTTCCGTTCTTATGGCAGATTAGGTCGGTGGGGAGTCTATCCAAACAGGATCTGTAACTGCACAGGAAGAAACGTGAGGGTAAGCCAATGGCGAAGAAAGTGACCGTCACCTTGGTCGATGATTTCGACGGTGCCGGCTCCGCCGACGAAACGGTCGAATTCGGGCTTGACGGGGTGACCTATGAGATCGACCTTTCCAGTAAGAATGCGACGAAGCTGCGCAATGACCTGAAGCAATGGGTTGCGGCGGGCCGTCGCGTGGGCGGTAGGCGGCGCGGGCGTTCCGGTTCGGGCCGTGGCCGCGGCGCCATCGACCGCGAGCAGAGCGCCGCGATCCGCGAATGGGCGCGCCGCAACGGGCACAACGTGTCGACCCGTGGGCGTATCCCGGCCGACGTCATCGACGCGTTCCACGCGGCCACCTAGGCACACTCTTGCCGGCGCCCAGGCTTCAGAGCCTGGGCGCCGGATTTTTCTTTTCGCTGGTGGCGAACTGATCGGCGCCCAATGCGGGTAACGCATTGGGGCTTTTCGTCGTTAATCCAGGTTGAACCAGTCAAGACCAGTCGAGACCGGTCACGTCCGGCCACCGCTGCGCACTGCGAGGTATGAAGCGTGGCAGGCCGACCATTACAGTGGACGACAGGTACGCGGTGTCGGGGCCGGAGTCGACAAAAGGTCGGCAAAAGCCGGCAGACGCCTTTCCGAGGCGGAGTACCTAATGGTGAGGGAGAGCAGGTAACCGACGATGTTCGAAAGATTTACCGACCGTGCCCGCAGGGTCGTCGTCCTGGCGCAAGAAGAGGCCCGGATGCTCAACCACAATTACATCGGCACCGAGCACATTCTCCTGGGTCTGATCCACGAGGGCGAAGGTGTCGCGGCCAAGTCGCTGGAGTCACTGGGGATCTCGCTGGAAGGCGTGCGCAGCCAGGTCGAGGAGATCATCGGCCAGGGCCAGCAGGCGCCGTCCGGGCACATCCCGTTCACTCCGCGGGCCAAGAAGGTTCTCGAGCTGAGCCTGCGTGAAGCGTTGCAGCTCGGCCACAACTACATCGGCACCGAGCACATCCTGCTGGGCCTGATCCGTGAGGGTGAGGGTGTTGCGGCCCAGGTGCTGGTCAAGCTGGGTGCTGAACTGACCCGGGTGCGCCAGCAGGTGATCCAGCTGCTGAGCGGCTACCAGGGTAAGGAAGCCGCAGAGGCCGGCACCGGTGGCCGGGGCGGTGAATCCGGCAGCCCGTCCACCTCGCTGGTGCTCGACCAGTTCGGCCGTAACCTCACCGCCGCAGCGATGGAAGGCAAGCTCGACCCGGTCATCGGCCGAGAGAAGGAAATCGAGCGGGTCATGCAGGTGCTGTCCCGGCGTACCAAGAACAACCCGGTGCTGATCGGCGAACCCGGCGTCGGCAAGACCGCTGTGGTTGAGGGTCTCGCGCAGGCGATCGTGCACGGCGAGGTTCCCGAGACGCTCAAGGACAAGCAGCTCTACACCCTTGACCTGGGATCGCTGGTCGCGGGTTCCCGCTACCGCGGTGACTTCGAGGAACGCCTGAAGAAGGTGCTCAAGGAGATCAACACCCGCGGCGACATCATCCTGTTCATCGACGAGCTGCACACGCTGGTCGGTGCGGGTGCCGCCGAGGGCGCCATCGACGCCGCCAGCATCCTCAAGCCCAAGCTGGCCCGCGGCGAGCTGCAGACCATCGGCGCCACCACGCTCGACGAGTACCGCAAGTACATCGAGAAGGACGCCGCGCTCGAGCGCCGGTTCCAGCCGGTGCAGGTGGGTGAGCCGACGGTGGCACACACGATCGAGATCCTCAAGGGTCTGCGGGACCGCTACGAGGCGCACCACCGGGTGTCCATCACCGACGGGGCGCTGGTCGCCGCGGCCACCCTGGCCGACCGCTACATCAACGACCGGTTCCTGCCGGACAAGGCGATCGACCTGATCGACGAGGCCGGCGCCCGGATGCGGATCCGCCGGATGACCGCGCCGCCAGACCTGCGTGAGTTCGACGAGAAGATCGCCGACGCGCGCCGGGAGAAGGAATCGGCGATCGACGCCCAGGACTTCGAGAAGGCCGCCAGTCTCCGGGACCGGGAGAAGCAACTGGTCGCCCAGCGCGCCGAGCGTGAGAAGCAGTGGCGTTCGGGCGACATGGACGTCGTTGCCGAGGTGGACGACAACGAGATCGCCGAGGTGCTGGGCAACTGGACCGGCATCCCGGTGTTCAAGCTCACCGAGGCTGAGACCACCCGACTGCTGCGCATGGAGGATGAGCTGCACAAGCGGATCATCGGCCAGGTGGACGCGGTCAAGGCGGTCTCCAAGGCGATCCGTCGTACCCGCGCCGGGCTGAAAGACCCGAAGCGCCCGTCTGGCTCGTTCATCTTCGCCGGCCCGTCCGGTGTCGGTAAGACCGAGCTGTCCAAGGCTCTGGCCAACTTCCTGTTCGGCGACGACGACGCGCTCATCCAGATCGACATGGGCGAGTTCCACGACCGATTCACCGCGTCGCGGTTGTTCGGTGCCCCTCCGGGCTACGTGGGCTACGAGGAGGGCGGTCAGCTCACCGAGAAGGTGCGGCGCAAGCCGTTCTCGGTTGTCTTATTCGACGAGATCGAGAAGGCGCACCAGGAGATCTACAACAGCCTGTTGCAGGTGCTCGAGGACGGCCGGCTCACCGACGGCCAGGGCCGTACGGTCGACTTCAAGAACACCGTGCTGATCTTCACCTCCAACCTGGGGACATCCGACATCTCCAAGCCCGTCGGCCTCGGGTTCACCCAGGGTGGCGGCGCCAACGACTACGAGCGGATGAAGCAGAAGGTCAACGACGAGCTGAAGAAGCACTTCCGTCCGGAGTTCCTGAACCGCATCGACGACATCATCGTCTTCCACCAGTTGACGAAGGACGAGATCATCCAGATGGTCGACCTGATGATCGAACGCGTCGGCAAGCAGCTCAAGACCAAGGACATGGAGATGGAGCTGACCGACAAGGCCAAGGCACTGCTGGCCAAGCGCGGCTTCGACCCGGTGCTGGGCGCCCGTCCGCTGCGGCGCACCATCCAGCGCGAGATCGAGGACCAGCTGTCGGAGAAGATCCTCTTCGAGGAGGTCGGTCCGGGACAGATCGTCACCGTCGACGTCGACAACTGGGACGGCGAGGGCAGCGGCGAGGACGCCGTGTTCACCTTCACCGGAACGCGCAAGCCGCCGGCCGAGCCGGATCTGGCCAAGGCCGGCGCCGGTGGTCCTGGCACCTCGGGTTAAGGCGGGCATAGACTGCCAATGCTGACGGGCACCGGAATCTGGTGAAATTCCAGAACGGTCGCGCCACTGTCGAGAGTCAGACCCGGCGCCCGTCACCAGGTAGAGGTATCCGAGTGGGGCGCGAGATCCCAGAAGGAGTTGATCGTGGCGAGTTCTGAGACGACGCGGGTCGGGTCGGTTGACCTCTCGGCTGCCAATGCGGCGCTGTGGTTGGCGGCGACAGCGTTCCTGGCACTGTTGGCGATCTACTTCGTCGGCATCGACCAGGGCGCCGTGTCGCTATTCGGCAGCGACACCCACGTGCACGAGTTCTTCCACGACGCAAGGCATTTGCTCGGCTTCCCCTGCCACTGACCCGCAGCAGTGGAGAAGCGTCTGATAGCGCGCGGTGTGCTGGCGGGTGCGGTCGGTGCGGTGCTGGCGTTTGTGTTCGGCCGACTGTTCGCCGAGCCGGTCATCGGCCGTGCCATCGAGTTCGAAGAAGGCCGGGTCGAAGCCGCGCACGCTCAGGGTGTGCACGAGCACGGCGCGGAGCTGTTCTCGCGCGGTGTCCAGGGCAACGCCGGTCTGGGCTTCGGCGTGCTGATCTTCGGCATCGCGGTGGGCGCGTTGTTCGCGGTGGTGTTCTGTGTGTACTACCCGAGAGCGGAACGCGTTGCGCCGCAGTCGCTTTCACTGCGGTTGGCGGCCGCGGCGTTTGTCGCGGTGTATCTGGTGCCGTTCCTGAAGTACCCGCCCAATCCGCCTGCGGTGGGGCAGGCGGACACGATCGGGTCGCGCACCCTGTGGTTCGTGGTGATGGTGCTGGCTTCGGTTGGGCTGGCGATCGGCGCCGTCTGGCTGGCCCGGCTTCTGGTGGCGCGCTTCGGTGAGTTCACTGCCAGGCTGCTCGCGGCCGGTGCCTATGTGCTCGCGGCAGGGACCGTCGCGCTGGCCTTGCCGAATGTGGCCGAGGTGCCGCCCGGCTTTCCCGCCGACGACCTCTATGAATTCAGGCTGGTGTCGCTGGGCACCCAGCTGGTGATGTGGACAGGCATGGGGTTGGTGTTCGCGGTGCTGGCCGGCCGGCTCCTGGGTGAGGGAACAAGGGCGCAGAGCGTAGCGGCGTGACCCGGCCCACCGCCCGGCTGACGCTGATTTCGCACGCGATGACGGACGCGATGTCGGCGGGGCGTTTCCCGGTCGACGAACCGCTCAGCGAGATCGGTCGCCGTCAGACCGGGTGTCCGGTCATCGCCGAGCGGGCACTCGCCGGGCCCGAACTGCGGACGCGCGAAACCGCGGAACTGCTTGGTCTGCAGGCCATCGTCGAGCCCCGGCTGGCCGACCTGGACTGCGGACAGTGGCGCGGCCAAGAGCTGCAGAACATTCCGCCCGCCGGCCTGCGGGATTGGCTGACCGAACCGGCCGCGGCGCCGCACCGCGGGGAGTCGATCGTCGAACTGGTCGAGCGGGTCGCCGGTTGGCTGACGCAGCTGGACGACGCGGTCCGGACGGTAGCAGTCACTCACCCCGCGGTCATCCGAGCGGCGATCCTGGTGGCCCTGAGCGCACCACCGAAATCGTTCTGGCGCATCGATGTTGCCCCCGCCGGCCACACCGTGCTGCATCGCCGGGGCGGGGTCTGGACCCTGCGGATCTAGTCAGCGGGGCGCCACCAGCGCAAAGACCTGCTGGGCGACCTTCAGCATCCAGCTGGTCACCGTCGGCCCGTGGTCGTGCGGCCAGTTCAACTGGAAACTGACCACCCAGGGCTGGCCGGTCTTGTCGACCGCATACCAGCTGAACGTCAGATCTCCGGGCAGCCCACCGGCTTTCGCGCCGATGTACGGCCACACGTTGGGGTCCAAGCGGATGCCGGCTACCGCGGACAGGATCTGCCGCACCGGCGCGGCCGCGCCCACGGCGTCGGACTGCAATGCCACGTGAACCCGGCAGATGTCCTCGGCGTTGCCATACCACTCGGCGCCGTAGGCCGAGGCGGGCGTGTGCGCGCGAAATGGATCGGGCTTGTACTCGGTCGAATTCGCCTGGGCCAGTAGCGCGGCCCGTTCCTGTTGGGTCGCGTTCTTCCACTGCTCACGCACGTCCGGCTGTCCCCAGCCGATCGAGAACAACTCGTACATGGTGGGGAATGGCGTCATGCTGGCCGGATCGTGGTGCCCTGCGCTGGCCAGGGCTTGCTCGATGGCGCGAGTTCCCACTCGCTCGATCAACATGTCAGTGGCCATGTTGTCACTGGTGGCGATCATCTTCTCGGCGGCTGTGCGCACCGAAACATGGTCGCCCACCGCCAGTTCCAGGCCCGAGGAACCGACGGCCTTGCCCTTGGCGGTCACCGTCAACTGGTCGTCCCAGGAGACCGTGCCGTTCGTGACCGCGGTCGCGACGGCGTGTAATACGTACAGCTTGAAAATGGATGCCAACGGCAGGGGTTGGGCGGTGTTGGCGCCCGCCACCCGGTCGCATTGACCGTTGTCGACCCTGGCCACCTGATAGGAATACCGGGCGCCGGTCTTGCTCAGCACCGCGTCCACGTCCGACCAATTGTTGATCGGCGGTGGCGGTTGGGTGTCGACTTCGAACCGGTCGACCTCGCCGGTATCGCCGGTGTGGATCCGGATGTCCTGGCGCGCGCCGTAAGAGGAGATCAGTTGCAGCGTCGCCACGTTGGCCCCGATGAATACCGAGTCCAGGGTGAACGGCCGGTCCCACCATAGGCTCTCCATGGAGGCTTCAACTGATTCGACCTTGTCGGCGGTGGCCAGCGTGCGCACGCCGTCCGGGCCGATAGGCCACTCGGAGTTCAGCATGTCCATGGTCTGCTGAGCCCGCAGACCCGGTGGCGTGCTGGTGTCGATTCGGTGTCCCACGTTCGCCGCGTTCGCCGACGGAGTGGGTGAGGAGGAGCACCCCGGAGTGAGCGTCACCACGAGCGCGGCAGCGGCGCTCAACGCCAGCGCCCGGCGCGGCGCCGCGCGCCGCCTACCCAGCCTCGGTGGTCCCGGCAACGTCGAGCACAACCTCGAATTCCAGCAGGGACGCACCGCTGGCCACGGGGTTGGCGCGCTCTCCTGCGTGGGCTTCTCTCGCGGGCCCGTTCGCCCAGGCCTGGAACGCTTCATCAGACTCCCACTGTGTCACCACAAAGTAGCGGTCTTCACCTTTGACCGGACGCAGCAGCTGAAAGCCGAGGAAGCCGGGCTGGTTGTCCACCGCGTGCGCGCGATGAGCGAAGCGTTTTTCCAGTTCGGGGCCAGCGCCGGCGGGCACCGAGATTGCATTGATTTTCACCACTGGCATGTGGCTAGGCTACCGTGCCGAACATGGCCGCCGATCTGCTGACCCATCGCGGCGGAGCGGGCAGGCCGCTGGTTCTGGTACACGGACTGATGGGACGCGGCACCACCTGGCCGCGACAGCTGCCGTGGCTCACCCGGCTGGGCGCGGTCTACACCTACGACGCCCCCTGGCACCGGGGGCGTGACGTCGAGGACCCCTACCCGATCAGCACCGAACGTTTCGTCGCCGATCTCGGCGATGCGGTCGGCTCGCTGAACGCCCAGGTCGTCCTGATCGGGCATTCGATGGGCGGCCTGCACTCCTGGTGTCTGGCCGCCGAGCGGCCGGACCTGGTGAGCGCGCTGGTGGTGGAGGACATGGCCCCGGATTTCGTCGGGCGGACCACCGGGCCGTGGGAGCCCTGGCTGCACGCGCTGCCGGTTGAATTCGATTCTGCTGAAAGGGTATTCGCCGAATTCGGTCCGGTTGCCGGCCAGTACTTCCTGGAGGCGTTCGACCGTACCGACACGGGCTGGCGCCTGCACGGGCACCCCCAGCGATGGATTGAGATCGCCGCGGAGTGGGGCACCCGCGACTACTGGGCGCAGTGGCGCGGCGTACGCGCGCCGGCCCTGCTGATCGAGGCGGGCAACACCGTCACGCCGCCGGGCCAGATGCGTCAGATGGCTCAAAGGGATTTCCCGACAACGTATCTAGCGGTCCCGGAGGCCGGGCACCTGGTGCACGACGACGCGCCCGAGGCCTACCGGCAGGCCGTGGAATCTTTCCTGGCCGGCGGTAAGCGGTGACTCGAAGCGCCACGGTCGGCGCCGTCGACGGCCAAGCGGGTCAGGCCGGTTCCGACGCGCGGGTGAATTGGCGAAGTCGTTTACGTGAATCAGGCATGGGTATCATCGAGCGGTGGCTGTTGCCGGGAAGTCTGTGGCCGGAAAGCGCAGGGGAGTTGCTCCGCCTGTGCTCGAACCGCAGGACCGAAGCTGGACGTTTCTGACCAACCACGCTCACGTCCTGATATGCATCTCCTCAGGTGAAGAGTTGACGGCGCGCGAGTTGGCCCTGCGGGTCGGTATCACCGAGCGCTCGGTACAGGCCATCTTGACCGACCTGACCGCCGAGGGTTACCTGATCAAGTCGAAGGTCGGCCGCCGCAACGTCTACGAAGTCAACCCCGAAGGCAGGCTGCGACACCCGCTCGAAGCCAACCACACCGTCGGTGAGTTGGTCACCGCGCTCTCCTGACCTGGCGCTAGGACCGATTGCGGCGACCCGCTACGCGCGGCAACGACCCGCTACGCGCGGCAACGCCGCGCTTGCGATCGCCGTTAGGGGTTGCATTCGGGGCAGTAGCGTGGCTCCGCCAGCCCGCCGCGGGCATCCTCGCTGTGGTGGTCACACGCCGGGCAGCCGAGGATGTCGGCCGCGACGAGTGTGGTGGGCGACCCGCATGCTCGGCACGGTAACCCTTCGCGGACCGCGACCCGCCCGTATCCAGGTGACATGCACCCTGGGCACGGGGTGGCGAGCCGGCCGGCGAGTCGATTGGCCAGGGCGGACAGGACTTCCCGGCGCCCCGGGTTGTGATGTGCCCGGAGGTCGGGTTCCAGCAGGGCGCACCGGTTGTCCGCGGCCGCCACGGCGTTGTCGACGATCTCGACGAGAGCGAAAGCATCCGTGAGTCCCTTGCCGAAAACGCGCGTATCCCCTTCGACGGTGGCTTTGACGACCGCTCCCTGCTCGGGGAACCCGAAGTGTCGCGCGGCGTCGACGGCTTCATGGCCGCTCATGACCAATTTCGGCGGGCCGGGGGTACGTGGGATGTTCACACCTTCCACCACCTGAATGCCCCGGGTGTCGTCGACGAACACCAGAATCTCCTGGTGCACGGCCAGCATGCCGTACCACGTGTCGTAGCTGGCTTCGCTGGCCACTCCGTAGGGCACTCCGGCCGCGCTCATGGCCAACCGGGCCTTCGCCGAGGCCGCTGCCACCGGCGCCAGCGTCCTGGTGATCTCACCGGCAAAGGTGCCGAACTGGTCGGTGTCGATGCCTGGCGGGGCGATCACCCGGGCACCGATCTCTGCGGCGAAGGCCGGCGCCACCTGCCGCTCTTTGCCGTGCATGGTGCCCATCGCGATCACCGTCCCGGCGTAGGAGTCAATGGGTGCGTTCATCAGAGGTTCCAGCAGGCGGCCGGGCTCGGCGGAATCCGCCGGGCCCGGCAGCTCGCACTTCTTACACGACCCGCAGCAACGGTGTCTCGTTGTCGGAAACCTGCCCGATGGTCCCGCAGACCTGGACCCGACCGTCCGCACGGTCGAGTAGGGCGGCGACGATTGCACACCGTCCGCTGTCGACCGCCTTGGCGACCAGCGGCGATTTGTGCAGCAGCGACACCCCGACGTGTGCCACGTGAGCGGCCGTCAGATCGTCGGCGGTATTGATGCCGGCGTCGGCGCGGGCCAGGGAGGAAACCGCCTGTTCGACGACGGCACGCGTGGCGCCGTCGGGGAAGTTGGCGTTGTTCCAGGCATCGAGGGCCGTCTGCATGGCGCTGGAGTCCGAGTGGCCGAGGATGACGATCAACGGCGTCTTGAGGGTGCCGACGGCGTACTCGAGGGTGGCCAGCACGCCGGTGTCGATGACGTGTCCCCAGTTGCTGACGTCGATGATCGAGCCCCAGCTCTGACCGAACACCACCTGGCTCGGCACGTCGGAATCTGCGGAGCGGAACACGACGGCGGCGGGCGGCTGTCCGTTGGCGACGCTGTGCTGCTTGCGCAAGGTGTTGTGGAAGTGCTGATTTCCGGCTTGCAGGCCCTGCCAGGCGGAAGTGGGGTTGGACATTTTCGTTACCTTTCTGTGGTTGGTTTCAGCTGAAGTACTCGGGCCGGCTGACGTAGGTGTCGGTCACGAACATGACCCCCGGCGAACCCTCGAGTAGCCGTCGTAATCCGGCTACCAGTGCCTCTGACTTGGTGTCCGGCACGACGGTGATGAGCATTTCGAGTGCCGCTTGCTGGTTGAAGAGCAGCCGGCCCTGGTGATAGCCGTGATGCCCGAGCCCAGAGACGCCCGAGACACTGGTGAACCCGGTGGCGCCTGCGCTGTGGAATTGGTCGCGAACCGCGGACGCGTGATCGCCGCCCACCACC
Source organism: Mycobacterium sp. Z3061 (assembly GCF_031583025.1). NCBI lineage: Bacteria > Bacillati > Actinomycetota > Actinomycetes > Mycobacteriales > Mycobacteriaceae > Mycobacterium > Mycobacterium pumcae. The sequence goes on along the minus strand of NZ_CP134062.1, from coordinate 6,319,868 downwards.
ACTTCGATTTTCGTCATTTTTGTCAGGCCATTCAGCGGCATGGCAATACCTCCTCAGTTGCGTTGTGCTTTTCGACTCCCGATTCCCAGCTCCGCCAGCCGTTGCGAGTCCAGCGCTGCCAGTCGTCTCCCGGCTTTTCGCGGGCCGCGAGGGCTACCCAGTCGTTTCCGAACAGATGCTGGAGGACGGGGTTGCGGTCGACGATCATGTCGATTCGCTCGAGCGGGGCCTGGACGACGGTCAGCAGGCGCATCGGCTCGTGCCCGAACGTCTGACCGTCGGTAACCGATTGGCGAGGCAGTCCCAGCTGCAGGTCACCGCCGTGGCCGGCGAGCACGCCCACTCCGGCGACCACGTTGTGGACGGTCTTGGTCCCCGCTCCGAACAGCTCCGGCGCAACCGTCGAGAAGTAGTACTGACAACTGATCCACTGGGCCACGACCATGGGGGCGGTCAGGATCGTCTCCAACGCGCTGCCGTCCGGGTCGACGTCAGCTTCGTAGGAGTGCAGGAAGGTCCGTCGCCCCAGGTCGAGGCCGCTGCTGAGGTCGCGGGGCCCGACGATGAAGGCAGCGTTGCCGGCCAGCCCCCATTCGGGAAAGACCTGCGCCCAGTCGGCGGAGCGGTTGGCGACGTGCCGCGCTGCCCGCGTCGGGTCCGGCCGGGCCGGGCCGCCGGGTAGGACGGCGCAGCGCTCGGCGGCCAACTCCGCACCGGCCACCTCGAGATCGGTGCTCAGCCGGCGCAGGTCCGCCACATGGCTCGCCGGGACCAGGTGCTCGTCCAGGACAGAAACCCGGTCCGTGGCCGTGTCGTGCAGAGCGGCGACGAACCAGGTGTCCTCTGGAATCGAGATCCCCATATCGCGCAACTCCGCACGGACGTCGGCGTTGTTGAGGATGGCGACCGCGGTTCGCGCGTTGGGGCCACCCGGTTGCCCGCCGCACGCCCCGCAGTCCAGCGCCGCCTGGTAGGGGTTGTTCTCGGTGGTGCTGCCGTGTCCGCACATCACTACCAGGCGGGCGAATCCGCTGGTGAGGCCCATGGTGGTGAGAGCCACTTGAGCGTAGAGGGCCCGTTGTGCCAGATCGACGCTGTCGTTGACGGAGAGAACGGTGGGTGCGGGCGGGGCCAGCCGGTCGCGCAGGCGCCGGCGCAGGGTGCCGCTGGCTTTCGGGCTCAGCGTCTTTGCGGCAGCCCATGGACCGGCGGCCCAGCCAGAGGCCTCGGCCAGGGTGAACGGCGCCAGAAGTGCCTGCTTCGCGGTGTTGAAGGCGGCCTCGGCGCCGGCCATGACGACACTGCCGTCTCGTAGCCGCTTGGCCGCACGCACACCTTCGGGTGCCGGGCTTTCGCGGACTTCGTGCTGGGGACGAATCAGAACCGGGCACAGCTCGTTGGGTGCTCCGCCGACCAGGTCGGTGAACCGGATGGCGACCGCGAAAAACCCTGCAAAGCCGAGGGTTTCGTATCCGCCCTTGGTTTCGATGCGCCGGCGCAGGCCTTCCGACCGAGCGTCGATGCAGCACACAAGTTGGATGTGCGGCCGCCCGTGGGACCCCTGCGTAGTGCTGCCACTCAAGGACTTCAGCAGCGCGTCGCGGTAGTGCGCCTCGTAGGCCTGTTGCCAAACCACCGGCCGGGTCGTGACCGGAAGAGCTGCCAAGATCCTTGCGGCCGAAGCCAGCTCATCGTCACTCAACTCGTTCAGGCCCCAGATGCGCGCGAGATCCGCTGCCCGCTGCTCCGCGGAGGCGATGGCTGGGCGGTCGATGGCGTCGACATCGGCGGCCGGCTCAGAAGCGTTGTCAGGCAGCAGCAATGCTTCGTAGGTCAGACGCAGGGCCAGGTAGTCGAGGAGGTCCGCGCCGACCATCCGCTCGGCATACCAACGGACGTACGCCGCCCAGCCGGGAAGGCGGGTCAGATGCGCCTGCAGGTAGGTGATGCGTTCGTCGTCGGTGACGCCCAGTTGCCGCAGCGCCTGCAGTGCAGCGTCGTCGGCTCGTTCGGGCACCTCGCGTAGGGCGGCGCGGACCTTTCGTCTCAATTTGTGATCGCCGGCGGCCAGAGTCCGCCAGGCGTGGAAGAAGCCTCGTTCACGCGCGGGCATCGGCCAACCCGCCGCGGGTGATCCGAAGAATGCCGTACTCCATTTGGCGGCTTGAGCGTCCACCTCCTCGGCTACCTGCGGTGCGAGTTGCTCACTGCGCATCTTGTTGCGGCGCAACGGCTTGGGCGCGACGCGGCCGTTGAGCAGGTCGTCGCGCAACAACTCGGCAGGTGTCACGCGCCGGGCACCCAGCTGGATGGATTCTCCGTCCAGCAGGGTGGGGTAACGCAGCCGCAGTGCCGATTCGAGGTCGGCGTCGGTGATCCGTCCGCGGTGGTAAAGGTCGCGGTAGGCGGTCTCATCGAGCAGTCCCGCGACACCGTAGAGGTCACCGGCGCGCAGCACCGCCTGCTCGAATGGCATACCTTCCAGTCCGGCCAGCGGGTTGACGGCGATGAAGGTCTCCAGCGGGTAGTGGGTGGGAACCACCCGCGCGGCCAGATTCACCTCGCTGCGTAGCTGGGCACGCAGCGCGTCGATCGAGACGTGTTCAGCGACGATGGTCATCGGTGCGCTCCTGTCAGCTGTGCGGTCAAGTGGGTCGGGGTGGGGATCTGCTGTGGGCGTATCGCTGAGACATGTCCTGCTACAAGCGCTTTGGTGTAGAGGGCACGCTGCAAACGGCCGGCCCAGCCATCGGGGGGAGCTTGGCGCAGCAGGGCCAGGGCGCCGAGTACGACCGCCGCTGCGGCGATGCCCAACGAAGAGGCCGATGGCACGGCGACCGGCGGCAGATCGGGAGAGAGGAACCCGGTCACCAGGTTGACCAGCGCTAGGTAGCCGACGCCCGCGCCGAGCAGCGCTACGCCGGCGGCGAAGACTGCCGGCCAATGGGGTGATCGCGCCAGCCAGCCCATCAGTGCCGCCGCGGCGGTGGCCCAGGTGAAGATCACCAGCGCCTCTGCCGAACCGTGCTCTGCCGTGTGCAACGGCATCACGGCGTCGGCTGCGTACAGTGCGGCCGCGGGCACCAGAATCGCAGTGACGAGTACCGCTGCACGTCGGGTAGGGCTCAGCGGCGGCGCGGGCGGGCGAGCGGCCTTCTGGCGCCGCTTGGCGATCGCCGAGCCCGAGGACAAGAAGAGCGTGGCCTTGTAAAAGCCGTGCCCGACCAGGTGGAAGACCGCCGCGGCGGACAGCCCCAAGCCGCAGGTCAAGATCATGAAGCCCATTTGGGCCATCGTCGAATATGCCAACGAGCCCTTGATGTCGGACTTGGTGAGCATCACCAGGGCCCCGTAGACCATGCTCAGCATGCCGGCGGTGAACGCTATACCCATAGCCAGCGCCGATCCGCTGACGATCGGGCTCAACCGGACCAGCAGCACACCCCCGGCGTTGACCACACCGGCGTGCAGCAAGGCCGACACCGGGGTAGGTGCCGCGAGGGTGGCCGGCAACCAGCGGTGAAACGGAATCTGCGCGGACCGGGACAGGGCAGCCACCACGATCAGGACTGCGGCGACCAGCATCGTCGGTGAAGCGTCTTTGTCGACCGTCAACTCGGACAGGCTTCGATTCCCCCACTGCATGGTCACCAACCCGACCGCCGACCACAGCGCGAGATCGCCCAGCGCGAATGCGGTCGCGGTGCGTCGCACACCGTCGCGGGCAGCCGGCAATTCCCAGTAGGTCGCAAGGAGCAGGCACAACGCCGTCCCGGCCAAGGTCCAGCAGAAGGCCAAGGCGATCAGAGTTCCCGAAATCATCAGGCCGGCGGACGCGGTGGTGAGCAATCCGGTCCCGGCGGTGAACCAGCCCGACCGGCGGTCGCAGGCGAGGTAGCGCAGGGCGAACAGTTGAACGACCGTGCTCACTCCGTACACCAGCACCAGAAGCAGGGCGCTGAGCCGGCCGGCGCTCACCTCGCCGATGAGGGTGCCGTGGTCAGTACGCAGCGAGGCGTGTATCGGCCCGTGCAGCACTACCTGAACGCTCAAGGCAGCGGCCGCGACCAGTCCCGAAGCGGCGGTCGCGGCGCCGAATCGGCCGACCAGCCGGGTACGCCGGTCACCGGCCAGCAGGGCGATGACGGATGCGAGCAGAGGCGCAATCAGAACGGTGAGGAGGACGGCGGTCATTGGTCAGCCACCGCCCTTCGTGCTATCAGATGTCCGAGGTACATGCGATGCAGATTACGTGAGACAAAATACGTCTGTCAAACATCACGAAATATATTTCGTGTAACGGTCTACGCGGGTGCGCGAGAAAGTCAGGCATGTTGACGACCGGACGTCTCGGGCTTCGCTGCTGTGACGCCTGCTGGGCTACTGCCCCTCGCCCGCCAACGCAAATCGCCCGTCCGCCGTCTGGGTGACCAGGCCGTCGACAAGCAGCGAATACAGAGCGCGATCGCGCTGTGCGGTATCGGTCAGCCACGCCACGTCCAACTGCGCTCGGGTGACCGGAGAGCTGTTGTCGCGCAACACATCCAGCAACCGACCGCGAACCTGCCGGTCGGTCCCGGCGTAAGACTGTGCCCGCCGTGGCAGAGTGTCGCCGGCCGGAGACCCCGCGTCGCGCCACGCGCAGGCCGGCAGCGGGCACAGGCCGCACTTGGGTGTGCGCGCCGTGCAGACCGTCGCGCCAAGCTCCATCAGCGCAATCGAAAACGTAGGCGCGACATCATCATTGGGCAGCAGAGCTTCGACGTCGGCATGATCGCGGGTGGCCGACGGGTTGCCCGCGTCGGCCCGCCCGTGAATGGCGCGGGCCACCACGCGCCGAACATTGGTGTCCACCACTGGAACTCGCTGTCGATACGCGAAGCAGGCCACCGCCCGGGCGGTGTAGCTACCGACGCCCGGCAGTGTCAGCAACGTTTCCACGTCGTCGGGGACAACGTCGCCGTGCTCGCGGGCGATGACGACGGCGCACTCGTGCAAGCGCTTGGCCCGCCGGGGATAACCCAGCTTGCCCCAGGCCCGCAGGACGTCGGCGGCGCTGGCCGCCGCCGTCGCCGATGGGGTGGGCCAGCGGCGCACCCACTCGGTCCAGATCGGCAGCACCCGGGACACCGGCGTCTGCTGCAGCATGAATTCGCTGACCAGGATCTGCCAGGCGCTGACCCCCGGCTCACGCCAGGGCAGGTCCCGACGCGACCGCTCGTACCAAGCGACAAGATTGGTGACCGATATGTTCACTGGGCCTGACCCGGGCAGTTCCGGCAGAATGGCTGACATGCCCAACAGCAACCCGATAAGCGCCTGGAAAGCACTCAAAGAGGGTAACGAGCGATTCGTCGCCGGCAAGCCCGCCCACCCGAGCCAGAGCATCGACCACCGAGCCAGTCTGGCCGGCGGTCAGAAGCCGACCGCCGTGATCTTCGGTTGTGCCGACAGCCGGGTGGCCGCCGAACTCATCTTCGACCAAGGCCTCGGCGACGTCTTCGTGGTCCGTACCGCGGGGCAGGCCATCGACTCGGCGGTGCTCGGATCCATCGAGTACGCGGTCGCGGTGCTCAACGTCCCGCTGATCGTCGTACTCGGTCACAACAGCTGCGGGGCCGTGAAGGCGACCATCGACGCCCTGGACAACGGCGCGATCCCGGGCGGCTTCGTCCGCGACGTGGTGGAACGCGTGGTTCCGTCGGTGCTGGCCGGCCGGCGCGAGGGCCTGACCCGTGTCGACGAGTTCGAGGAACGGCATGTGAGTGAGACGCTCAAGCAACTCGCGGCCCGTTCCTCGACCATCGCGGATCGGGTTGCCGAAGGCACGCTGGCGCTCGCCGGCGTCACCTACCAGCTCGCCGAGGGTAAGGCGGAGCTGGTCGACCACATCGGCGACATCGGGGAGCAGGCGCCACAGGAACAGGCCGTCTAGCGGCTCCTTACACTCGGACAGTCCGGCTAACCACGCGACACGCCGAGCCGGGTCAGGCAAAGATGCGTGACCTGGCCCTACCGTGGGAATGTGCTGGATCTGGAACCGCGTGGCCCGCTACCGACCGAGATCTACTGGCGGCGCAGGGGACTAGCCCTGGGTATCGCGGTTGTGGTGGTCGGGATAGCTGTCGCCATCGTCATCGCCTTCGTCAGTAGCAACGCGGGGGCCAAGCCCGCCGACAAGCCCGCTTCCGCTCAGAGCCATCCAGGCTCAAATGCGCCGCAGGCACCGGCGACGCAGCAGCCGGCCGGGCAAACGGAGGCTCCTGCCCCGGGTGCCTCTCCTGGCGTGCTCAACCCGGAGTCGGCGACACCTACCGCCGCGGTGCAACCACCGCCGGTGCTCAAGGACGGCGACGACTGCCCCGACGCGACCCTGGCCGTCAAGGGACTGACCAACTCGCCCCAGTACTACATCGGGGACCAGCCGAAATTCACCATGGTGGTGACCAACATCGGACTGGTTTCCTGCAAGCGCGACGTGGGTGCCGCGGTGCTGGCGGCGTACGTGTACTCGCTGGACAACAAGCGGCTGTGGTCCAACCTGGACTGCGCGCCGTCCAACGAGACCCTGGTCAAGACCTTCACCCCCGGCGAGCAGGTCACTACCGCGGTGACCTGGACCGGCATGGGTTCCGCACCGAAGTGCCCGCTGCCGCGTCCGGCGATCGGGCCGGGCACCTACAACCTGGTCGTCCAGCTGGGCAACCTGCGCTCGCAGCCGCTGCCCTTCGTGCTGAACCAGCCGCCGCAGCCGCCGGGCCCGGCGCCCGCCCCGGGACCGGCTCTCGCGCCGCCGCCGGAGGCGCCGCCGGCGCAGGGCGGCTAGTGATCCGTAAGCGTCGACTCGGCCAGCTGGGACAGGCCCTCGCGCACGTGGCGGGCCCACATGGCGCCGATGCCGTCGACGGATTGCAGGTCGTTGGCGCTGGCGGCCAGTAGCCCCTGCAACGTCCCGAACGCGCGCACGAGCAGGTCGACGTGCGCGAACTGCAGCCGGGGGATCCCGGCCATCGCGCGGTAGCCGCGCGGGCTCAGCGCCGAATCCTGTGCCTCTGCCGTGGTCGGGTAGCCGAACACCTTGGCCAGTGAGGTGAAATCGAGCAGCTCGGTGTCGGACAGACCATCCAGTTCGTGGAGCGTCTCGGCGATCTGCCCCTTGGACGGCGGGTCGGGATTGGCGTGATAGTCGCGGACGATCAGCTCCCGGGCGATGTCGTTGCCGCCCAGGAGCTCTTCCTGCTGCAACCGCAACTGGCGTCCGTCGGTACCCAGCTCGACGGCGTCGTAGTCGATCGCCAGCCCGATGCGGCGGACCAACTCGAGACGCTGCACCACCGTCATCACGTCGCGCAGCGTGACGAAGTCCTCGATCTCGGCCCGCGACAGCTGCCGACTGACCTCGTCGAGCCGGGTCTTGTAGCGCTCCAGGGTCGCGATGGCCTGGTTCGCGCGCGACAGAATGGTCGCGGAGTCGGTCAGTACGTGGCGTTCGCCGCCGACGTAGACGGTCACGATGTTCATCGAGTGACTCACCGAGATCACCGGGTAGCCGGTTTGAATGGCCGCCCGTTCGGCCGACCGGTGCCGGGTGCCGGATTCGTCGGTGGGTATCGAGGGGTCCGGCACCAACTGCACGTTGGCCCGGACGATACGGCTGCCGTCGGTCGACAGCACCACCGCGCCGTCCATCTTCGACAGCTCGCGCAACCGGGTGGGCGCGTAGCGGACGTCGAGCGGAAAGCCGCCGTCACAGATGGCTTCCACGTTCTCGTCGTGGCCGAGCACGATCAGGGCGCCGGTGCGTCCGCGCAGGATGCGTTCCAGGCCGTCGCGAAGCCCGGTGCCCGGAGCCAGTCGGGCGACGGCCTCACGCAGGGTCGTACGTGTCACAGCGAGCATTCTGCTACGGCGGCCCGGGCGAGGGGACCCCTACCGGCGGCTCTCGAGTGGTTGCCACCCCACTTCGGCGGCGGGGCGGTGCTCGGCGATGCCGATCAGATGCTGCAGCGCCTCGCCGATGGTGGCCGCGCTCAGGGCGCGCAGACCGGCGGGAATGGTCTTGCAACCCGGCGGGATCAGCGCGATGGTGAAGCCCTGGCGAGCGGCTTCGGTTAGCCGCCGGTCCATGCCGTGCACCCGGCGAAGGTCACCGGCCAGACCGACCTCACCGATCATCACTGCGGTGGTGGGCAGCGCCAGGTTGACGTAGGCCGAGGCCAGCGCGGTGGCCACCGCCAGATCTGACGAGGGGTCGGTCAACCGCATGCCGCCGACGGTGGACAGGTAGATGTCGTTGACGGAAAGGCGCAGCTGGGCGTGTTTTTCCAGCACCGCCGTGATCATCGCGGCACGGGAGTGGTCGATGCCGCTGACGGCCCGCCGCGGCGAGCCGCCGTTCGGGGTGGCCAGTAGCGCCTGGACTTCGCCGATCAGCGGTCGCTTGCCGTCCAGGGTCACCGTGATCGCGGTCCCCGGAACCGGGTTCGGCCGTTGATCCAGGAACAGGTTCGACGGATCGGCGACCCCTTCGATGCCGCTGTCGTGCAGGAGGAAACATCCCACCTCGTCAGCCGCGCCGAACCGGTTCTTGATGCCACGGACCATCCGTAGCGACCCGTTGCGATCGCCCTCGAAGTGCAGCACCACGTCGACCAGGTGCTCCAGCGAGCGAGGCCCGGCGATGGCTCCGTCCTTGGTGACGTGTCCGACCAGAATCATCGCGACACCGTTGGCCTTCGCGGCCGCCGTCAGAGCGGCCGTCACCGCTCGCACCTGGGTCACGCCCCCGGCGACGCCGTCGGCCTCGGTGGTGGACATCGTCTGCACCGAGTCGATGATGACCAGCGCCGGTCGCACGGTGTCGATGTGCTCCAGCACCGTGTGCAGGTCGGATTCGGCGGCCAGGTACATCTCGTCGAACGCAGCGCCGGCGCAACCGATCCGGTCGGCCCGCAGCCGCACCTGGCCGGCGGACTCTTCGCCGGAGATGTAGAGCGCGCGCCGCCCCCGCTGCGCCCAGCAGTGCGCGACCTCGAGCAGCAGGGTCGACTTGCCGACGCCGGGATCGCCCGCCAACAGCGTCACCGAGCCGGGAACCACACCGCCGCCCAGCACCCGGTCCAGTTCGTCGACACCGGTGGTCTGATGCCGGCTCTTATTCGGCTCGACCGCGCTGATCGGCACCGCCCGCGACCCGGACGGCACCGAGCGCTTGCCGTTGCCGACGGCGGCCAGTACGGCCACCTCTTCCACGGTCCCCCAGTTGCCGCAGTCCAGGCAGCGCCCGACCCATTTGGCGCTTACGTGGCGGCATTCCGAGCATCGGTATTGCGATCGCGCGTTGGCCACCCCGTGACGGTATCGGGAGAGGGTGACAGTTCCGGGGAAGGAACGCCGACGGGCCGGTCAGGGGTGGGTTGAACCCTCGTGCATTTGGGGCATGCCGGCCGAAATCGGCACCTGCACGCTGGCTTCGCCCGCCTTCTCGAACTTGAAGGTGAACTTGTAGGTCAGTCCGTTGGTGATCGGCTTCGACAGGTTGACGGTCGCCTTGGCCGCCCCGTTGCCCTCGGACGGTCCCGGTGCCACGACCTGGCCCTCCGGGGTGCCGACTATCAGCAATTTGCCGGCCGGCAGCTTGGCGTCACCGGACACCGTCACGTTGCCGATGTCGCTGGTGATACCGGTCAGCCGGTCGTTGACGTCCGGTGAGTTGTTGATCGCCACCAGGACCAGGTCGACCGACTTGCCGGGTTGCAGGAAGTCGCCGGACTGCGCGGCCTGGATGCGGATGTCGCGCAGCGCGACGTTGTTGATCGTGACCCGGTTGCCGTTGACGGCGGGCTCCTGAGCGGCAGTCTGGGAAATCTGTCCGGTTCCGCAACCGCTGAGCGCGACCACGGCCAGCGCGACAGCGGCCAACCACGCGGTCAGCTTTGCCGGGCGGAATGGCAGGCGGATGTTGGAGTGGTTCACGCAATGCCTCCTGGTCGGCCCCGTCGCAATTCAGGCGCAATTTCAACTATGCAGAGTAGTAGCACGGTACCGATGACGGTAGCGGCGGGATGCCCGGTGTTGACCGGCCCAGCCGTTCGGAGGCGCTTGTGACGCCGGGCAGGACTTGGCGGCGGCGCAGCCCCACTGCACGTCTAAGCTCGCCTGTCAACCCCTAAATTGCGCGCAGCGTGCCCCTGACCTGCACCGTTGATCTACACGCGTCGAGGCGGCGTGTTAGAATGAACTAACGAAAGGGGCTCGAATCATATGATCTTCAAGGTCGGTGACACCGTCGTCTACCCACACCACGGTGCTGCGTTAGTCGAGGCGATCGAAACTCGGACCATTAAAGGGGAACCAAAAGAGTATCTCGTCTTGAAAGTTGCGCAGGGTGACCTGACTGTTCGAGTGCCCGCCGATAACGCCGAATACGTCGGCGTCCGCGACGTCGTCGGCCAGGAAGGCCTGGACAAGGTTTTCCAGGTCCTGCGTGCTCCGCACACCGAAGAACCCACCAACTGGTCGCGTCGCTACAAGGCCAACTTGGAGAAGCTCGCCTCCGGCGACGTGAACAAGGTGGCCGAGGTCGTTCGTGACCTGTGGCGCCGTGACCAGGAGCGCGGCCTGTCGGCGGGCGAGAAGCGGATGCTGGCCAAGGCCCGGCAGATTCTGGTCGGCGAGTTGGCGTTGGCCGAGAGCACCGATGAGGCCAAGGCCGACACCATCCTGGACGAGGTCCTGGCTGCCGCCTCCTGAACGGAAACGTAGTCGCGGTCGTTCCGGCCGCAGGTTCTGGGCGCCGGCTGGCTGCCGGCGTACCCAAGGCTTTCTATCAGCTCGAAGGACAGTCGCTGGTTGAGCGGGCCGTGGCAGGTCTGCACGCGTCGGGCGTCGTCGACACCGTCGTCGTCGCGGTTCCCCCGGATCGCACCGACGAGGCCAAATTGATGCTGGGACATCTCGCCACCATCGTGGCCGGCGGAGCCAGCCGTACCGAATCCGTGCGGCTGGCTTTGTCGGCAGTGATCGACTCGGGTCCCGAGTTCGTCTTGGTGCACGATGCGGCCCGGGCGCTGACGCCACCGACGCTGATCGCGCGAGTGGTGCAGGCGCTGCGGGACGGACACGGCGCGGTGGTGCCGGGGTTGCAGGTTTCCGACACCATCAAGGCCGTCGACGCCAACGGGGTGGTCCTGGGCACGCCGGAACGGGCGGGCCTGCGTGCGGTACAGACACCGCAAGGGTTCGCCACCGAAGTGCTGCTGCGCGCCTTCGAGCAGGCATCCGCCGACACCGGCGATTTCACCGACGACGCATCCCTCGTCGAGCACATGGGCGGGCAGGTCCAGGTGGTCGACGGCGACCCGCTGGCGTTCAAGATCACCACGCAGCTCGACTTGATGCTGGCCAAGGCTATAGTGCGGCAGTGATGCAGACGCCGCGCGTCGGTATGGGTGTCGACGTGCACCCGATCGAACCCGGGCGGCCGTGTTGGCTGGTGGGCCTGCTGTTCCCCAGTGCCGACGGCTGTTCGGGGCACTCCGACGGCGACGTCGCGATCCATGCGCTCTGCGACGCGGTGTTGTCCGCCGCCGGTCTTGGCGACATCGGAGGCGTGTTCGGGGTCGATGACCCGCGCTGGAAGGGTGTCAGCGGTGCCGAGATGCTGCGCCACGTTCTCGAGCTGCTCACCGAGAACGGCTTCATGGTCGGCAATGCGGCGGTGCAGGTGATCGGTAACCGTCCGAAGATCGGCTGGCGCCGCTACGAGGCCCAGGCGGTGCTCTCCCGGTTGCTCAACGCACCGGTGTCGGTGGCGGCCACCACCACCGACGGACTCGGCCTCACCGGCCGGGGAGAAGGTCTCGCCGCCATCGCGACGGCCCTTGTCATTCCGCTCCGATGAACACCGGCCGCCGGGGTCCCGCAGGTGCAGGCAGTAAGCTGGCACGTCGTGACCGATCGTGCCCAAATGCGGCTTCATGACACGGCGACGGGAGCCGTGCGTGATTTCGTGCCGCTGCGCGCGGGGCACGTCTCCATCTACCAGTGCGGCGCCACCCCGCAGGGGCTCCCGCACATCGGCCATGTCCGCAGCGGCGTTGCCTTCGATATCCTGCGCCGCTGGCTGACGGCCCGGGGGTACGACGTGGCGTTCATCCGCAACGTCACCGACATCGACGACAAGATCCTGAACAAGGCCGCGGCGGCCGGACGCCCCTGGTGGGAGTGGGCCGCCACGCACGAGCGGGCATTCACCGCGGCGTACGACGCGCTCGACGTGCTGCCGCCCTCGGCAGAACCGCGGGCGACCGGGCACATCACCCAGATGGTCGAATTAATGGAGCGGCTGATCGAAACGGGTCACGCCTACCCGGCGGCGGGTGACGTGTACTTCGACGTGCTGAGCTACCCGGACTACGGGCAGTTGTCCGGCCACCGGATCGACGATGTGCATCAGGGCGAGGGCGCGGCCACCGGCAAGCGCGACCAGCGCGACTTCACCTTGTGGAAGGGCGCGAAGCCCGGTGAGCCGTCGTGGCCCTCGCCGTGGGGACGCGGACGGCCCGGCTGGCACATCGAGTGTTCGGCAATGGCCCGCACCTACCTGGGGCCCGAATTCGACATCCATTGTGGCGGCATGGATCTCATCTTCCCGCACCACGAGAACGAGATCGCCCAGAGCCGTGCGGCGGGCGACGGGTTCGCGCGCTTCTGGCTGCACAACGGCTGGGTGACCATGGGCGGCGAGAAGATGAGCAAGTCGCTGGGCAACGTGGTGGCCATCCCGGCGATGCTGCAACGGGTTCGGCCCGCCGAGCTGCGCTACTACCTCGGCAGCGCGCACTACCGGTCGATGCTCGAGTACACCGAGACCGCGCTGCAGGATGCGGTCAAAGCGTATGTGGGCGTGGAGGAATTCCTGCACCGCGTGCGCAGCCGGGTGGGGACGGTGTGTCCCGGCGAGTGGACTCCGCGATTTGCGGCCGCGCTCGACGACGACCTGGCGGTGCCGATGGCGCTGGCGGAGATCCACCAGACGCGCGCCGACGGCAACCGTGCGCTCGACGCCGGAGATCACGACGGTGCTTTGAAGAGCGCGTCTGCCATCCGCGCCATGATGGGAATCCTGGGCTGCGACCCTCTGGATGAGCGTTGGGAGACCCGCGACGAGACGTCTGCCGCTCTCGCTGCGGTCGACGTGCTGGTCCAGGCCGAACTGGAGAATCGGAAGAAGGCGCGCGAGGAGCGCAACTGGGCGCTGGCCGATGAGATTCGCGACCGGCTCAAACAAGCCGGCATCGAGGTCACCGACACCGCCGACGGACCGCAGTGGACGCTGGGCGGTGACGTCAAATAGATGGCCGGTAATTCACAGCGTCGGGGTGCGATCCGGAAAGCCGGCTCCAAGAAGGGGCCCACGGTCGGCTCGGGCGGGCAGCGCCGTCGCGGTCTGGAAGGCCGTGGTCCGACACCGCCCGCGCACATGCGTCCCAACCACCCCGCCGCCAGACGCGGCAAACCCCAACAGCAGCGGCCGGCCAAGCCGGTGGACGAGGTCGAGACCGTGCTCGGCCGGAACCCCGTGGTGGAATGCCTGCGCGCCGGGGTTCCCGCGACCGCGCTCTACGTCGCGCTCGGAGTAGAGGCCGACGAGCGGGTGACCGAATCCGTGGCACGCGCCGCCGACAAGGGCATCGCGATTCTGGAGGTGCCGCGCAGCGATCTCGACCGGATGACGGCCAACCATCTTCACCAGGGGATCGCTCTGCAGGTTCCGCCCTACGACTACGCCCACCCCGATGACCTTGTCGCCAGCGCCCTGGAAAGCCCGCCGGCGTTACTGGTCGCGTTGGACAACATCTCCGACCCGCGCAACCTCGGCGCGATCGTGCGCTCGGTGGCGGCCCTGGGCGGGCACGGTGTGGTGATACCGCAACGGCGATCCGCCTCGGTGACCGCCGTCGCGTGGCGCACCAGCGCCGGGGCGGCGGCCCGGATCCCCGTGGCGCGGGCGACCAATCTGACCAGGACACTGAAGGATTGGGCCGATCGCGGATTGCGGGTCGTCGGACTGGACGCCGGTGGTGACACGGTGTTGGACGACCTGGACGGCACCGACCCGATGGTGGTCGTCGTGGGTTCGGAAGGCAAAGGCTTGTCCCGCCTGGTGCGGCAGAACTGCGACGAGGTGGTCTCCATCCCGATGGCCGGGCAGGCCGAGTCGCTGAACGCCGCGGTGGCGGCCGGCGTGGTGCTCGCCGAAATCGCGCGGCAACGCAGAAGCTGAGCGACGCCGCCGCACGGCATTGCCGCACGGCGTCACAACATCACCGATCGAAGAGGGCGGAACACTACGCTCCATGATTCTGTGAGAACTCACAGGAATCGTGTCGACATAGTGAACTCAAAGAATTTTGGAGGCCGACCAGACGGTCTGCCGGGGGCGGCCCTCGACCCCATTTCCGCAGGTCATGATTTAAATTCTGCCTTCTTGTTTAACGCACGCTGAACAAAAGTTTGCAAGCGGTGAATAGTTGGCGTTATCGGTTTCTGTGTCTTCGCTCTGGATCTACTGTCTTTCGCATGGGGTGGCCCGAAAGCTATGGACCAGTGACAACTAGCGGTGTATCATCGCGCGCTTTCTGGTGTCAGATCGAGCGATAACCGTAGGCGCCGTCTGAAGATCAACGGCAATACACGGACAACTGATCTGGGTGTTGAGCCCCAATTCCACACAACCGCCGGAGGAATTCTCATGTCTTTTGTACGCACACTGCCCGAGCACTTGACCGCCGCCTCCAGCACCCTGCAGTCCCTGGGCGCGGCGATGAACGTGGGCAGCGCAGCCGCTGCCGGACCCATCACCGGGGTGATTCCCGCGGCCATCGACGAGGTGTCGATCCTGACCGCGGCTCAGTTCGCGTCGCACGGCCAGCGATTCCAGGAACTGAGCGCGCAGGCGTCCAGGATCCAGGCAATGATCGCCGCGAACCTGGCCACCAACGGGGCCAGCTACGCCGAGACCGAGGCGGCCAACGCCGCGTTGGCCCACTGAGCGGGCCTGAGGCGATAGGGGAGTAAGAGCAATGGTCGACTACGGAATGCTGCCGCCCGAGATCAATTCGGCGCGGATCTACGCCGGGCCCGGGGCAGCCTCACTGGTGAGCGCGGCGGTGGCCTGGAACAACGTGGCCGCCGACTTCGCGGCGGCGGCCTCGGGGCACCGCTCGGTGATCGAGGCGCTGACGAGCGGTCCCTGGCTCGGGCCGGCATCGGCGAAGCTGGTTTCGTCTGTCTCGCCCTTCATCACCTGGCTCAGCAACAGCTCCGAGCAGGCTGCCGAGACTGCAACGCAGGCGGCCGCCGCGGCGGCCGCATACGAGAGGGCGTTTGCGGGCAGCGTCCCGCCGCCGCTGATTACGGCCAACCGCGCCATGCTCCAGCAGTTGATCGCCACAAACCTGCTCGGCCAGAACAGTTCGGCGATCTCGATGCTCGAAGCCCAATACGGCGAATTCTGGGCGCAAGACGCGGGAGCGATGTACAACTACGCCGGAAGTGCCTCAGCCGCAACGAATTTGAGGCCACTTGCGGCACCGGCCGATGCGGTCGACCCGCTCGGCTTCCTCGACCAGGGGATCGGGGCGTTCAAGGCCGCGGGTTCGGGTGTTCAAACCCAGCTGAACAACCTCGGCGCAACGGTGGGCCCCCGCGTGAGCGACGTGGTCAAGACCCTGTCCACGCCGTTGAACGGTCAGGGCGCAGCGATCGACGCGTGGATCGTGGCCAACACCCCGCTCGACGACATCGTCCCGCTCTACAGCAAGTACATCTCGCCGTACATCAACTCAGTCGCGGCCCTGACCCAGTCGACGCAGACGATCGGGCAGAACACCAGCGGTTTCACCGGCCTCGCGGGCATTGCGAACACGCTCAACAAGGATGCCGCTGCCGCCGCGAAGGCCGCCGCTTCGGCTGCCGCCGAAGCGGCCCCTGCGGCGGCAGCGGCTGCTGGGCAGGCCGCGGGCAACCTGGGCGCCGGTCTCGGTGGCGTGGCCGGCAGCCTGGGTAAGGCGACGGCGATCGGTGGCTTGGCGGTTCCCGCGAACTGGGTGCCCTGGCACGCGACCACCAATCCGGGCATCGCATCGGCGATCCCGGCCGCGGTCGAAGGCGGTAACAGCTTTCCGATGGCACCGCCGTTCGGACAGTTCGTCAATGGCGGTTACGGCCGCAATGTCCCGCAATACGGGTTCAAGCCCTCGGTCATGGCCAAGCCGCCAGCCGCCGGTTAACCCGGCCGATCAACGCAACGGGGATAACACGCGATGGTCGATTATGGTCTGTTGCCGCCCGAAATCAATTCCGGGCGCATATATGCCGGTCCGGGGGCCGGCCCGATGTTGGCTGCCGCGGCGGCGTGGAGTGGCCTGGCCGGCGACTTCGAAACCGCCGCGGCCGGCCACCGGTCGGTGATCGCCGAGCTCACCAACGGTCCGTGGCTGGGGCCTGCGTCGGAGTCGCTGCTGTCGGCGGTGACGCCGTTCATCACTTGGCTGGACAGCGGTGCCGTGGAGGCCGGGCAGGCCGCTGCCCAGGCCTTCGCGGCCGCGGCTGCCTTCGACACGGCTTTCGCGGCGTCGATTCCGCCGCCGGTGATCGCGGCCAACCGCGCACTGCTGGCCGCTTTGGTCGCGACCAACTTTCTGGGGATAAACACTCCGGCGATCGCGGCCACTGAGGCTCTTTATATGGAGTTCTGGGCTCAGGACGCGGCGGCGATGTACAACTATGCCGGTAGCTCGGCGGCGGCAACTCAGCTCAACGAGCTGCCTCAGCCCGCCGATGCTACCGACCCGCTCAACCTGGTCGACCAGGCCGTCGGGGCGTTCAAGGGCGCGGGCCAAGCTGTGCAAGCCCAGCTCAACAGCGTAGGAGCACAAATCATGCCGCGGTTCGGCGACTTGTTGCAGACGCTGTCTTCGCCACTCAACGGTCAGTTCAACGCGATCGACCAGTGGATTGTCGCCAACACGCCGTTCGACGACCTGGTCCCGCTGTACAGCAAATACATCTCGCCCTACATGAACTCGGTGGCATACGAGCTGCAGAGCACGCTGTTTCTTGGCGACGAAATGGCCGGTTTCGCCAAGCTCGGCTCGTTTGCGAATGATGTGGCTCCCGCGTTCCCGAAGGTCCCGGCGGCCGTTGGGGGCGCGGCCGGGGCCCTGCCCAAACTCTCCAGCAGCGTCGGTGGTGTGGCGGCGGGCCTTGGCAAGGCGGTTCCGCTCGGCAGCGGATTGTCGGTCCCGGTGAGCTGGACGTCGGCGACCGCCCCCGCCGGGTCCGGGGTGACGGCGATCAGCAATGCCACCTCGATCTCGGCAGCGGCAGAGGGGGCCGTCGGCAGCAATGTGCCGGTGGCGCCGCCGTTCGGGCAGTTCGTGAATGCCGGCAACGGCCGCAGGACTCCGGCCTATGGGCACCGGCTGACGTTCATGACGAGGCCGCCGGCGGCGGGTTAGCACGGCCAGCAGACGCGAAATCGCAGGAAACGTCCGCGTTTCGTGCGATTTTGCGTCTGGTCGCGCACGAAAGGTCAGACCCCGAAGACCTGGACGCTCGCCCAGAGTGCGAGCACCGCCACCACCAGAGCGGCGGGCACGGTGCACAAGCCGAGCCGGGTGTATTCGCCGGCTCCGGCCTGCACCTGGTACTGGCGCAGCACCCGGCGCCACAACAGATTGGACAGGGAACCGACGTAGGTCAGGTTGGGCCCGATGTTGACCCCGATCAGCACCGCCAGCACGGCCGCCGGTCCGCTGGCAGCCACCAGCGGCACCAGTACCAGCGTGGCAGGCAGGTTGTTGACGACATTGGCCAACACGGCAGCCAGTGCCGCAATGCCCAGCAGTGCGGCCAGGCCTGATCCGTGCGGCACCAACGCGGACATCCTGGCGGTCATCCCGTTGAGCATGACGGCCTGCACGACGATGCCCAGCGCGAGGACGAAAACCAGGAAGGGGATGTTCACCGAAGCCGCGATCTCGCCTACCGTGGTGCGCCGGTGCCGCAGGCTGCGCACCGCCAGCACCGAAGCGCCGGCCAACGCCGCCCAGGCGGGTGCGATGTCCAACCATTCGGCCACGGCGAATCCCACCAGCGTCAGCGCCACGACGGCCAGAACGAATACCGGCGGCCGCGGTGGCGGCGCGGAATGTTCGGGATCGGGCTGGGTGCGCAGGTCCCGGGCGAAGAACAGCCGGAAGACCAGGTAGACGGTCGCGACCGCGCTCAGCCAGGGCAGGGCCATCAGCAGGGTGAACTTGGTGAAGGAGATGTTCGCGCCGCGGTAGACGAGCAGGTTGGTCAGATTCGACACCGGGAGCAGTAGCGAGGCGGTGTTCGCCAGATGAGCGGTGGCATACGCATATGGGGGCACCGGGGTCCGGAGCTGGCGAACGGTGGCCAGCACCACCGGGGTCAACAGCACCACGGTGGCATCGAGGCTGAGCACCGCGGTGATGGTGGCGGAGATGACGAATACCTGGCGCAGCAATCCCTGGGATCCGGAGCTGGCGCGCGCCATCGCCGCTCCGGCGGCCTCGAACAGGCCCTCGTCGTCACACAGTTTGGCCAGCACCAGTACGGCGCCCAGAAACGCGACCACCCGCGCCAGGCCAGACACCTGGGCACCCGCCTGGTGCGGCGAGATCGCCCCGACCGCGATCAGCACAGCCGCGGCCGGAACGGCTGCCGCCGCCTCCGGCCAGCCCCTGGGGCGCGCGACAGCAAACCCCAGTACGACCGCCAGCAATACCAGCGAGAGGACTAGTAGCAACGTCTATGCCCAGGGGTCTTCGCGCCGGAAGACGGTGGGCAACTGCAGGACAACGCCGTCCCGCGCAGCCAGCTCGTCCAGCAGCCGCATCGACACGTTCAGGTCGTCACCCGCAAAAGGCAAGGCCCGCAACGGCTCTGTCAGCGGACGGAAGAAGTCGTCCCAGTGGATGCCGATGACGCGGCGCGCGCCCACCGCCCGCACCGTCTGATCCCAGTATTCGGTGATGTAGGACCGAGGTTGCAGGCCGAGCTGTCCGACGCTGAGGTAGACGACATCGGCACTCATGCCTTCCAGCGCACCCGCGACGTAGCCGGCGCTGCCCTGAATGAGCAGCCGCCGGCCGGACGGCCGGTGTTGTATCAGTGCCGACCATGCTTCGCCGCAGCGGTAGGCCGAGGCCTTCACCGGCGGTCGCACCGGAGCGCTGATCGCGCCCGGAAACCGGTCGGGCGGGCAGTGGTGCGACTCGATCAGCGTTACGTCGTAGGCGCCCAGGGTCATTGGCACACCGGACGCCGCCACGACGATCCGCTCCGCCGGGAGTCCGTATCCGCGGCCCAGATTGGCCGCCGATTCGCCGCCGACGAGTTGGGCGCCGGTGCGGTCGGCCACCAGGGCAGAGTCGAGCGCGTGGTCGATATGCGTGTGCACCGGGATGACGGCGGCGAGCCGCGATACCTTGGCCCGGGCCAGACACCCGTCGACGCGGGCCTCCGAGGGCGCCACCTTCCCGGCTGCCACCGAGGCCAGACCGGGGCGGGAGAAGTAGCCGTCGGTCATCAACGCCGAGGTGCCGTCGTCGACGAGCAGTGTGGCCACCCCCATCCAGGTCACCCAGAGTAGCGAATCCTGTCCTGCCGCAGGAACATTGAATTTTCCGGTATGTTGAGTGAGGTCGGGGCGGCCGAGTTTCAGTCGCATCAGCAGAATGCCCCGATCTCGACCCCGGCGGTGCGGAGCTGTTCGTGGACGGCGGTCGCGATCTGCACGGCGCCGGGCGAATCACCATGTACGCAAACAGATT